>NZ_MAYG01000001.1:3084054-3426081 GCF_001684965.1 Chryseobacterium arthrosphaerae | reverse complement strand
TTCCCATTCCGAACACAGAAGTTAAGCCCACCAGCGCCGATGGTACTGCTAACGCGGGAGAGTAGGCCGCCGCCAGTTTTTATTTTATTTTTAAAAATCCTTTATCATAACGATAAAGGATTTTTTTTTGTTTTATATCCCAAGAAGTTCTCATAGGTCTTCTTTATTTTTTCTCTTCTTCTTCTTACTTTTCTAAGCCACTCAATTCTTTATCTCCTTTTTCAGAAACTCTGAACCTTACTCTTTTGCTGTTCTATTAACTTGCCACTGATTGCACAATATAGGTCATGTGGTATCAGTTTTTTTGCATTTAACAATCTCATTTTTTTCATCATCATATTTAATTTATTTATTATTTGTTAGGTTAACTATCATTATATCAATAGTATCTATATTATATTCTTTATTTTTTATCAATACGGTATTAAATACTGTTAAAATATTATATTTGCGTTAAATCATTGTATATATATGAATAAATTAATAATTAAGATTGGACTTCTCCCATCTTTATTTTTAGGTCTGAACGCTTTGCATGGGCAAAATACAGATTCTACCAAAGCTGCAAAAATTGATGAGATTGTTGTAACGGCTTATGGTGCTAAAAAGGAGAAAAAGACATTGGGATACTCTTTCCAGGATGTGAAAGGTCAAACATTGGTGGATGCAAAAGAAACGAATGTTACAAATGCATTAGCGGGCAAAGTAGCCGGGCTTCAGGTGGTAAAAGGAGGTTTTGGGCCTGCCTCTTCATCTAAGATAAATCTTAGAGGGTTTAATTCGCTTAAAGGGGATAATCAGCCTCTTATTGTAGTAGATGGGGTACCTTTGAGTAATAGCGCTGGCTCGAAAGCTAAGCAGAATGATGGATACTATAATAATGATTTCTGGAATCCTGACTTAGATATGGGAAATGGATTGGCAGATATTAATGCAGATGATATAGAAAGTATATCAGTGCTTAAGGGCGGGGCCGCTTCAGCTTTATATGGATCAAGAGGGGGAAACGGGGTTATTTTGATCACTACCAAGACCGGAAAAAGAAAAGGAGGGCTGGGAATTACTTATTCTACAAGTTTAGGCTTCGAAACCATTTTTATGAAACCGGATATGCAGGATAGTTTCGGATTAGGGTTGAACGGTACCGTAAATCCTGCAAATAGCGATAATACAAGCTCATGGGGACCTGCTTTTGAAGGATCCGATATGAAGCGGTATGATAATCTGAAAAATTTCTTTAAGACAGGAATTAATTCACAGCATACTTTAAGTTTTCAGGAAAACTTGGGCGAAGGTACCAGTCTGTATACTTCAGCCAACTATTTAAATGATAATAGCCAGATTCCGAACTCCAGGTTTGAGCGATTTAATTTTATGGCGAAAATGAACTCTAATTTTGGAGCGAATAAAAGGTGGACCTCTGAAGTCAAAGTTCAATATATAAGTACAAAGGCTAAAAACAGACCTTCGGGAGGTAGGGGAGATGGTAATTACTATCCTAATATTCTTCTCATGCCTCAGAATATAGATATAAGAGATTACCAACAGGGACAGATGCAGAATGATGTGCAGTCGCGTTGGATAACTCCTAACGGGATTAATCCTTACTGGTCAGCTTATAATGGGCTTAATGCTGATAAAAAAGACCGTTTCTTATTAAACGGTTATCTTAAATATCAATTTAATGATTGGTTGAGCGGAGATGTCAGACTGGGAACAGACTTTTATGCACTGAATGCAGATGCAAGGGTATGGACAGGGTCTTCCCGCAGAAATGCGTATGCAACCAGTGAGGAAAAGTTTTATGAGAATAATTATATTGCAAGTCTTACTGCTAAAAAAGATAATTTACTGGGGAAATGGGGCGGTTCAGTTTCTGTTTACGGGCAAATGATGGAAACCAGAACCAAAGCGCTTTATTTCAGTACTCAAAACCTGATCGTTCCGAATGTCTTCAGTGTAAATAATACCAGTGATATTGCAGGTATTGCAAATAATGAGATCGATTTCTGGAAGAAGATCAATTCAGTGTTTGCTTCTGCTGAGATTAATTATGATGGTTACTGGTTCATTAATGCGACTGCAAGAAACGATTGGTCTTCTACATTAACGATTGAAAACAGATCCTATTTTTACCCTTCAGTAAGTACCTCTTTGGTTTTAACGGAAATGCTGAACAAACTGAATGGGAATACTTCGAAAGTATTAACTTTTGCCAAACTTCGTGCTGCTTATGCAATAACCGGGAACTCTTTGAATCCGTATGAGCTATACAATACTTATAAACTGGGCGCAGATCCGAATGGGGGTGCCATTCTTGGCAGAAAGAAAATCCTTTATAATTCGAATCTGCATGCGGAGAAACTTAAGACTTTTGAAGTAGGGGCAGATCTTAAATTCTTTAACAGGGTTTCTCTGGATGTAAGTTATTTCAAAAATACAGCAACAGATCAGCTGATAGATTTACCTATGAATCCACTTTCCGGATATGAGTATAGAAAAATAAGTTCAGGAGGGCTTAGTAACAGTGGGATCGAAGTGGTTGTCAATACTGATATTGTTAAAAAAGAGAATTTTACATGGAATGTGAATGCCAATTTCTCTAAATTAAAAAGTGTAATTGACAGAATTGACGGAGAGGTTTTAAAATACCCTTTAGGAGGGTTTGATAATGTCGGCTTCTTTGCAGAAGTGGGGATGCCTTACGGATCTATTTACGGAACAAAATTTTTAAGAGTGGAAGATCCTAACAGCCCGCACTATGGAAAACTTATTGTAGGACAGAATGGCTTGCCTCAGGCCACTGCTGAACAGTATTATCTGGGAGATCAGACGCCAAGGGCTTTATTTGGATTCACCAATAGCTTTGTATATAAGAATTTTGGAATTTCTTTCCTTATTGACGGAAGAATCGGTGGGAAGTTTTATTCATCAACACAATCAGCATTACAGAAAGCAGGGCTGGCAGCAGATACAGCTCCTGGCGGAAGAAGAGATAATTTTGTTCTCGATGCGGTAGTGCAGCAGAATGGAGCCTTTACTGCCAATACAAAAGAAATCACACAACAGGATTATTGGGCGGCTGTAACGGCAGGGAATTTAGGTATTACAGAACAGAATATCTATGATGCTACCAATATCAGGCTGAGAAATATTCAACTGTCTTATAACTTTCCGAAAAGTATTTTTGAAAAATTAGCATTACAAAGTGCTAAAATTTCTTTTACAGCAAACAATGTATGGATGATCTACAGCAAAGCCAAAGGAATAGATCCTGAGTCTGTATTTGCTATCAATTCCAATGCTGTAGGGTTCGAAAACCTTTCATTTCCTACCACAAGATCGTATTTATTTTCCATTACATTAGGATTTTAACCTTAACAATAACATCATGAAAAAATATATTTTATCTCTCATTGCACTGGCGGCATTTAGTACATCTTGTAATGATTTTGAAGACATTAATAATGATCCGTTTTCAGTAGATATTAATAGAGCTGAGCCTGAATATTTTTTAAATAATTCTATTCTGGGAGCACAGCAGGATCCCAATATTGCAGAACGTACCTTTGTTCTTTACTGGAAGACCGCAGCACGACAGCACCTGTCAACAGGAATTGCAGGCGGTTCCTATGACGACTCCTGGACTGTAGAATATTGGAAAGGGATCTCCGAATGGCTGAATAACGCCAACGCTACTATTGAAATTGCCAATGAGAAAAAAGCAATAGGTCAGGGTAAACCTTATTATGAAAATCTTATTCAGACTGCCAGAATCTGGAGGGCTTATTTGATGAGTGAGTTTTCTGATAATTTTGGGCCACAGCCTATTCAGGCATTTAAAGGGGTTAATCCGGGGTTTAATTCTGAAAAAGAAGTGTATTATTTTATTTTGAATGAACTGAAAGATGCTGCTGCTAAAATGGATGTCAGCCAGCCTGTTCCTTCAAACCCTAATGCAGTTGATATGGCTTATTCCTTTAAATGGGGGCAATGGGTAAAGTATGCTAATTCTATGCGGATGAGAATTGCCATGAGGATTTCAGAAGTGGATCCGGCAAAAGCAAAAGCAGAGTTTGAAGAGGCGGCTAATTCTAATATGCTGATCAGTACAAGTGATGATAACTTTAAAGTTAAGGAAGATACAGGATGGAATCCTCTATCGGGAGTGATGTCCAGAGAATGGAATTCCCAGATCCTGTCTGCAACACTTAATAATATGTATATAGGGCTTGGAGGAATAAATTCTACAGAACAATTACCGGCAGCCCAGCATACCGCAGTGAAAGCTTCAGATTATATCGGAATAAAATATGATGAACAGTTCTCAACAATGACCAATGACCCAAGTGCAGGATATTGGTTAGATGGTTTACCCAATAAAATAGATCCCAGAGCCTATAAAACATTCTATATTCCAGGAGATTTTATAAGTCCTATTTATTCTTTTTATCCAAAATACAATAATCTGGCTTCTACCAATAAGGGGGATCTTACCTTTGCCAATGGGTCTAAAATTACCATCAATACGGTAAATACCTGGAATACGACCACAATAGGAAACTGGGGTGTAAAAGGACAAAGAAACGGACTGAGAGGGGTGATCGGCTGTATGCCTGCTTTAGGAAAACAATACAGGGAGGGAACCAATTCCAGAATTTTCTTCGCAAGCTGGGAAACCTATTTCCTGATGGCTGAAGCTGCGCTGAAAGGATGGTCTGTTCCCATGAGTGATGAAGCTGCTTATAATAAGGGAATACAGGATAGCTTTGCGTATAACGGAGTTTCTCAGTTTTATGGTCAGTATATCATTTCAACAGATTATAACAGGGACGGAACATCTGTTTCTTATTCTCATACCACAGAACCTGGGGTAAGCCATACCATGAAGTATAAAGACCCGGTTACAGGTAATTTAATTTCAGTAGACATCAAATATCCTGTAAATACAATCTATAAAAACGGATCATTTAAAAATGATAAATTAACGAAGATCATTACTCAGAAGTATCTGGCTAATATGCCATGGCTACCTTTAGAATCCTGGAATGATCATAGAAGACTGGGATTGCCTTTCATGGAAAATCCTGCAATAGAAACGCCATTGGTTAATCTTCCTAATCTGAATTCAGGGAACTATATGACCAATTCTGTCCAGAATTTCCCTCAGAGATTGAGATATCCGAGCATTTTCAGAAACACTGATCAGACCGGATATGATCAGGCCGTCCAGCTGTTGGGTGGTGCTGACGCAGTATTAACCCCTCTTTGGTGGGCGAAACATTAAAATCTTAAGTATAAACAATCCTTTTCAAAACTTGAAAAGGATTTGTTTTTTTATGCTATTGGCCTGCAGAACTTTACCAAGTATCTTCAGGCTTCCATTGTCAATATGATCAGTTGGAGACTACAGTGAAAATTATGCGGGCACTGTAGTTGGCGGCAGGAATGGTAACAGAAACACCGGATAGCTGTAAGATCAGGTTGATATCCGAGAAATTTGCCGTATTGCTTATTCCTAAAACACCTGCAAAATTTAAATTGAAGAAAGTGGTATCTGAATTCGAATCTATAGGAATGAAGGTGTCGCCTCCACTGATGGTAGCTGAGCACAGCAAACACACGCCTGAAATGGTACCTGTTGTTGGCCCTGTTCGTCTTGCAGAAAGACCTAAAGAACTGTTCCAGGCATTGGAAGTATAACGCATGGTCATTTTTGCACCTTTTCCTGCAAGGACATTGAGAAAATTCCCGGATAATGTAGTGGATAGTGTTATCGCCGTCGTGGGAATGGAAGCATTACTGTAAGTTCCTGCATAATTACTGCCGGCTTCGGTGATCGCAGGTATAGTAGCTGCCCAGTCTCCGGAGACCATTACTACCTGTGCTTTCAGATAACTGCTTATGATCAGAAGAAACATAAATAGGTTTCTTTTTAAGTAATTGTTTCCGGGAAAGTAGCTGTTCATTTTCATGTTTCAGTTTTATTCTGTGATGGTATAGACGATTGTAACCGTTGTATTGGTCTGTGCTAATAAGTTGGCATAAGTACCCGGAACCAGGGAAATCGTAAGACGATGCCCGTTATTAGCTCCATTGCCCGTGTATGCTCCTCCGATTCCGCTTATGATCGTAACAGGAGTCGTGGTAAGGGTAACCTGTGCTGAAGGTGTTCCTAATGTACCTCCTCCGGCTCCGGAAGCTGCTGCAGCCTGCAATCTGATATTCACGCCGGGGATACCCGAATTAAGAAGAGCGGCTGTGATTTTTCTGGGAAGTCCTCCGGCGGCAATTGCAGAAGTATAATTGATCCATTTTGATGTGTTGGGAGCCGGGTTACCAAGAGGATTTCCTGCCTCAGTAGGGGCGGTGAAGTTCAGGGAGATATTTCCTGCAGGCTCTATGTCCATTAAAGTCACCACAGGTAAAGTGAAGGTAACGGTGGACTGGGAGTACACTATACCGGAGATCATCAAAGATGCTGTTAATAATATGGAACGTATGAGAATCATTTCTTGCCTTTTATTTCATTATATCCTACTTTCAGGGATTCCTGCTGATATTTGATTTCTAACTGATGTCTGACGATCTGAATACTCAGTTTTTTGGTCTCTGCAGCCTTCAGGGTAAATTCAAATTTATCCGTTGAAATCTTATACCGTTTGTCAAGACCATTCCGGTAGACTTTAACCGTCCAGTCTCCGGGACGCAGATAGGTAAAATCAAAATCTTCCCCTATGAAACAGATCTTACGATAGGTCTGCTCATTACTGACAGCTTCCAGAATGATACTTTCCTTTTTATTTTTACCCTTTTGAATCGTTGGTGCTTCGGGATCCGATTCTGTCAGCCGGATATGCCCTTGTACATTGGCCGCGGTAGTTAATCCGAAATTATAAATGTTTTCTTTATCAGCGAGCGCTAAAGCTACAGGAAAAGCCGAAGTCGGGATATCATTGATTTCTGTTGTTGACCGGTCTATTTCCAGAAAATAACTTCCCGGAGTAACATTTTTAAATGCATAATTACCCTCTTTGTCTGTGATGGATAAATAGCTCCCAAGCATCAGTCTTACTCCCTCTGTTCTTTTGATCCCAAGATTACGCACATTCCCTGATAAGGAAACGTATTCTGCCACTTTCTGTACCGGAATATCAGGACGCCAGGTATACCGCATTGAAAATATAAAATCTTTATTGCCTATTTCACCCCGTTGCAAAGAATACCTGCCTGAAAGATCCAGTTCATTTCCCGGAAATAACTGTTGGTGAAACAGCAGCTCAAACAGGTTTCTGTCTTTGAAATACTCCTCAGGAATATAATTATTCTGATAAAAGATACTTAAGCTCGTCTTATCAGAGAACCTACTGAAGATCCTGGCCCCGTAATAAAGCTGTTTCTGATTTTGCAGCTGGTACCGGGAAGTAATGGCGTAACTTCCGAATACATTAAATGATGTTCTGAATTTTTCAAATGAAAGATTGGCAGAATAAAAGCTGGAATTGCCGCTGAATCCCGTCAGATAATTGTCTGTATTTCCAATTTGCCCCTCAAGATTGACCTGGAATATTCCGATCTTCTGATTCAGACTCATCCTGAAAAACCGCTCGTAATAATCAAATTGTCTGGGCTCCAGGCGGTCCTGATATTTCTGATAACCGTTATTAAACATTACAAATCCATTGGGCAGGTATTTGTACTGCACACCATACTGTAAGTATTGCCTGTAGGGTGCTGCTAAAAATAATGTATCTCTTTCGAAATTTTTGGCATCCTGGGTATAGGTGGCCATTACACTGATTTTCTTTGATAACCTGTATTGAATATTTCCGTTAAAAGTATGGGTGTTGGTAAAATATCCGGCAAACATGGGGCTTGCTTTCATATACATCAAACTTCCGCTGAGTTTTTCCAAATTGATATCAGACTGAAGCATATAAGCTGTTCCATGGGTTGCTTTGGTAGTGCTGTAGGCAAATTCCCCGGAAAGAGTAATGTTTTTTGAGATCTTGAATTTTCCCTTGGTATAAGGAAGGTGGGCATCAGAATCCAACCTTGTATTTCTGTCATACATTTCTGCCTTTCGCGGTGTTTTGTACAGATACCCCACCGAGATTTCTGATTCTTTACGGATCCTGAAAGTTGAGTAGAAATTCAATTCATCTTTAATATCACGGAAAAATCTGGGATGGTTATAAAAGCCGCCCAGACTTACTTTATTGAAATCATACCGGATTTCCGCTCCCCGGCCGTATCTCGCAAACTCAGTCAAATAAGAGGAAGAATAGGTTTTATCTCCAAGATGCACATAAAAGCGCTCCCTTTTATAATTGATAAAATACTCTTCGTATTGGGTAAACGTGTTGAATTCTATAGGATTATGGGTGGCTGCATGGAATTCAATCTGATTTTTATTCTCTTGATCCAATGTTCCTTTGCCATAAAGCTCGCCCTGGAAGCCATCATTATAAACCCCCATATTTTTCATTCCAATGAAAGATAATGAGGCTGCAACGGGTAGCCTGTGGTAAATATCGCTGTTGGCAGGTTTTACCGATATCACCTGAGTACTCACATAGAGGTTTTGATTTTCTTTCGGATTATCTTTTGAATAGACCAAAAGGTTCAGATTCTGAAATTCATTCTGTTTAAGCTCAGCATTCGTTACTTTGTGTATTGTAATTACTTTGGATTCGTTCGGTCCAAGGGTAACAGACGGATCGTGATCAATAATCGCAGACTTACTTTCCAGGATAAGGGTTTCGGTTATGTTGCCGTTATTTTTTAAAAGAAAGGACGACCGGATGGTTTCTCCAGCCCTTATAAATTCAGGTGAATCCAATGTGGTCAGTGAGAATTTTCTGTTTCCGGAGACTGTTACCGGTACTTTTTTAGAAAAAGCAGTTCCGGTATTGAGGTCTGTAATATTCAGCGTTACCGAATACTCTCCCTGAGCTGTTTCTGCGGCAATACGTAAAGGAACCGGATATACGGAAGATTCATAAGGCGGAACCTGGAATTTTCCTTTTGCCAGGATAGGAGTGATGTGAGGACTTGAGGTCGTAACCGAAATATCGTAGTTTTTGTTTTCAGCCGAGCTGTTTTCCAATGTAAAAGGAACAGAAGTAGACATTCCTGGCATTAAGCTATCTTTTTTACTGATCAGTCGTTCTGACTGCTGTTGACAAAAAGTAGATACCGGGAATAATAACAGGATGATAAATAATGTCCAGGTTTTAATCATTTTTTACTTCTAGTTCCACATTCAGGGCAAAGGCATTGTCTTCTTCATCTGTGGCTATTATCGTAGCGGTATATTTATCCGGGGGTAATTTACTGATATCAATAGGGAAAATTTTGGAGGTAGAAGGCAGCAATCCCATGGTTAAACTGGAGTAAGTTCCGACTTTTTCCCCGGTCTTGCGGTGATAGATTTCAATGGATGCCGTTGGTTTACAGTAAAGATTTCCATGATTGGCTATGGCAATTTTTACAGTTTTTTTTCCTTCTTCCTTTTCTACTTTTACACTTTCGAATTTAAGTTCCGGTTTCGCTTTTTCCGTTTCAATGTCTGTAATGACCTGAATCGCATAGCGAATCACAGAGGTAATATTTACTCCTGGTTTATTGTCGCTGGGCTTTATGTCATCTACAGGTTCTACAATGATCACACTCCAGTAGCTGCCGGGAGATTTGACCTCATAAGGAACGGTGATTTCATACAATACCTCCGTTTTTTCTCTGGCCTTCAGGGTGACAAGATTGGTATTCAGCTTAATCCAGTTTCCATTGGTGCGCTGATTGGTCTGTAATGCAGTATAATGGATGGTGCCATCAGCATGGTAGGTGAAGTCCTGTAAAAATAATTTTACACTCTGAGGAGTATTGGCTGTATTCTCAATGGCTACTTTTCCCTTGTAAACTTTCCCGTTTTCTATTTTATAGGAATGCGTAAGACCGTTGAGAACCACAATACCGGCATGCAAAAATCCAAACTGCAACATAAAGGCGATCAAAAGAAGAATACGCTTTGTCATCATATAAAATCTAGGTTAAATCATTAATAATACAAAAGCAGGAAGAAACTGCTTAACAATTTCTTCTTGTTTTTGAAATGCAGAATAGAATGGTTGTTAATTCTAGTTGTCTGATATCGTATAAATTACTGTAGCTGTTGTGGTTGCTGTAACCTGTAGATCTGCATAGTTAGCTACTCCTCCGGGGCCGCTTCCTGCAGCAAGAGCGTACGTAAGATTGTGTCCGTTATTGGCTCCGTTACCTGTGTAAGCACTTCCTATCCCCGAAATAATAGTCTGATCTGCGGCGCTTAATGTAAGCAATCCTGCAGATGTGCCCAGTGTTCCTCCACCAGCTCCTGTAGGGGCGGCAGCTGTTACATGAATATCAACTCCGGGAACAAGGGCATTGAGTTTTACCGTTACATTACGGGTATCAGAACCGGATTTGATTGATGAATAGTTAAGCCATAAGCTATTATTGGCCGGGCTTGCCACAACAGGATTTCCAGCCTCTGAAGGTGCTGTGAATCCAAGAACAAGGTTTTTTGTAGCTGAAGGCTCAATGTCTACCAGTGCAACTTTAGGAATAGAAATCGTGATTGTATGGCTGTCAGTATTTGTGTCCTGCGCACTTAGATTTCCGGATATTCCAGCTGCTAAAAATGATAATGCAATCGTTAATTTTAGTTTTTTCATGATGCTGATAATTAGTTAAGTGAATATAATAAAATTCAGCATATTGTGAAAAAAATATAGTATAATTTTTATATCAGTGATTATTTGATTCCTATAATGTAATATATTTGATAATCATATAGTGAATTATATGAAAAATCCTGCACAGGTGGGTACAGGATTTTGTTTGAGTTATTGATTGGTTTTTCTATGCCCAGTGCGGATCAGAAACGGAAATTTTACCGGTCTCTATTCTTCCCGCAAAGTGCCACTGATGGTCGCCCGCTGTAATGTTAAAATCGTACCAGCCTTTGTTGTTATTGAGGTCAAAAGCTATTTTTTCCTCAGGCTTCTGCAACGCTATTGTTTTTTTTGTTTTCCCGTAGAGGTCTTCCAGTACTACAGAAATATTTTTCTTCTTATTGTTTCTGATGATCAGTTCCACCTGGTTTTTTGAAATAGTATTGACCAGAATGATTTCCAGATCCGGATCAGCATTTCCTTTAAACTTTCGGAAGAATCCGTTGGGCCCGAAAACTTCATAATCATAAGCCCCTGAGTGCACAGCATGGGATAGTTCCTGTTTTGAATACAAAGCATAAGAGAAATGATAATTATCCGTATTAAACCGTGCTCTGTCATAAACCAGCAGAGGAACACCGTTCTCTTTTAAATTGGTCATCTTTATCTCTTTCCCTTCCAGATTGACATGGAAATTATAAGGAAGCGCATGGGAAGGTTTCATACCCCTTTCCTGGATCTCAAGCAAATTGTTCTTAAGCTCGTTTTCTGAATACCATTTCAGATCCGGTACCGGTTTGTTTCTGGCAGCATTGATGGTTTTGGCATAATCTTTCTGGTTTAGATAGTTCATCTGCGGGGCTTTCACATTCGGACTGTTGAATGCTGAAGTCAGGTCTCCGCAGATAGCCCTTCTCCAGTCACTGATATTGTCAATATGAACATCCTTGCTGAATTTTTTCATAATAAACTTCTCCAGAAACTGAAGTACAGAAGTGTGATCGGATACCTCAGAGTTCACAAACCCTCCTTTCGTCCATGGAGATGCGATGATCATAGGCACCCTGTAGCCAAGGCCTACGGTACCTTCAGTTTTTTCATAATCTTTCAGAGAAGGATCAGACATGTATTCCTGGGAACGGTCTACATATTCCACTCCCTCTTTTCCGTTCATATCTACCGGCTGGCTCGGATTTAAAGGAGGGGCAAAAGGAAGTACATGATCAAAATAACCGTCATTTTCATCATAGTTGATGATAAAAATGGTCTTCTTCCAGGTTTCAGGATCTTTGGTCAGGATATTTAAAACTTCTGAAATATACCACGCTCCATACCATGGAGATCCCGGATGATCAGAAAAATGTTCGGGGGCCACAAGCCATGACACCAGCGGAAGCTTTTTTTCTTCCACATCTTTACGGAACTGGAACAGTACGTCTCCCTTAGGAACTACCAGTCTTTCCCCGTTTTCATCCTTTCCGGTTTCCAGGTTCCAGTAATCCGGATCGCCGGAATTGGTGGTAAATGCCTTTTCATGAAGATTTTTCTCCTCCTTCGAAAGTTTTGAATAATTATCCGGATGGTATTTTACCTCATCTTCCTTCAGTTCTGCAATCATGGCTTCCAGCCTTTCCTTCTGCTTAGGATTTTTTTCAATTTCCTTTTTCAGTCTTTCAATGAGGTTAGGAATATTCTGATGATATCCCTTTGAGAATTTAACATTGAACTTTGAAAACCACTCAATAGGGTTATCTGTAAAATTGCTCAGCCAGGCTTCCTGTTCTCCGGACATTCCTTTAGGAAGGCTGATTTCATTCTGATAAATTCTCCATGAAACATTCTGCTCTTCTAAAATTTCCGGAAAACTTTTCCATTTCGCCTGTCTGGCCTTATCATAATCAATATTTTCGTTGACAACGTTGGCTTTCACTTTTCCGTTTTGCTGTGCTCTCAAAGTTCCGGACCAAAGGAATAGCCGGTTGGGAGTAGTCCCCGTAAGTGAAGAGCAGAAATACTGGTCGAATATGGTAAAGGCATCTGCCAGCTGATAATAAAAAGGAAGATCTTCGCGGTTATAATATCCCAATGTAAGCGGAATATTTTTATAATCTTTATTTCCGGAAGCTTTTGCCTGAAGCCATTGATCATATTTTCCTTTATTCAGGGCATTTTGCTGGTTTTCCCATGAATGGGGAAGGGAGCTCATCCACGTAGATTTGGTATTTCTCAGATCCAGGCGGGCAGGAGCGGCATATTTCCCCGTATTATCCTTCTGAAAAAAAACGGAATGTCCGTCCGGTTTTATAAAAGCTCTTTTATCTAAAAATCCACGGACTCCTTTAAGGGCTCCAAAAGCATGATCAAACGAACGGTTTTCCTGCATAAGGATGACCACATGTTCTGCATCATAAAAAGTAGACTGGGCAGCCGGTTCAATAGCCAATGCTTTTAAAATAGAAGGGTGAAGAACACTTGAAGTTCCCAATCCCGCTAATAAAATGCTTGATTTTTCTAAAAATTCTCTTCTGTTCATGTTCAGTCGTAATAAGAAAGAAACCGCAAGTTAATAGGATTTTCCTGCGATTTCTTTGTTTATATAAAAAATAATCAGTTTTTTCTACTGTAACCACCACGGTTTGGAGTTGATATTGTCATTTCCTCCGTATTGGGCCGCAAGGGCCGCTTTTAAATTATTGCTGTTATAGCTGTATTCCGATTGCGGATATCTGAACCTGAACGGAGCGGGAACTCCGGCTTTTAAAGGATAATTCGGATATCCGGTTCTTAAATAATCCTGATAAGAAGTCCATTGTGCCTGGTGAAACATGGTCATGTACTTTTGAGTCATGATTTTTTCCAGTTGGGTCTGCAATGGGTCTGTATCATTATAAACCACTAAAGGAGTCGTCAGATACTGGTTCACATCAAAACCTGTAAAATACTGTCCCGGATTTTTCACATACGTCTGGTAAAAATTAAAACTGGCTTTGATGGCATTGTCATAATGTGTTTTTGCAGATCCGGAAATCCATCCTCTGGCGGCTGCTTCAGCAAGAATAAACTCAAGCTCTGAATAGCTTAATACAGAAGAAGGCTCATTGGTAGGATCTTTATAGAAACGGTCGTTAACCTTTGAAATATTTTTTGCCGTGATCAGGGCGGCATTATCAGAATAAGGTGAAGTAGGGTTTCCGCCATTGTATCCGGAAAAATCTGTAATAGGCTTTCCTGCTTCCTTCGCACCGGTAGTTTGGGCAGCAAAAGTAAATAAGCGGGGATCCTGTCTTTCTTTAAACAGGTTGATGAAGTAATCAGCCATATATAAACTAGATCCGTATCCGCTGTTATTAAACATGGTATATCTGCTGTCTGCAGCATCTGCAAATTTTAGCTCTCCGTTATCGGCAATTGAAGTCATCAGAGGCTGGCTTCCCGCAATAGATGCAAATTCTGTAGCCACAGTATAGTTTCCTACCGTAGTCTTTTTAGAAAGGGTGATCAGGATTTTCAGGCGGAAGGAGTTGATCAGCTTTTTCCATTTCGAAGCATCTCCTTTGAAGATAATATCCCCTTCAATTTTATCACTGGTATTGATGAGGTCATTGGCTTCTTTCAGCTCTGATAAAATTCCGGCCATGATGGCTTCCTGACTGTCGTACTTCGGCTGGGTAATTCCGGATTCACCTTTTACGGCTTCCGAATATGGGGCGCTTCCCACTTTCAAACTGATATTGAAGAAATGATAAGCCCTTAAAAATTTGCCAATCGCTATATAATTTTTATTATTGATCTTTTCAGCTTCCTGCATCATTTTTACCGTATTCAGAATCGCTTTCGTATAGACCTCAAAAGAAGTATCATTCCACTTCATGTACTGATACGTATTTTCTCCATCAGTACCGATCATCATTCTTGAAGCGTACATATTATCGCCGTTCACCTGGAAGGTTTCTTTTGATGCATAAGTCAGAAGATATTTGGGATCAATGCTTGCCTGGTCATTAGGGTTTTCATTGATCTTATCAAGGTTAGACTCACAGGAGGCCAATGACAGAAATCCGGCAGCGATTACCGTTCTTATCAGTGCTTTTGCCGTTCTGCGACTGAATCCTTTTGTGTATATACTATTTTTCATTGTATTGAAGTGCTTTTAATTAAAACTTAAGATTAAACCCTATTCCAAACCATCTGCTTGACGGATCCTGTATGTCATTCGTGATATCATCCGTTCTTCCTGATCTGATCTGGAAATCCGGATCGGAATAAAGATTTTTCGATTTTTTCCACATGGCCAGGTTATAGGCGGAAATATTAGCAGTGAAACCTTTTACCATTCCTTTAGGATTCAGTAATGAAGAGAAATCATATTCTAATGTTACAGACCTTAGCTTGATAAAAGTCCTGTCGAATACATTGGCAAACTCTTCACTTTCATCCTGTGTTACCCTTGCCTGATACGGGTAGTTTTGCGCCCAGTCCTGGAAGCTTATGGCTTTGGTATGCGGTGTATAAAGACCTGTAGAAGGATTGTAATTAACTCCATCCGGTACAAAATAGTAAGTTCCCGGAGTTGCATATTCAAGATCCCTGTAGGCTACAGAATTAGGATGTTTTCCTCCCCACCACATTTTTTCTACAACCTGAGATCTCATGACGCCGCCGATGCTTCCATCAATTCCGATATTCAGAGACAGTTTTCTGTATTTGAAAGTGTTGTTGAAACCGAAAGTCCAGTCCGGGTTGAAATGCCTCAGATTGCTTGGTGTGTTTGCCCTTGTCGGCATTCCTGATTTCGCATCCAGGATCACTTTGCCGTCCGGAGACTTCTGCCATGTGTAGTCATAATAGCTGTCCATTCTTTCGCCCAGTTTGATATTCTTGTAATTCGGCATATTATTATAGATGGAAGTCAGCTTTTGCTCATATGTACTCCAGTTGATCAAAGTTTTCCAGGTAAAGTCAGCCGTTTTTACAGGAACCAGACCAAGGGAGATTTCAAATCCTTTTGTAGTGTATTCATTACCGTTTACATATTGTGAGGTAAAACCTGAAGATTCTGCACTTGGGAACTCCAGAATATTATTATAATCCAGGGTTCTGAAATAAGTGGCGTCTAAAGTAATTCTGTTATTGAGAAATCCTGCACTCAGCCCCAGCTCATAAGACTTTGTCTGCTCCGGTTTCAAAGAATTTTCAACATTCAGGATGGTAGGGTAGTAAAACGTAGGATTACCGTTGAACGTGATTCCTTTATTGTTCAGGTAATAATTTCTGATGGAATAAGGCTGGAAGTCATAGGCTACTTTCGCCCATGAAGCGGAAAGTTTCAGTAGATTAACAGACTCCGGGAGTTTGACAAGGTTGGAAATCACGGCACTCACCGATGCAGAAGGATAAAAGTAGGACCTGTTGGCTTTAGGAAGTGTGGAAGACCAGTCATTACGCCCGGAAATATTGATGAAAAAAGCATTGTACAGTCCGATGTCAATCGTTGAATAGGCACTGTAGATCAGCTTTTCTTTCAGGTAAGTATATTTTTTTAAAGCTCCGATAGAGTTTTCAAATGTATACACTTCCGGAATTTTCAAACCGTCTGTGGACGTTTCATTGATATTGTTTTTATAATAAAAGGTTGAACCTCCGGCATTGATGGCAATATCAAAATTCTCAGATATTTTCTTCTTATAGGTTGCCAGTACATCGTAGTTGAGGTTCCAGGTTTTATTATCTTTCAGAATATAGCCCCCGCTTCTCGGAGCACTGTAGTTGAAATAAGAGTATGGGCTCAAGGTTTCTCTTTTGACGTGGTTTTCAACAATTGATATTTTACCTTTTACGGAGAAATCTTTTGTAGCTTTATATTCTAATCCAGTCTGAGCATTGATAATGTTGGTCCTGTTCTGGTTTTTATAATATTCAGCTCCGAACCATGGGTTATTGTACCAGGCATAGTTCCAGTTGGCCTGAGACCTTCCTTCTTTTCCGGGAACCCACATATGGTTTTTCAGTGCTCTTCCGTCTACATCTCCTCCCATCCAGATCAGGATCGTGTACATATGTCCGCTCGGATTATAATCATAGTTGGGAATATTCGGTGTGAAAGCCTGGTTGTAATTGAATTTCGTATCAAAGATCAATTTCTCTCCGAGATGATTTTCAGAGGCGAAGTTGATGCCATACTTCTGAAGGTAAGAATTAGGAACCCTGTCATCATAGTTCATGAAGTTCCCTGAAAGTCTGTAAGTATCCTTATTATATCTGTAGCTGATCGCAAAATTATTATTGTTGATCACTGCAGGCTTTAAAAATGTTTTTAAATTATCATGGTAAGTCCAGTCAATGGGAACCCTTTCGTACCTTGATTTATCATTGTACTGAGTATCTGTCACGGCTCCATACCATGGAATAACCTGTCCGGTAACTTTATCCCTGATCGGACTGTTCCATTGAGCAATCTGAAGCCCCGGAACAAATTTGGGCCCCCAGATCATATCTCCGTCATTCACCCCGCCATCGGCTCCGTCCCAGAATTCATATTTTCCGTGGGAACCGTTTCCGTATTCTGTCTGGGTTTTCGGAAGATTGGTAAAGCCTCCCGTAATCATGGTATTTTGAGAAAACTCTACGGAAAAACCTTTCTTTTTTGCACTTTTTGTTGTGATCAGAACGGCTCCGTAACGGCCTCTTGATCCGTATAATGCAGAAGCGGTAGCCCCCTTCAGTACGTTGATATTTTCAATATTATTAGGATCTAAATTCTGAAAAACCTCCTTGTCTACAATCACTCCGTCAATAACAAAAACCAGATTGGAGTTTCCTCTTAATGTAAACTGAGGTGCCTGCTGCATCCCTGTAGGATTGGAAACATTCAGACCGGCTACCTGTCCTGAAAACAAATTACCGATACTTGGTGTAGTGATTGTTTCGAATTGCTTTGTGCCTACTTCCTGAGTGGCATAGCCTATCTTTTCTTTCTTTTTGGCAATTCCCAGTGCGGTAATTACTACTCCCTCGATCTGTTTTTCATGCGTCTTTGTCAAAACAATGGAATACTGCCTTTTTGAAGAAACCTCAACGGTATATACAGAAAAATCAGGAGCAAAGAATTCAAGAATGTCCTTCGGATTGGCTGTAATGGTAAAATTACCATTTTCATCTGTCGTAGTGGTCTTTCCAGTATTTTTATCCGTAATATTTACCCCGGAAACACTCGTGCCGCTTTCAGATTTTACATTTCCGGAGATGGCAACCTCTTGAGCTGTAATATATAAGGGAAGTAAAAAAACTGCAAATGTAGCTAAAGTTTTCTTCATTTTTTTTGAATGCAAATTTAGCCGGGCACTATTACGTAAAGTTTAATGCGATGTTAAAATAAAAATACGATTTTAATATTTTTTAACAGGGATAATTAATAAAAAAGTAAAGCGGGAAATGACCTTTGTATAGGGATTTTTCTTTTATTATATAGTTATTAATAATAAGGCAGGAAGCTGGAATCAGGAAGTTATTTTGGATATTAGGACCGCTCAGAAAACAAATAGTAAAGCTGGGAAATACATATTTCAGTCTTCCCTCTTTTTTCTTCTTAAAACCTGCTCAGGATTCCCCAATGGATTTTAATATCATTGAATTTAAACGGATTTCCAAACTCATTACCATTCGACAGCTGGAAGCTCATCAGCCCGATCGGGATAAAGAAATTGAAACCGAGTCCCACACTGTAGAGTTTGGGTTTTACCTTGAGTGATTTGTTATTGAGCTGTCCGTATTGTCCGAAGACATCAAAAAATGCCTGATTGCCTATGAGGTACCGGTATTCTAAACTTCCGTAATAATAATAATCAGCGGCCAGAGAGTTCTCATTGAATCCCCGCATAGAATTCCAGCCCCCGAAACGGTATAATTCATTGGCAGAAAACTCTACCTTAGAATCCATCATGGCACCTTCTGCTTTTATGTTCAGGAAATGGTTGCCGGAGATATTATAATTGTGTTCACCGAAGAAATAAAACTGATTCTGTGTGGCTTTGGTATTGTCTTTGGAATAAGTGGTTGTCAGGAAATCATATCCGGCATTGATCCTTGTTTTGTAAAGAAAAAGGTCAATATCGGTAGGCTCTGTCATTTCATACCAGATCCCGATCCCCCTTTTATTATAATCTTTCCCCTGAACGTATAAGGAATCAATAATGGTTGAGGTTTCTAAGGTTCCCCTTAGCCCGATTTTGTTACGGTTATTGATGTGATAATAAAAAGCGGGAAGGAATTTTACATTGGCGAATGTTGAATCCTGTCTGTAGATATTCACCTTGGCATTCATCCCTACGTTCGATTTAAAAAGATAGGGAATATCCACCTGAAGGTCAAAATTCTGTCCTTTGTCAGGGTTTCTCTGCCAGTAAAGATTGATGGTTTCAAAACCATTGAACATATTCCTGAAATTGACGTTCATGGTTCCGTTTAAGGTGAACTTCTCTGTTTTGTCATTTCCAAAACCTATGACCCCGTCAAAAGTATTGGTCTTTTTCTTTTCGAGAAACAGGTAAATATTCGTGGAATCTTTGGTGAACAGGGTCTGCGGTTGCCGTTCCAGTGTCAGAAAAGGATGGCTCTGAAAGTTCTTGTTGATGGCCAGAAGATTCTTTTCATCATAATTTTTTCCTTTGAATTCCTTTTCCAGGTTTTTGATGAACCTTTTAGGAACCTTTTCATATCCCTTGACTACAAAACCGTCGATCGTTCTTTTATCGTTTTTATTGATATCCAGCTCTACGATGGGAAAGCCGTTCTTCTGACCCTTGTATTTGGATTTGATCCTGCTGAAAGAATATCCGTCATCAATATAGCTTTTGTTGATGCTTTTCTTGGTAGAGTCTAAATTTTTAGTGAAAAAATCTTTCCTGATTTTTAATTTCAGGGCAATGGAATCTGAAAGATCAACATAGGTTTCGTTGAAGTTTTTTCCTTTATCATAAAAAATTTCTGTACTGTCCCCTTTTACTCTGACCTCTTTCAGCTGTGTGAAAAAATAATTATTCTGTGCCAGTGAATCCAGGAACTTTACGGCAGAAACCGAATCTTTTACCTTTTTTTTGACCTTGGTCTCCGTATCGATCAGCCAATACTGCTTTTTCTGCGCTTGGGTAAAAACGCAGAACAGTACAAAAAATATTTTTAAAAGTAATTTCAATTTGTCATTCTGAATATACATCAATGCTTACGAACACAGTTCCGCAGCGGAATGAAGAATTTTTATAAAAATACAAAAAGATCCTTCACAGCATTTCATTCCCTTCAGAATGACAATGCGTCCTATCAATCAACTAATTTTTATCCAGTTTATTATACTTCTTCATTAAATTCTCATAAATGCCCTGCGGAAGAATCCATTTTAACGGAACTCCGATCTTCTGTCCGAATTTACCAAAATAATAATGGGCTTTCCATTTGTTCTTCCCCAGCAGCTTTTCAATGTATTCTGCCACTTCCAGGGGCTCTGTCCCTTCATCCACGTGAGCATTCATCAGGGCATATACTTTATCAAAAACCTTTTGATAAGGCTGGGAAACCTGAGCGATCACCCTGTTTTCTGCAATATTGGTTTTAATATCCCCTAAATGCAGTGAGCAAACGTCAATATTCCATGGATACACTTCATACCTCATGGCTTCAGTCACCTTATCCAGAGCAGATTTTGAAGCAGAATAAAACCCACGGAAAGGAAGACCCATTTCACTCCCGATACTGGAAACATTGATGATCTTTCCAAATTTATTTTCACGCATTTTCGGAAGAACAGCACTCATCATCTGAACGGCACCTGCGAGGTTCAGGCTGAACAATTTCAGGATGTCTTCCTTTGTAGAATCTTCTACAGCTCCTACCATTCCCATTCCCGCATTGTTGATCAGTACATCAATTCTGCTTTCTGACTGTAAAACCCCGGCAATAGCATTCTGAACAGCAGTGTTATCGGTAACATCAGTTGGGATCGATTTGAAATACTGACTCTCTGTATATTTCCTGCTTAATCCGTATACTTTGTGCCCTTTTTTACCAAAATATTCGGCTAATGCAAATCCGATTCCTGATGAGGTTCCTGTAATGATAATGGTCATTTGATCTGTACAATTTTAATTTCAGCAAATGTAAAAAAAGAAAAATGAAGTCTGTTATTTATTATCTCCGAAAATAGTTTTAATCTGATCACTGATAAGCCTTTATCCTTCGTAGCTATTGTCTCCGACGGATCATAAACTTAAAACAAACTTAACATAAAATAATAGTTCGGATAAAAACGGAATGATTACTTTATTTGTTTATTGTGTTGAAAAACAGTGGTTTAATTTTTGATTGTGGTAGGAGGAGTATGCAAAAAGCTAAAGATTCTTAATAAAAACATAAGAAAATCTTAATGAGGCGAGGGAAAGAGCTGTTCTAATTTTGCATCTAATCAAAAAGGATGTCATGAATGTATTTAAAGTCCCTGTCTCAGTCACTTATTTAACGGGTAGGGTATTACTTATTGGGGCAATATCAGCTTCACCGCTGTTCCTCGCTCAGAAAAAAGACAGTTTGAATGAAAAATCCATCGACGAGATTGTTGTTGTAGGATACGGAACGCAGAAAAAATCTAAAGTATCCGGTGCTGTTTCGGAGGCTTCACTGGATAAACTTACTTCCAGGTCCCTATCCGGAGTAGGAGAAGTGCTTCAGGGGAAAGCTCCCGGAGTCACAGTGGTGAATGAAGGAGGTGATCCCAACGGTTCTCCTAAAGTGAACATCCGTGGTTTGGGTGGGGTAAACGGAGAAACACCTCTTTATGTGATAGACGGAGTTGTTTTTAATGGAACACCTTCTATTAATCCTAATGATATCCAGGATATTTCTGTCCTTAAAGATGCTTCTGCCGCTATTTACGGGGCGAGGTCTTCAGGAGGGGTTATCCTTATTACAACAAAAAGAGGTAAGAAAGGAAGTTTAACCGTAGATTTTGATGTCAAATACGGAACCAACCAGGCATGGAGACTGAAAGAATCCCTAAATGCCGCTGAATTTCAGGATGTAATGCGCCAGGCGTATGATAATGCAGGAAAACTGAATAGCCTTCCTTTAGCCTTCAATGCTGAAAAATATGCTGACGGAGGAATCACCAGAACCAACTGGATGAACGAGATTTTCCGTACGGGATCTGTTCAGGAGTATAATGTAAACCTTAGTGGAGGAAGCGAAAAATCCAGATTTTTTGTAGGAATGAACCACAGGAATCTTGAAGGGATTTTACTGAATACTCAGGCAAAACGGTATAATTTCAGAGTAAACTCTGAGCATAAAGTCAAAGATTGGCTTACCATCGGAGAAAATATGTATTATAATTATTCTGCAGGGAATACGGCCAATACCAAGAACGGCTATACCGGAGCTTTGGTTGCAGCAATGTATTATCCGCCGAATGTTCCGGTATATACGCCAACGGGAGCTTTCTCAGGACTGCCTATTGATGTGGCGGGAGGATACGGTGATATGATCAACCCTGTTGCCTATCTTAAAAGGATCAGCATTCAGAACCCAACCCATGAGATTCTGATCAATCCGTACATAGAAGTAGCCTTGCTGAAAGACCTGAAATTCCGTTCTAACTTTTCCCAGACATTCAGGATAGGAAACATCAAAGAATTTACCCCAAGAGTATTGGAAGTAGGAAAAATATTCGATACCAATAGTCTGGAATATCAGTCTAACACCCTGTCAACCTCTCTTGCAGAGCAGCTCCTTACGTACAAATTAACAGCCGGTAAGCACAATTTTGATTTCCTTGCAGGGTTTACTTTTCAGAAAACCACAGAAGAAGGATTCAGTGCAAAGGCCTTTGATTTCAGAAGTGAGGCGGAAACTTTCAGATATCTTCAGAATGCAGCAGATACCAACAAAGAAGTTTACAGTTACAAATACCAGCAGGCTCTGATATCCTATCTGGGCAGGGTCAACTATGACTATGCCGGGAAATATATCATCAGTTTACTGGGGCGTAGGGACGGAACCTCTCTGGTTGCAAGACATAACCAGTTTGCCAACTATTATTCCGTTTCCGGGGGATGGGTGGTTTCCAAAGAGAATTTTTTGAACGATATTTCATGGCTTTCAAGCCTGAAGCTGAGAGGAAGCTACGGGATTTTAGGAAATCTTGGCGGAGCCTCCTATCAGGCAGTGAATCCATTAATGATAAGATATAACAATGTCATTTTCGGACAGGATCCAACCCAAAATATTGCTTATTATTCTACAACGCTTCCGAATGCTGATATAAAGTGGGGAAAATCTGAGCAGACCAACTTTGGGGTAGATGCCTCGTTCCTGCACAACAGCCTTTCTTTACAGTTTGATTATTTCGTGAAAAATTCAACAGATCAGATTTTCAATGTCAACCTTTCCAGTACGGCAACACTGGTTGATCAATATGTAAATGCCGGTTTATTTCAGGATAAGGGCTATGAATTGGGAATAAATTACAATGGGAAGAAGTCAGGAGATTTCACGTATTCAATCGGGGCAACTTTCAGTCAACTAAAAAATACGGTGAAGCAGTTGGCGACTGTGGATGAGATCTTTATCAACAGCAATAATGTTCGTGGAGTATTGAAACCTACCCGTGTAAAAGTGGGAGAGTCCCTTTATTCTTATTACGGTTATAAAACTGATGGAATCTTCCGGACGCAGGAAGAAATCAACAACTATAGAGATGCCAACGGAAACCTGATCCAGCCAAATGCTAAACCGGGAGACATTAAATTCCTGAAGAAAGACGGAAATACTGGAACACTGAATAACAATGATTTTGTAAACCTTGGAAATCCTTATCCTAAATTCTCTTACGGACTTTCCTACAACATGACCTGGAAAAATTTTGATCTTAACCTGTTCTTCCAGGGAGTGTATGGAAACAAAATATTCAACGGGATGAAGTTTATTTCTTTAAATCCAGGAGGTACAGGACAGAACTATAATATGGACCGTGACATCCTGAATGCCTGGACTCCTCAGAATACCAACACTGATATTCCAAGGCTTGTGCATGGGGATCCAAGCGGCAACTATTCAAAAGTATCGGATTTCTATGTAGAAGACGGTTCTTACCTGAGACTGAAAAACCTTACAATAGGATATTCGTTACCAAAAGAACTTTATAATAAGCTTAATGTCAATAAAGTAAGGGTATACGTGACAAGCAATAACTTGTTTACCATTACCAAATATACTGGGTTTGATCCTGAAGTAGGAATGGATACTTATGGTGTGGATACCGGAAGATACCCTCAGGCCCGTTCATTTATTTTCGGAGTGGAAGTGGGATTGTAACCTAAAATAATTTAAAAAGTAAAAAAATGAAATTTTTCAATACCATAATTTTAGCAGCAGGAATATCCGCAGTAATGCTGTCCTGTACCAACGAGCTTAATATAGACCCTGAAGGAACGCCTACAGAAGCCAACTTCTGGAAAACAGAAAATGACCTGATCACAGGAGCCAATGCGATGTACAGACCGCTTTCCGACAGTGAATTTTATGGAAGAGGTTTTTTCTGGTTCATTAATGCCAGTGACGATATGGTGACCGGAAGATCAAAAAGTGAAGCAGATAATGTGAAGAACTTCAGCAGTAATTACATTGCCGCAGGCGATCTGGAAACCCAGTGGAACAAAAGATATTCCGTGATAGGAGTTGCCAACAGTGTTATCCGCAATGCCGATAATATTCAGGCTTCACAGGCTGTGAAAAACAAGTATGTGGGGGAAGCTCTGTTTATGAGCAGCAGGATGTACTTTGAGCTGGCTTATTCCTATGGAAATGAAAAAGCAGGTATCCCGATTGTGGACCGTACGCAGGGACCTAATCCAAATCCTATTCCCAGAACTGCCAATGTTATGGAAAACTACAATTATATTGTGAATGACCTGAAAAAAGCAGCAGAATTATTACCTACCCAGGCAGAGCTTCCTGCCAAAGATTACGGGAGGCCTCATAAAGCAGCAGCATGGGCGTTATTGGCAAAGGTATACCTGTTTATGAAAGACTGGAAGAATGCAGAATACTGGGCGAATGAAGTAATGACGAAAGGAAACAGAAACCTGCTGAATAACTATGCTGATGTTTTCAAAGCTGAAAATAATTATAGTTCAGAATATATCTGGTCTATACCAAGTACTCCGAAATTTAACGCCGTGGGCAGTATCCTTCCGGGGGTAATGCTTGAAAATAAAGGATGGGGAGAGTACAATGGCTGGGGATATTTTCAGCCTACAAAAGAATTATATGATGAATATGAAACCGGAGATCAGAGAAGAAGCACGACCATTCTTAAAATTGGAGACAAGTTTACCTTTAACGGAAAGGAAAGAACATATGCTTCTACCAATTCCCTTACCGGATATCAGTTTAACAAATATATGGATGCCTTCAAATATCAGCTGAACAGCGGCCACGTAAGCGCCAATGGTGATTATCCGTGTACAGATCTTGCAGTTCCTATCATGCGTTATGCTGAGGTGATCCTGATCAAGGCAGAAGCTTTACTGATGCAGGGGAAACCGGCTGACCAGGAAATCAATATGATCAGAACCCGTGCAGGCTTGTCTCCGAAAAACGGATGTACAATGGCAGACCTGAAACATGAAAGACGTTGCGAGCTGGCAGGTGAGTGGGCAGACAGACACAGGGATCTTGTACGTTGGGGAGATGCACAGGCAACGTATGCGAAGCCTCTGCATGGTATCAACGGACAGGTGGTCTGGGCAGCAAGAAACTTTAATCCGGCCATACATAATGTCTGGGCAGTTCCACAGGCTGAAATCGTCAACAGTCATGGAGTTATTAAACAAAATGAAGGCTGGTAAAATTTAATCTTATAGATAATCCATCATATCATCGCAGGAATTTCTGCGGTGATATGGTTTTTTCAAAGGTAGTATGAGCAGATTGTAAAGCGTTGTATTCTACCTGTAAACAAAAGATCAACAAAATGAAACTATCAAAAATATTGGCTGTAATGGCCTTAGCTGTTTTTTCTCAGAATCAGGCACAGAATTATCTGAATTATAATGTGGGAAATGCACATTCACATAATGATTACATGCAGGAAATTCCTTTCTGGCAGGCTTATTATGCAAATTTCGGTTCCATTGAAGCAGATGTGTACCCGGTAAAAGGTAAACTTTGGGTAGCCCACACGGAAAAAGAACTGTCATCAGACAGAACACTGGAAAATCTTTATCTTGACAATATTTCAAAACAGATTAAGCTGAATAAAGGAAACATTTATCCCGATGCCGGTAAAAAGCTGCAACTGCTGATTGATATCAAACAGGACTATAAGACAGCGCTGAGTATTTTAGTCAATACCTTGAAAAAATACCCGGAAATTACCGGAAATTCAGGTATTAAAATTGTGATCACAGGAGGAAGACCTCAGCCGGCAGATTTTAAAAACTATCCGAGTTATCTTTATTTCGATGGCGATCTGGATCAAAACTATTCAACAGATCAGCTGAAAAGAATCGGAATGTTCAGTGCAGATCTCCCGGGACTGGTAAAGTGGAATGGAAAAGGAATTCCAAGAGATGAAGAAACAGAAAAAATAAAACAGGCAGTGGAGAAAGCGCACACCCAACAGAAGCCAATGCGCTTCTACGGAGCTCCGGATTTTCCTAATGCATGGGTAAACCTTATGGATCTTGGAGTAGACTATATCAATACAGACCATATTCCTGATCTTAAAAAATTCATGAATGCCATTCCGAAAAATTTCTATAAAAATACAAAGGAGTATCCTGTGTATACCCCAACCTATAAAACAGACGGCGTCAGCAAAAAAGTAAAGAATGTCATCCTTCTGATACCGGATGGAACCTCTTTACCCCAATATTACGCTGCTTTTACAGCCAATAAAGGAAAGCTGAATGTTTTCAACATGAAATCTACAGGCTTATCCAAAACCAATTCTTCCAATGCTTACATTACCGATTCAGCACCGGGATCTACCGCATTTGCAACCGGAGTAAAAACCAAAAATACATTTGTAGGAGTTGATCATATGGGGAAGGCGCTGGCACAGATTCCGGACATCATTGCAGATAAAGGATTGGTTTCAGGGTTGATTTCGACTGGAGATGTAACAGATGCTACTCCGGCAGATTTCTATGCCCATTCTGATAACAGAAACAGCTCTGAGCCCATCCTGAAAGATTTTGCAGCTTCCAAAACGAAAATTCTGATCGGTGGACCCACAAGCGGCCTTACCCAGGAGAACCTGCTGAAATTTAAAGAGACCAAAATAGATTTATATCAGGATCTGAAATCGGTGAATAAAATCACTAACCGTACGCTGATCATCGATCCGCTGGCTTCACAACGGGTGTCTCAAAGAGGAAACTGGCTGGCTGATGCCTTTGATCTTACATTAAATGATCTGAAAAATAATAAAAAAGGATTTTTTATGATGGTGGAAGCTTCCCAGACAGATGGCGGAGGCCATAGCAACAATATTGAGCAGCTGGTAACAGAGCTTCTGGATTTTGATCATGTGGTAGGAAAAGCGATGAAGTTTGCTGATGAAAATAAAGAAACCTTAGTGATTGTTGTGGGTGATCATGAAACCGGAGGGTTGACCCTTCTGGACGGAAACCTTAAAGAAGGATGGATATTCGGAAATTTCAGTACCAATGATCATACTTCCATTCCGTCAAGTGTTTTTGCTTATGGTCCTAATTCTAAAGAGTTCACCGGATTGTTTGAAAATACAGAGATCTTCAATAAAATTATGGAGGCTTACGGAATCCGGAAATAATGTATTGAGTATTAGTTTAAACTCTCGCAGATTTTGGAGATTACGCAGATCATGTGCTTTAAAAAATCTGATCAATCAGTAAGCGAAAATCTACTATTTTTAAAAGCCGGATATTTAAAATTAAAAATAAAAAGGCTGTCTCTCGTTGGGGAGACAGCCTTTAAATATATCTAACAAAAATTGATCAGAAATTGGTCTTTACAATCAGCTCAGACAGTTCGGCATTGACAAAATCCATCGGCATAATTCCGTAAGTCCCTTTGGTATTGTTTTGAAAGAATGTTTTCAGCTTAGGATTAATGCTGTTGGAAACGGTAGGAATACTTGGGATTCCAAAAATTCCAGGTTTGTAACCACTTGTGAAGTTGATGAAAAGCTTCCCGGTGGTATCATTTTTTGCTTCATTCAGAAGGTTCAGTATTCCGTTCCATTTATCATCATTATTGGTTACCTTGTAATAATCCTGAACTTTAAGCTGTGCCGCAGAATTATTAATTTCAAAAGTGGTATTATCTGCCCATGATGTAGCATTGATTCCTTTAGCCGTGTTCGCAGAAAATCTCCTTAATAATTTGATCTTTCCTCTTACATCGCCAAGGTTGGGAATGGTAGTGCCCAGGTCCCATTTGGCAGAATTTTTCTGAACATAGGAATCAAAAGTCTGCTCAAAACTTCTTGTCGTATTGGAAGCGTCATACTCTTCTTTTACAGACATGATAATTGTTTCAGACGGATGGCTGTTCAGGAAAGCATAACAGGCATTAAGTACATCATCAAAATTCAGTTTTTGGTAAATTGCTCCGTGATGGATGGTAAAAGAGTTGTCGATATGCCTGCAGCGGATATCCAGAAAACGGACTCCCGCATCCAGCTGTTCAGCAATGCTGAGGTCTTGTGTTTTTGCCGTACCTGATACAACAGGGGCATCTACACGAGCTCCTGAATCATGCGTTCCGGGAATGGAAATTTTTGAAATGGAAATATTGTCCTGAAGATTAGCCATCCAGCTGTTCATGGCAACAGGAACCAAAGCCGCTTTAAGATTTGCTTTTCCTGAAGCTATAACCGTTTCATTGGAATCTCTTTCAAGAATGTTGTCGTTGGAACAGGAAAGTAACAGACTTGCAGCAGCAATACCAAGGCTGATTGCTGTTAAACGTCTCATGCTGTGTTTAAACATAGTTTTATTTTATTTTTATTGTCACTTAAAAATAAGAATATATCAAGTTATGAGGAGTTAATTTAACTTTAAGGGAAGATTAACTTGTTTTAAAAGACAGCGTGAAGCTATTTAGAAAATAAAAGACCGCTTTGAACCGGGAACAGGAAACTCATTTTCACCGGTTTTGAAGTCAGTCATTCTTATAAGATGCTTAAATTTATGAGTAAAAGCTTTGTAGAAATTTTCCTGAGGCGCTTTATCTCCCTCGAAGCATGGGTAATATTGTTCATCCACAATAGCTTTTCCTGTTGAGAAATTCACTTCATGAAGGATGTTGAATTCACAGGTGTCATCAAAATTTTCCTGTGAACCGATCAGGTAAAAATCATTATTCTGAAATCTGAAAGTATGCCTGTAAGCCAGGGTATGTCTGGAATTGGTATCCAATTCCTGGCGTATTGCCAAAACGTTGTTTTTTATGGAAATTTCGGGAGGCCCGTTGTATTCAGGACTGAAGCCCATTCCACTGGAAATGAGAAATCCGGAAGCTTCTTTCCATACCTTAAGGCCGTTGGCTGTATTTTTAAGAATATAGAGCACCCTTTTGTAATCTGCTTCAGGATATTCTTCTTTGGAAGCTCTTATATCAGTATTGAATACCATTACTGTTTCATCCCTGCCATCTTTATCAAGATCGCCCTTTGCTTCAGAAATTTTCTTATATCCTTTCGGAACTGAAAAATCTTTCAGGGTCTGGGCATGAGAACTAATGATCAGTGTGAAAGCAATGAACGAAAACAGCTTTTTCATATGGGTGATCAAGGTAAATTATAATCCCGTATCTTCTTTGAGAATCAGGTGAGAATCATCCAGACGGCACAGGCAGCCTTTTATTGTCTTGTATATTCCGTCAATATCTGTTTCTTTACCTTTGGCATCCGTTACGGTAACTCCCGTAGAATAAGATTCATCTTCCGCCTGATACGTTTTGAATATTTGATATTGATAACCATTGTTGGTAAATGTCAGATAATTGAGAGACATTCCTGCATTCTGTTTTCCGCCTCCTCGGTAATAGGAATTGTATTTGAATTTTTTCCAGCTTTCTTCTGTCCTTTCCGAAGGATATTCCATTTCTACACGATTCTTGCTCCCGAAACGCTACTGAATATATGCCTCTTTTTTATCTTTTACCAGGGTCATTTTCTTTCCATTTTTGGTTTCAAAAGAATAGATGATTTCTTCATTGGGAAACAGGTATTGTGCCCAAAGGGACAATGGAAATACAAAAGCAGACAGAAGAAGGTATTTTTTCATGATTGGGTTGGGTGTATGGAAGATAATACAGTAATCTGAAAAGATGCATTTCAGATTACCATATCATCAGCTTTTTATATTAATTCGTCATTATATCGGCAAGATCATTCCAGAACATAGGATATGATTTTTCCACCACATCCTCATCCTCGATATTGAGCTCCCCGATCAGGCAGTACGGAGCAAAGCTCATCGCCATTCTGTGATCCTGATACGTTTTGATTGAAATATTATCTTCCGGTTCTCCGAAGCTCACAGATTCTATGGTCAGATCAGTGATTTTTGTTTCAGCTCCCAGTTTTTTCAGTTCATTATATAAAGCCTGAAGCCTGTCGGTTTCTTTTACCCTTAAAGTTCCCAGTCCTGAAATCTCAAAAGGAATTTTTAATGCCGCAGCAGTTACACATAATGTCTGGGCAATATCCGGACAGTTGTTCATATCCAGAACGATCTTTTCAGGAAATGAAAAATCCTGCTGAGGTTCCAGTGTTATTTTATGCTCATCTTCGGAGAAAACAGTTTTGATCCCGAAGAAATCTTCATAAATTTTTGCAATGGCTGAATCTCCCTGGGTAGATTCTCTGTAAAAGCTTTTCAGGTGAATGGTTTCCCTTCCCAAAGCACAGATGGAGTAGAAGTAAGAGGCCGAGCTCCAGTCACTTTCCACTTCATAGCTGACTGGTGATGAATGATCATCCATAAACGGTTCTACTCTGATCGTATTTCCTTCAAAGCTGTTTCTGATCCCGAATCTGGTCAGAATATCAAGCGTCATTTCAATATAAGATCTGGAAGTCACTTCTCCCACAAGATTAATTTCCAGTCCGTTTTCAAGTTTACCTGCAATCAGAAGCAGGGAAGTGATAAACTGGCTTGAAATATTCGCAGGAACATGTACTGATGTCTCTGTAATCTTTTTTCCTGTAATTTTCAAAGGCGGAAAGCCTTCATTTTCCATATATTCGATTTCAGCACCAAGATCTTTCAGGGCGCTTACCAGATTTTTGATCGGTCTTTCCTTCATTCTTCCGGAGCCTGTAAGCACTGTTGTTTTTCCTTCCTGAATAGAATAATAGGAGGTAAGGAAACGCATGGCAGTTCCGGCGTGGTGAATATCTACAACATCTGTAGTCTCAGATAATGCTTTCTTTAGCAATTGGGTATCCTGAGAATTGGATAAATTCCCGATTTTTATAGTACTGAACAGACTTTCCAGAATCAATAAACGATTCGAAATACTCTTCGAACCGCTGATCTGTACTGTTTTATTTCCGATTAATGTTGATTTTTCCAGCTTCTTCATTATTTCATTTCTATTTTTAAAGACCTGCAGTCTGTTAAAGTTGTATTATTTTAATTCTTCCTTCAATTTTGGGGGAAGAGCCATCTGAACAGAACAAGAGTTCTTTTCATCGTATTTTTTAATTCTGAATTCCACCAATGCCTTTTAGCATCTTCCTAAATAAAAAACGGCCAATACAGGCAGACCCAGCTTTATGATTATTTCAATTTTTCATTATTCTGATGCCGGTCCTTATCACGATCCGTTTTGATCTTCATTTTTCTGTCAAAGGCATCCTGCAGATTCACTCCTGTCTGATTGGCTAAGCATAAGGTTACAAAAAGCACATCAGCAAGCTCCTCTCCAAGGTCTTTGTTTTTGTCGCTTTCCTTTTCGCTCTGCTCGCCATATCTTCTGGCAATAATTCTGGCCACTTCACCTACTTCTTCCGTCAGCATGGCCATATTGGTCAGCTCATTGAAATATCTTACGCCGATGGTTTTGATCCACTCATCGACCTGCTGCTGTAATTGGGTAATTTCCATTATTGATAAGCTCCAAGGGTAGGACTGGCAGTTCTGGATACATTCACGATATCAAAAGGTACGCTTCCGGCTACAGTGGTATTTCCTTTTCCTTTTGCCGGCGAAGTTGTTTTTACCCTTAGGTTCATTTTAGCCATAAAGTAATTGACAAACTGCGGATCTTCGTTTTTGATGCTCTGTACTACATTTACATTATTGTCAAAAGGGAAACCGGCTTCAGATGTTCCTGAATATTTTAACAGACAGTTCTGGATGAGAAACTCAAACTGCTGGCCCGGCGTCTGTTCAAAATGAATAGCGTTGTCCCTGTCAGAGTAAACAATACTGTTTCTTATATTAAGCTGCTGTAGAGCGCCCTGTTCCGTTTGTCCTGCATCATTCTTCCATTCATTGGTTGCAAAGATGCCTTTTCTGTCAAATGAGTTCATCGTCTTGGAATAATTGGCAATCGTAGCATGGGTATAGCTATGTTTCCCTCCTTTGAAGATTCCCACGCATGATAATCCGCAATTGTTCATCACAAGATTGCTGGCATTCACTGTAGAACCTACGGCATAAATTCCGTATTCAAAGAAAGTATGAATGAATGAGTTGCTGATATTGGCAGTATTCTGTCTCATATCAAGTCCTCTTGTTCCGCCGAAAAGTCTTGCATGGGTCATATTAAGAATAGAATTGCTTTCCATTCTGATGGCATTCCAGTTTTTGGAAATCGTATCATAATAAGGATCATTTCTGTCTCCACGGATGATCACCTGCTTATCCAGAGTTCCGTTGATATTTAAGACCGCTCCGGAAGAAACCTTCATTCCGCTGTTTTTATGGAAGTATACCTTGGTGCCGGGATCAATGTCCAGTGTCACACTAGGATTGATGGTAAGGTCCCCGTAGATGATCTTTGCCTTATTGTCACTCCATGTCGTAGAGCTGGAAATCACATTCGGATTGGTAGGAGTCTGGATAAAAAACTCAGCATCCTGTACTACAGAGAATAAAGTCACATGCTGCTGCCCGGCAGGACCTGTGAAAATAACTTTATCTTCAGCAATAGCTTCAGGCCCGGTAGCTTCAGGCGCTATTTCAACAAAAATATAAAGACTGTCTTTTTTTCTCAGAGGAACATTCTTAAAATCATATCCCGGTTTTCCGTCTACATTGATTCTGTATAATGAAGTAGCTCCCTTCTCAAGATTCACTCTTGGGATCAGAATATCCTTATCCTCATTATTATATACTTTTACAACATAGGTCTCTGAACGTACCTGATGATAAACCGTATCACAGAATACCGTGTCTTTTGAAAAACTCAATTGCTGTGAAGGCGCATCAAAAGTAATATCATCCTTATTACATGATACTGCTACCAGGAGCATCCAGAAAGAAAAAGCCAGTAATAATTTGAATTTCATTGAAATTAAAGTTTAAGTAGGTTTCAAATTTAACGAAAATACTTTAAATTTCTTATCAATAAAAAAATATTGAATAGGGTATTTGGAAATTAGAAAAAATGTTGTACTTTTGCAACCTAAAATTAGCAGAGAAATATCCATTACTATTTCGAAAGCAAACTTTAATTTTTTTAAAAATTGTATTATGAAAAACGGAATTCACCCAGAAAATTATAGACTTGTTGTTTTCAAAGATATGAGTAACGACGAGGTGTTTCTTTGCAAGTCTACTGCAGAAACAAAAGACACTATCGAGTTCGAAGGACAGGAGTACCCACTAATCAAAATGGAAATCTCTTCAACTTCTCACCCTTTCTACACTGGTAAAGTGAAACTAGTTGACACTGCAGGTAGAGTTGATAAGTTCATGAACAAATACAAAAAATTTGCTAAGTAATTTTTTGTACAATTAAAATATTAAAGTCTTCCAATTTTTGGGAGACTTTTTTTATTGTAAATTTGTTAACCTTGAATTTTAAACCTTAAACTTAAAACTGAATCATGCAGTTAGTATTTTCAGATGCACAATATTGGGAAGATTTTCTTCCGCTTACCTTTACCCGCCCGGTTGCAGCCATGAGATGCGGAATCCTTACCTTTTCCGAAAGATGGCAGAAAATTCTGGAAAATACCGAGGTGACTTATTTTACAGAAATGTATCTTCAGGATAAATTTAAAAGTCCGGAAGATAAAGAAAGCCTTTTCCTGGTACCGAATTTCCTCCCGACAGAGACTGTGATTCAGCAGATCAAAGACCTTAAAATGGGAGAAGCTCTGGTATATGAAGATGAGCTGATTGCTGCCCGAATCAATATGAAAGGATTTTCTCTGAACCAGATTGAGAAAATGACGGATATCAAAGAAGAGCTTGTGTTCTTTAAAAGACCAAAAGATCTGTTTACCTATAATCATCATGCCATTGATTTTGATTTTGATTTACTGACTAAAGGCAGGACTTCACAGGAATTATCCTCCACCAACGGCTTTATAGGAGATAAGAAAGACCTTTTCATTGAAGAAGGAGCTTATATTGAGTTTTCAACCATCAATACCAGGACCGGTAAAATATATATCGGCAAAAATACTGAAGTGATGGAAGGCTGTCATCTTCGCGGGCCTATTGCATTGTGTGATGATTCCAAATTTAACCTGGGAGCAAAGATCTATGGAGCCACTACAGTAGGGCCACACTGTAAAGTAGGAGGTGAAGTGAATAATATTATCATTTTCGGATATTCCAGTAAAGGGCATGAAGGTTTTGTTGGAAACTCAGTAATCGGGGAATGGTGTAACTTCGGTGCGGACAGTAATTCTTCAAACATGAAAAATAATTACGGAAATGTAAAATTCTGGAATTACAGAACCAAGGCCTTTGAAGACACCGGTTTACAGTTTGCAGGACTTATAATGGGAGATCATTCCAAAACGGCGATCAATACACAACTGAATACAGGAACCGTAGTAGGCGTAGCCTCCAATATTTTCAAGCCGGGATTTCCTCCTAACCTTGTAGAAAATTTCTCATGGGGCGGGATGAAAGATGATGAAAGATTCAAGCTGGATAAAGTATATGAAGTGGCAGAAAGAGCAATGGCCAGAAGAAAAGTAGTACTGACAGAGCAGGATAAAGCTGTTCTGAAGCATATTTTTGACACGTATTAATCTACTTATAATAAAAAACTTCAAATTTTTTGAAGTTTTTTTATTTTTGATGTAATAGATTATAAAGACAAGTTGTCTTACCTATAAGAAACAAAACTCATGACCCAGGAAACCTTCAAGAATACGGTGTTTATTCTCAAAGACGAGATGTATCGTTTTGCGAAACGGTTCGTCATGAGCAGTGATGAAGCAGAAGATGTGGTACAGGATCTCATGATGAAGTTTTGGCAGAAGAGAGACGAGCTTGGGCAATTTGGAAATTTCAGGTCCTATGCGCTGAAGTCTGTCCGGAACGAATGTCTCAACCGGCTGAAGCATCACGATGTAAAGATCGGTTTTGCGGATATGCAGCTGCATCGCTCGGAGCTCTATAGCATGGAGGTGGATAATCTTAAGGAACATATTGTAGGATTCATCAATCAGCTCCCGGAAAAACAAAAGATGGTGATCCACCTGAAAGATGTAGAAGAGTATGATATTTCTGAAATTTCTGAAATGCTGGAAATGGAAGAAAATGCGGTAAGGGTAAACCTTATGCGGGCAAGACAAAAAGTAAAAGAACAAATCTCACAACTGATGAGCTATGAAAAAAGATCAATTACAAGATAAATACGACGAAATCTTCCGGGATATCCGGGAAGAAAAAATGGACTGGAGCTTTGAAGATTTTCTTCAGAAGGCAGAAGGTGAAGAGCCTGAGAAAGATGCTGCTCCTATTATTCCGTTAGGAGAAAAGAAAAAACCTTCTTTTCCCAAATGGTTCTGGATGGCCGCCAGTGTAATGCTGATTTTCGGGATAGGATTCTTTTTTAATAATAAAAATACCGGTACAGATGTGCAGGACAGAGAAACCTTGGTGAAAAACGAAATTCTGAAACAGAAATCAGGATTTTTGGAAGAGAACAGTGACCATCAGGAACAGGTAGCAGTGAACCATACAGACTCTATTTCCGGAACCAAAAAAGATTCTGTTTTTCAGGAAAACCAGGTTGCAGAAAAAGATGTACTGGATGAAATTCTGCCCAAAAGAGGAAGACTTAAAAAAGAAACAAGGCCGAGATATGTTGACAACACCTCTGCTAAAAATAATAAAAACCTGAATGATTCTACAGCTTATGATGATTCTTATGTCATTGTAAACGGTAAAAGAATCAGCAGCGAAAAAGAAGCCATTGATGTTACGAAATACTCCTTCATGAAATTGGGAAGTGAGTTTAAAAAAACAGTAGCATCTTCTCAAAAAAATGAAAACTTTGACAGCGAATACTAAAAATCAAATCAATCCCATGAAAAAAATATTTTTTATAATAGCCATAATTTTAAGCGGTTTTGTAACTTCTTCGGCGCAGACTGATAAATTAAATAAACTTTTTCAGGATTTTGAAAAAAATGGCGGAGTTACATCCATCAACATAAAGAAGCCCATGTTCAAGCTGTTGAATACCATTGATGTGAACGATGCCTATGTAGGAAAAATAAAACCCATATTGAATGAGGTGGATGGTCTTAAAATTCTGATTATTCCCAAAGCAACATTCCCGGAGGATCTTGAAGATGATAATGTGGAAAATATTAAGCTGAACGAAGAGAAATCTGAAAAGGTAAACAGAGCATTGAAATCCCTTAATTTCAATGAGCTGATGACGATGAACAATGACGGTACTTCTATGAAGTTCTTAGCTGAAGAAGAAAAAGATAATTACCTGGAAAATTTAGTCTTCAACGTTGATTCTAAAGAAGAGAACATTATCTTTATTCTCAATGGGAAAATGAAAATGTCCGATGTGAATAAAATCATCAACTCAAGTGAGCTTAAAACCAATTCTGTTACAACTTCTGTGAGAAATGATCTTACTTCAGACAATACCTCTTCTTACCTGAATGGAGACAACAGAAATGTAGGCGAATTCTCAAGAATAGAAGCCAGTGTAGGAGTGAATGTGATCTTTAAGCAGGAGAATAACAGAAATGTAAAAGTAATTGCTGATGCAGATAAACTGCAGTATGTGATCACCAAAGTGGAAAACGGAGTACTGAAAATATATATTGATAACAAAGGGCAGCGAAATGTGAGGTTTAAAAATCTGAGCATCAATGTTTCTTCGCCACATATTTACGGGGTTAAAACTTCGTCGGGAAGTATCTTTACGGTACTTGATACTGTAGTGGAAAACAATATGGATATTGAAGCTGAGGCAGGGTCTGTTATTAAAGGGAACTTCAATATAAAGCAGGATGCTGCGGTGAATGTCAGTTCAGGCTCTGTTTTGAAAGCAGATCTTACAGCATCAAAACTGGCATTGAATATTTCAAGCGGAGCCAATGTTAACTTATCCGGCCAGGCAGCATCAGCAGTGATCGACGTGAATAGCGGATCTTCTACTAAACTGGAAGACCTTAAAATTGCTTCAGCAGTAGCAGAATCTACATCAGGAGCAAGCCTGTCCCTTTTCGTTACAGATAAGCTGAAAATAAAAGTCTCTTCAGGAGCAGCTGTCAAATTGAAAGGAAACCCTGAACTGGATGCTAAAGTGGATAAAATTTCAGGAGGCACCCTCAGACAAGTTAAATAAAAAAACAATCATGAAAACTCTTACCAACATTTTTCTGACCATTCTAACAATGGTGCTGCTTCAGTCCTGTATTGTTTCAGAAAAGCCCAATATGGAATTTTTCTCCAATTCAGCATACGATTTTAAAGGAGCAAAATTTACGAGTATCAATGTACCAATGGTTCTGGCCAAATCGTATATTAAAAAAGCTTTACGGAAAGAAGGTGAAAGTGAAGAGACGATCAACCTGGTGAAGAAAGCATCCAAAATAAAAGTTCTTACCGTATCCAACGGAAGCAAAGAAATACTTGATGATTACAGCCAATATCTGCATGACAACCGTTATGAAGACTGGGCAACTATACAGCATGACGGAGATCATATTAATATCCGGGTAAAGCAGGATGGTGATGCCATTAAAAATATGCTGATCACTTTGGGTTCCCGTACTGACGATCTTGTATTTGTAGATGTAAAGGGAAATTTTACCCCTGATGATCTCTCAAAAATGATCAGTTCTGTTACAGACAAATAATAAGAAATATTTAACCTCTAAACTACCTGGGCATGGAAAAGCTAATAAAAGAAGTCCGTATCCTTAAAATCTATGCTGTTTCGCTTACGGCTGTATGTATAGTATTTTTCTTTCTTGCATTCAAAAGTCAGTATGCTAACGAACGTTTTAAGGAAATCGATGTGGAACGCATCAATATTATTGAAAAAGACGGAACCTTAAAAATGGTGATCAGTAATAAAGAACGGCAACATCCGGGAATGGTGAACCATAAAAACATGAAGCAGAGAGAAAGAGAAGCGGGGATGATTTTCTTTAATTCGCTGGGAGATGAGTGTGGCGGACTTGTATATGATGGGAATAAAGAAGGGTCCGGAATGGTATACTCTGTAGATCAGAGAAATACAGACCAGATTATGCAGCTGCAATATTCCGAAGAAGCGGGCAAAGATAAAAAAAGAGTATATGGTTTAAAGCTCTGGGACCGTCCGGATGACTTTCCGTTAGAAGCCATTATAAAGTTTGAAGACTCCCTGAAAAAACTCAATGATCCTGTAGCCAGCAAAAAAGCATATGCAAAACTCAGGGAAGAAGGGAAATTAACCAATGAACGGTTTTTTGCCGGCAAAACAGCAAACGGAGATGTGGGAATCTTTATCCGGGATACTAAAGGGAAAGTAAGATTAAAATTATATATTGATAAAAATAACAATACCCATATCGAAAATTTAGACGAAAATGGAAATCCCATTAAATAGGATGTTTACCATTGAAAAATTAATATTCAACAAGTAGTTTCATACTTATCAATTATTTTGTACCGTAACCGTTCTTGAAAAAAGAGCGGTTTTTTGATTTAAGTTATTGATTATTAATTTTTATTTAAACTATCAAAAAGGATTTTCATATGTCATCAAAATAACCTAATTTTGCAAAGAAAGTAAAGATGTCTATTCATAACAAAATTGTAGAGACAGCCATCACTTTCGATGACGTTCTTCTAGTCCCTTCTTATTCAGAAGTTTTACCTAACCAGGTTTCATTAAAATCAAGACTTACCGACAAAATCACGCTGAATGTTCCGATAGTTTCCGCTGCGATGGACACTGTTACTGAAGCTGATCTCGCTATTGCCCTGGCAAGAGTAGGTGGTTTGGGCTTTATTCACAAAAACATGACGATCGCTGAGCAGGCAGCACAGGTAAACCGTGTAAAACGTTCCGAAAACGGAATGATTTCCGATCCGGTTACCCTTTCTAAGGACCACACTCTAGGTGAGGCTAAAGAGATGATGTCAAGATATAAAATCTCAGGACTTCCTGTAGTAGATGCAGATAATGTTCTGATCGGGATTATTACCAACAGAGATGTAAAATATCAGGAAAATCTTGGGATGAAAGTAGAGGAGATCATGACCAAAGAAAACCTGATCACTTCAGACAAAGATACCAACCTTGAAAAGGCAAAAGAAATCCTTCTTAAGAACAGGGTAGAGAAACTTCCGATCGTAGATAAAGACAATAAGCTTGTAGGTTTGATTACAATCAAAGATATCGACAACCAGCTTGAATATCCGAATGCCAATAAAGACCAGAACGGCCGCCTTATTGTAGGTGCCGGAGTAGGAGTAGGTGAAGATACCTTAGACAGAATTGAAGCTTTGGTACAGGCCGGAGTTGATATTGTTGCCATCGATTCTGCACACGGACATTCCAAAGGAGTTCTGGATAAAATTTCTGAGATCAGAAAAGCCTATCCTCATCTTGATATCGTAGGAGGAAATATTGTAACAGCTGAAGCGGCAGAAGACCTTATCAAGGCCGGTGCCAACGTTCTTAAAGTAGGAGTAGGGCCAGGTTCTATCTGTACAACCAGAGTTGTTGCCGGAGTAGGGGTTCCTCAGCTATCTGCAATCTATAACGTATACGAATATGCGAAGTCTCAGAATGTAACCGTAATTGCTGACGGAGGGATCAAACTTTCAGGAGATATTGTAAAAGCTATTGCAAGTGGCGCCGGAGCAGTAATGTTGGGGTCACTATTAGCCGGTACAGATGAAGCTCCGGGTGAAGAAATTATCTTCCAGGGAAGAAAATTCAAATCCTATCAGGGAATGGGAAGCCTTTCTGCCATGAAGAGAGGAGGAAAAGAAAGATATTTCCAGAGTGAAGCTAAAAAATTCGTTCCGGAAGGAATTGAAGGAAGAGTACCTCATAAAGGGAAATTAGAAGATGTGATCTTCCAGTTGACCGGAGGTTTAAGAGCAGGTATGGGATATTGCGGAGCAAAAGATATTGAAGCTTTACAAAAAGATTCCAAACTGGTAATGATCACAGGAAGCGGATTGAAAGAATCTCACCCGCATGATGTCATCATCACACAGGAAGCTCCTAACTATTCACTATAAGAATTAAAAATATTAATAAAAATGCCTTCGGAAACGGAGGCATTCTTTATTTAACCTTGATAAATTTAAATTTTGGTTTAATCACTGCGTTCAGAAAAGTCCCTTTAGATCTTGCCTTTCCGAATTTTTCGACAATACCGGGAGGTACCCGGAGATAATCATATACCGCCCCCGACTGATATATAATTCTCAATATTTCAGTTTCCGGAAAATATATGAAATGATGTACAACACTTGAAGGCATATGATAGACGTGCAAAAAATATTCCTAATTCATTGATGAATCTTTTAGACAGTAATAATAAAAAAACCATCGCAGAAGCAATGGTCTTATAGATACAAGTGGTATTGTCATTATAAAATAGAACAAGAGCCTGGCGGCAGATCTGCTATTCTTCTGCATCCTCCGGGGCCACAGCAAAAAATTTCAGCATCACCACATCCGAAATTCGGTAATTCGCTGTTGCACATTTTAAATCCACCCTTAATACTTTTTAAGCTTTCTCTTGAAACTTTTTTTAAATTTTTCATAATAATTGATTTTTTGATTTTTGCTTTATAGCTGTTTCTCAAATTTATATTTTTTTATCACAACTTATCAATGTTTTCAGGAAAAGTTTAAAATTATTTAAATGGAGATTTTTAGCAAGTCATCAATTAAAAACCTTCCCGAAAAACAGGAAGGTAAGTTGTATTATGTTTTGAACAGATCAAAAATATGATCCGGTTAATTTTAATCCGGTTAGGGAAACAGTACTTATGTATACTTCCAGCATCAATAAACTATTTATCCAGATTATCCTTAAAATCTTCGATCCGGAAATCGGTCAGGGCATTTCCTTTTTCAATTTTTTCTTTAGAATACAATCTGAAATCATTTTCTGTTTTCTCTAAAAGATAATCATAAGGTCCTACATGGGAAATCAGCTTTACTAAAACCGGGGAAATCTCGAGACAGATAAAAAGACCCATGATAAATGCTGCTGCCAGTCCGATAATGGCTGAATTTTTACCAAGCTCATCCAGTGCCTGAAGTCTGGCTGCAAAACCATTGAACTTGTCTTCAAAGGTTTCTGTGGATTTTCTTTCAGTTTCCAGATTGGTATATACCTTGGAAATTTCTTTGTCTAAATATTCCAGCCTTGGTGCAGCCTGCTTCTGATAATTCTCGAGGTCCTGTCTGCGCTGTTCTTTTAATTCCTGCTTACGTTTGGCATTAGGTCCGTAGCCTTCTTTTCCACTGGTAAGCCCCGATTGTTTTCCCAATATCTCCTTTTCAAGTTCTACAGAGGCGGAATCATAAGATTTCTGGTATTGCGCAATTTTCTCTGAGATCTGTTGTTTTTCCGTTTCAAATGGCCCGCTCTGCTGGAGAATTCTTCCGCTCATTTCACCCTGCAGCTGTTTTTTATTTCTCTGAATAATGGTATTCAGCTGTTTATTGACCTCCTTTTCAAAAATTTTAAGCTCAAGTGGTTTGGAAATAATGATTCCTAAAAATGTAGCAAGGATCAAGCGGGGAATAGCCATAAGAATCTGATTCCACCAGGTTCCTGTTTTTTTGATGGAAGAGACAATATAACGGTCAAGATTGAAGATCATCAGCCCCCAGAGAACTCCGAATCCTATAGCAGTCCAGACATCATCAAAGACTGTATACATGGCATAGCCTGCAGACAGAGTAGCAAATACTGCAGTGAAAAGTACGATCCCTCCGATCCCTGAAAATTTATTCCATTCACTCGGAGTTTTTCTTAAAATATGAATATTCCCGCCGGAACATATCATAAGAAAATGCTGGAACCAGTTTATTTTATGATCCCCCTGATTTATAGTTTGTTGTTTTGTTTTCATACCTGAAAATTTATACAAATGTAATACTAAAAATCATACCAATGTAAAAGATAGTATTATGTTTTACCAAGTAATTATTTAATTATTTGTAATATACTGAAAACAAACTAGTTGACTTTACTGTTCATACAGTATATTGCTGAGATAGCATTAATTGATATTTTTTTAATTAATTGATTGTCTAATTAAAAATACGACAAGTTTGACGTCGTTCTGAAATACTTTTACAGCAAATAGAAATATTTAATTTAAAATACACATAAATGTGATAAAATTCATATTAAATCATCTTAATGTGAGTCAGATATTGCGTTAAAAAATGTTAAATTTGGAAAGTTTTAAAAACTAATTGTTAACTCATAAAAAACACGGGAATGAAAAAAAAGCATCTCTGTGCATTTACCTTATGCACAATCCTTGGGCTATCCGCCCAGGAAGTGGTATGGCAGAAAGACATTCAATCCTCCACCCAGGATTTTCTCAGCCAGGTTACCACCACCATTGATCAGCAATACCTTATCACGGGAAGCTCTATCCAGTCCAAAAGCCAGTCGCCAGAAGCTAACAGCCAAAAGCAGAATAATGGTTACGATTTCCATCTTGTAAAACTCAACCAGCAGGGAGATCAGGTCTGGGAAAAATATTTCTCGGGGCAGAATCATGACTATCTGTCAGCCACCGTTACCACCCAGGACGGAGGCTTCCTTTTGACCGGAACCTCTTATTCTGGGAAAGGACTCGATAAGAAAGAGGATTCCAGAGGAGGATCCGATATCTGGTTGATCAGGCTTAATGAATTTGGGGATGAACTATGGCAGAAAACATTAGGAACTTCCTCAGATGAAGAAGCCCGATCAGTCATTCAAGCCACCGATTTAGGATTCTTTGTTGCCGGCAATGTCCAGAACTCATCCAAAGGCTACGGTTCCAAAGACGCTTGGATCACAAGATTAGATAAAGATGGAAAAGAACTCTCACAACTTATTTTAGGTGGAAAAGGTCTGGATGAAGTAGAAAAAATGATTCCCACGAAAGATGGCGGAGCCTTACTGGGAATTTATTCCAGAAGCTCCGAGGTCCGTGATTCAGGTTCCGGTATCAGAAACCCTGAAAGCAAATCATCAACGATAAGTACTGCTACCCGCAACCTTTCATCTGCCACCTCTACAGCCATTAGCCAGATGCCAAAAGCCAGCAGCAATTTCGGTGAAGGTGACTACTGGATTGTAAAACTGGACAAGAACGGAAAAGTAGAATGGGAAAAGAACTATGGCGGGAAAGGAGATGACCATATCAGAACTTTAGCTTTGACATCCACAGGTTATATCATTGGTGGCGAATCCAGATCCGAAAGATCAGGAAACAAAACAGTAGGTACCCAAGAAGGTACTGACTTATGGTTAATCGCGCTAAACGAAAGAGGTGATGAGCAGTGGCAAAAATCCTACACCTTCAAGAACCGAGATGTATTAATGGGAATGAGTGTGATTACAAAGAGCCAGGAATCAAGAACCAAGAGTCAAGATGTTACAACAGGAATATTGCTGGGAGGCTACACTCAGGCTGAAGGCAGAATAGAAAAAGATGATGAAACCTTCTGGATGCTGTACCTGGATCAGAATGGCAATGAGCAGTGGCGAAAACATGTGGCAGGAGAATCAAGGCAGAGAGAAGAAAGACTTTCAGATTTGAAACTGAACCGGGATGGTTCTATTATCCTGGCCGGGACCAGCGCCAAAGAACTGGGGAAAGAGAACTGGAAGATTGTGAAGCTGGGAGACAAGCAGGTCAGCCAATTGATCGAAAAACAGGATATCAAGATTTATCCGAACCCCGTATCTGATTATGCTTATGTAGAAATCGGCTTTGATTTCAAAGAAGCTGAAATTCTGTTGTATGATATGAGCGGAAGGCAGCTTCAGAGTCTGAAGACAAAGAATAATGTGACCAAGATCAATACGCAGAACCTTGTACAGGGCGCTTATCTGGTGACCATCAAAACGGATAATAACAAAACAGCGAATGCTAAGCTGATAAAAAAATAAACAAAAATGAAAAAAAATAGATTTAAGATTATTCTATTACTGTCATTATTTTCTATCTCAAAGTATCAATCACAGTCTAATATATCAGATAAACAAATATATAATATTGCTACTCCTGAGGTAGCAAATATGATGAGATATGTTGACTTTCCTGAACCTGATTTTATTGGGAAAAATAATATTTCAGTACCAATTTATACAATTGGGTTCGAAAAGTTGAACATTCCTATAGGACTTTCATATACTACAAAGGGAAATAGAGCTGCTGATATTGCTACGGCGGTGGGGCTGGGCTGGAATTTAAATGCTGGAGGAAATTTAACGGTTAAAGTTAATGATATGAATGATCTTACAGAGACATATGCCTACTATACTACTCCTGGTTTTGAGCCGGAGCAGTCATATGCCTGGCATCGACAGTCAAGAGGTTATCTGTCAACAGATTATCCGCAGGCTTTGAGTGATACACAGGATTTTAACTCTCAGTTGTGCATCAACCATAGAATATGGGAAAATGATGATAGATTAATTGATTCGGCTCCCGACTTTTACTATGTTGAAGCACCTGGGTTTAAAGATAGATTTTATTTTACAAGAATAAGTAATACTCAATTAAAGGCAAATTTTTTTATTTCAAATGCTAAGCTCAATAATAACGTGAATCTGAATATTAAAAGAGCATGTGGTTTCTTTGAAAGCACTAGCTTTGGTAATGTAGGGGGTGCCACTGTTTTCTATCAGCCGGATAAATTTGAAATAACAGGAGATAATGGATATCTATACACATTTATTGATTATGAATATTCAAATATTGTAGATTATCCACAGGATTTATCAAGTCATAGTATTCAGAAAGTTAACAGTTGGTATCTTGCCAAAATTAAAGACCCATTCTCAGGAAAGGAAATAAACTTTGAATACGAAAGTTATACTAATAATTATGAACATTTATCCTTACTCACCTTATTCAACTATATAAATTTTGGTAATTATGGAGTTTCCTTTCTTGACTTAAAACGACCTGTACGTGATCCTTTTCCTGATCAGGTTTTTAACAGACTGATATCATCGAAATTAGTTGCAAAGAGACTCAAAAAAATTATAACGGAAAAAGAAACTATTGATTTTAATTATGATATTACAAGACTTGATTATGGAGGCAATGCTTTGAGCAGTATTTTGGTGAAAAATAAAAATGGTAATACGATCAAGCAAGCCAATTTCAGTTATTCATATTTTGATTCCGGTAATTGTTCATCCGGAGATTATTATTGTAAAAGACTTAAACTTGAAAAAGTAGTTGATTCTTCTTTGGGTACTTATTCTTTTTATTATGATAATAATGTATTTCCTCCAAGAAATACGTCTAAAGTTGATTTTTTAGGTTATTTTAATAATAATACTTCTAATGTTGTTTTTTCAAAAAATGATTATCATCCTAATGATTTACGTTATTATCCAAATACAAAATTTTATTTCTATCCTGATCTGCCTAAAGATAATATCTTACCATTTCAACTAAGAAACAAAACTGCCTTTGCTACTTCATTTCAGATAGATAGAACTCCATCTTCTGTATCAAAATTAGGCTTGTTAAAGAAAATGATTTATCCTACTGGAGGTTCTTTAGAACTGGATTATGAGAATGATGATTTTATGTATGAAGGAGAAAAGTATATATTGGGAAGTACGAGAGTTAATATGATGAGATTATATGATTCTCAAAACACAATAAGTAAAGAAATTAAATATAAATATATTAATGAAGATAACACTTCTTCGGGACAGATCAACTTTATGACAACTCCTGATGAAACTATTAATATTGAGACTCCTTCTGGTATTGGATTTAATACAGGAGCTATTATTGGTTATTCCAGAATTATTGAAGAAACTACAGGTAAAGGGTATATTGAAAAAAAGTATTCTAACTTTAATGATCACCCTGATCAGATTATGAGTCCTGATCAGAATATTTCGACTCAGGAACAGAAAAATTTTATAAAATTTATGAAGTTTCCAAGTTCCTATATACAATCATTTGATGACAGAAGGGGCAAGCTGTTATCTGTTAATTATTATAAAGAGGGGCAGGTTACTCCCTTGAAAAAAGAAGAATATTCCTATGATTATCAAATCAGAAATTCTTTGAAAGTTACTAAACCTTTTTATTTTGCTAAAAGCATTGGATATGATGAATATTCAGCGTCTAACTATGTATTAACTTATTTTAGTAATCTTAAAAGTAGTACTAAAGAAGATTTTTTTCCGGGAGGTAGCATAAAAGAAGAAAATACTTTCAATTATGATGATGCACGATTAGTCTCAAAAAAAACAATAACAGCAGGGGATACCACGGAAGAATTTTACAGAAATGCAAAAGATAAGAATATAGCAAAATTGGTCAGTGCTAACGTTTTAGATACCCCAGTTGAAATTGAGAAAAAGAAAAATGGAAAATTAATAGATAAGCAGGAAACCAAATATGATATTCCTGTCTCAATTCTTCCAAGCTCTAAAATATCTTATGACCTGGAAAGTAATACTGTTATTACAGACATCAAATATGATAAATATGATGATAAAGGAAATCTCATCCAATATACCAATAGAAATGGAAGCACTGTTGGAATTATATGGGGATATAATAAAACTCTACCTATTGCTAAAATAGAAGGTAAAGGTACTGATCATTTTATGACAATGTTATCTGATGAAAGTAATGCATTAAGTATTGCTTCTGACAAAGATATTGATGTTGCTACTGAGGATCAGTTTAGAACAAAGCTTGACCTTTTCCAAAGCAGACAGCATAGTTTTGATGTTGCTATTACTACATATACTTATGATCCATTGGTAGGAATGACAAGTATGTCTCCTCCTTCAAAAATTAGATCATTTTATAAATATGATGCAGGAAATAGACTGGAAAAGGTGGTTGATGTCAATAATAATATTATACAGGATTATAAATATAACTATGCACCAATTAAGTATTATAGTAGCGAAAAAACTAAAAGTTTTATTAAGGATTGTGGATCTGGCAGTTTAGGCAGTACTTATACGTATATCGTCCCAGCTTACAAGTATTCCTCAACAATAAGTCAGGCAGATGCAGATCAGAGAGCGCAGGAGGATATTAATATTAATGGACAAAGTGCTGCTAATCTCAACGGAATATGTACTCCTGTGTCTTGCAGTCTTAATTTTAATTCATCAATTGGAATAGCTGGTGGCGGAAGCGTTTCTGTTTCTCCAAATTCTTATTATAAGGCATCTTTTGGATTTTCTTCAGGACCTAATTCTACAAATTTGCCGTGGACAACAGGTGTTAAAATAGCTACTATATATGGACCTTGTAAGCCAATAGCAGATTATTCTTCATATAATGGACAAGTCTTTTATACAATTAAATCTGATGGTGATGTTATTTTGAAGACGCATTCAGGTACTTCTAGACCGAATAATACATCATACAATTACGAATTATTTTTTCCAATAAACTAAAAACATATGAAAAAAATATTTATATTAATCTGTACGTTTTTTGTGAAAAATGTGGTATGTGCACAAATAACTGAGACTGAAAACTATATTCATAAACGAACTTATCTCGAGTCAGTAACTACTACAAGTACGACTGCCAAGCAAATTGAATCTATACAGTATTTTGATGGATTAGGCAGGTCAAAGCAAATTACTAACGTAAAGGCTTCTCCGCAAGGAAAAGATGTTGTTACTCATATTGAATATGATCAATTTGGAAGACAGATCAAAAATTATCTGCCGGTTCCACAAAATGGAACTTTAAATGGAGGAATTGTTTCCGATCCACTTGGAAATGCATCATCTGTGTATGGGGGAGAAAAGATCTATTCAGAAAAAATCCTGGAAAATTCGCCTTTAGACAGAATCCAACAACAAATTCGGGAGGGAAATGACTGGAGCAATAAGCCCGTGAAGTACGAATATAATACTGCTTCTGTTGCTGATGAAGTAAGAAAATTCACAGTAGTTACTACCTGGGAAAATGGTGCAACAAAATCGGTACTTGGGGAGAACTGGTTGTATACAGATAATCAGTTGTATAAAAATACAATAATAGATGAAGATGGAAACAAGAAAATAGAATTTAAAAATAGGAAGGGGCAGCTTATTATGGTTAGAAAAGATGGTGGAGCAAGCACCTATTATGTTTATAATGAATATGATCAGTTGGCTTGGATATTACCTCCTATAGCCAGTATGAGAGGAGATATTGTTTCTAACATTGTCAAACATGATGAATTGTGTTATCAATACCGTTACGATGGTAGAGGCCGCTTGGTTGAAAAAAAGCTTCCAGGAAAAGGATGGGAATATGTGGTGTATGATAAACAGGATAGATTGGTTGCCACTCAGGATGCCGAATTAAGGAAAAAAGGACAATGGCTGTATACTAAATATGATCCATTGGGAAGAGTTGCAATTACCGGAATATGTACTGGAGGTGAAAGACTACAGGAGCAAGGGCTTGCTAACGGATATGGCTTAAACAACGTTAATAGAATTAACACAGCTTTTTTCGAAAGGCAAGGTATGAATGTATATTATGATAATCCGGATAGTACTTACCCTAACTCCACAAAATGGGTAACATTATTATCTTTAAACTATTATGATACCTATCCTGCCTATAATTTTAATCCTGCATTCCCTGACAATACTCCTGAAATGACTGTTCTAACAGGCTCTCCTTCTTCGGATGGAAGAAGCACCAAAGGACTTTCTTTAATGAATCTTGTAAAGAATATTGAAGATGACAACTGGACAAAAAATTATACTTATTATGACATAAAAGGGAGAGTTGTCGGAACGCACTCTATTAACCATTTAGGAGGATACACAAGGGTATTATCTGATTTGGATTTTTCAGGCATGCCTAAAGTAACCATAACTAAGCATAAAAGAATTACTACGGATATAGAGAAAGTAATCACAGAAACATTTGATTATGATCATCAGAATAGATTACTTGTTCATAAACATCAAATCGATAATAATCCTGTAGAGATACTTACGCAGAATAAATATAATGAGTTATCTCAACTTGAGACCAAAAAAGTTGGTGGGATAAATATAGCAGCTCCATTACAGACTATAGGTTATAAATACAATATCAGAGGATGGCTTACTCAGATCAATGATCCTGATAATTTAGGAACAGATTTATTTGGGTACAAGATTAACTATAATAAAATAGAAGGATTAGAAATTCCTAATCAGGATTATCCGGATTTGAAAGTTAAAGCAAAATACAATGGTAATATTGCAGAAATATCTTGGAAAACATTAACAGAAGAGAATGAACCATTGAAAAGATATGGATATTCCTATGATAATCTCAATAGACTTTCTGCAGGATTCTATCAAAAGACAGGTCAAGAAAATTTTAAAGAATTTTTTGAGATCATTGATTATGATTTAAACGGGAATATCCAAAGACTCAAAAGATCAGACTTTGCTTTAGCTGGGACTAATATTGCAAGGGTAATAGATAACTTAAAATATGATTATACAGGAAATAAATTGGTGAAAATAACTGATGAACAGCAAAACCCATCAGGATATCCATATTTGGCAAATCCCAATACTCTTTTATATGATGATAATGGAAATATGACATCACATCCTGATAAAGATATTTCTTCTATTGAATATAATTATTTAAATTTACCTAAACAGATTACCCGAAGCTCAGATATTACTAAGTATGTGTATCGGGCAGATGGTACAAAGATTAAAAAGTTCTTTGGAAATAAGCTCGAAGTAGATTATTTAAACGGGTTTCAGTATAAGTCTACATTTGATTTTGAATCATGGAGTGGTGATGGAACATACAATCCTGATCCGAATGAAATACCTGTTGTAAAGCTGAGAATTATTCCTACAGATGAAGGGTATTTTGATGCACTTAAAGGGCAATATGTTTACAATTTTACAGATCACTTAGGAAATGTAAGGGTAAGTTATTCGGATACCAATAAAGATGGAATTATCCAGCCAAGAAGCTATATTGTGACTGAATGCAAACCTAAAATGGGATGTATGGACAATTGGAAAGATGGGGAAATTTTGGATATAAACAATTATTATCCATTTGGGTTGATACACAATTATAATGGAACTACACAGAATGCTTATCAATACAAGTACAACGGGAAGGAACTTCAGGAGACAGGAATGTATGACTATGGGGCAAGATTCTACATGCCTGATTTAGGCAGATGGGGGGGGATTGACCCAAAGAGCCAATATACTCATGAAACATACAGTTATGTTTGGAATAACCCAATACAGTTCATTGATCCTACAGGAATGATGGCTGAAACTTTTGGGATTATTGCCTATCCAAATCGTGATGGAGCTTTTAATGGAGAAATAGTGAAAGATAGTGATGGGGAGTTTATATGGAACGGAACAAACTGGATTGATACAAAAGATGGGAGCTCCTTAAGTACAACAGTTACTTTGATTGGAAAGGCAAAAAGTAGCGATTCTGGTCCTGGAAGTTTAGCATTGTCGGCTCTAATGGTTTCTCAATTTGATTCGCCGGCTCCAGGTCCTGCGGATGTTGTTGGTGCTTTTATGCTATTAGGTGCAGGAGTTTGGTGGACAGTCAACCAGTTTACAATTCCTAGCACAGGTTACACTACCATTGCAGACCCAGGTGCCGGAATGAGAAATCTGAATTCTGAATCTGATGCAGAAGATACGGATGTAAATGGTGTGAAAGTGCCTAAAGAAGAAAAAGATTTTGATGATGTGTGGAATGATGCAAAAGATGGAGACCCAACAAAAGGGAAATCTACCCAAAAAGAAAAAGATATAAGCGATTGGGAACAAGATTCGAAAATAAAGCTACAGAATGAAAAAGAAATAAATACTAAATTTGGGAAAGGAAGAACAGGTTTAGATTCAAATGGAAACAGGGTAAATGTAAGACCAGGAAGTAAAGGTGCAAATGGAGGAAACCCAACAATCGAACGAATTAAAAATGGAAGGTATCAAAAAATTAGATATAAATAATGAAAAATATTTTTGAGAAATGGAATTTTATTGATGATAGTGAGAATTTTTACATTGATACAATAGTCAACAATTCTGAAGGATTACATATAACAATATGTAGAGATAATATCTCATACAAGGTTATTTTCGAAAGTTATTTTTCTTACAGAATTTCTGATGAAAGTATACTTTTTAGAATTATAGAAAATAATTCTGAAATAATGGATAATAATATTTTTTATATTGTTGAAAATTCCAGCTATATTGATTTTTTAAAAGAAACAGGTGCTTTTTATGATGAAGTTGAAATGATACACTATGCAATATATACTGAAAATGAATGTGTTGATATAGTTGTAGACATTGGTAATATCCCAAAGTTTATAAAAGTATAAATAAAAAACTCCTCGCATTTTGCGAGGTTTTTTTATACTATAAAACTGCAACATTTTATTAAAGAAGTCTTTAAATTTTTTGGTGGTGAGCATTTTGTCAATGATTTTAAAGACGGTCGTTTTGTCTTCCTCGTCCAACTGCTGTATAAGTATTCTATATCGAGAAAACCTAATAAAACAAAAGAAGATAATAAATTAAAAGCCCAACTAGAAAAGCAGGTAAAACATTGGAAAGCAAAAGCGCAGGAAACAGGAGAAAAACCATAGTAGAAACGCAAAAGGAAATAGGTAAGAAGCGATGAATTTATATACAATTATTTTTGAATTTATGGGAGGCACATATTACAGGCGAAAAAAGCAATATTAAATGTTATAAAAAACAACATCGAAAATAAAGAACTTATAGATTTTAAAGAAGATCTTTTAGATGAATTTAATTTTTGAATAGAAGAGATTGGTATATCACCTTTAGATAAGTTAAGAAATGTTTGGTATTTTTCTTTTTCATATGAAGATGAATCATATCATTGTCATATAATTAAAACTGTTAATCTATAAGGAGCCCACTGGTTCGAGCGCCTTGCTCATTCCATAATAAACAACAAGCCCTTACTTTTTGTATGGGCTTGTTAGATTTAAAAAATAAAATAATATGGAAGAATATTTTTTGAAGAACCGAAATGAAAGTATTATTGGCAGCAGTTTCAATAAAGGTAAGGCTATTACAGGTATCATTTTTAATCCGGTAGATTACGTCTTAGATGGATTGAAATTCATCAATAATGCAAAAATTGAAAATGTAACTATAGAAACAAATGACTTTAAAAGTAAAGTTATGAAGGGAAAGATTCAGTCATATTTTGATGGTTCAAAGGATATAATCACAGGAAGAGTACCTGATAACTTTGAAGAATTATTTAAAATTATTAAGTCTTCAGATCTGTTATGTGAATTATCACTCAGTGAAGAAGAGATAGTTTATATTGGTAAAGTCATTGAGGTTTATGAAGATTCTATCGATATTGATTTTTTGGATACTGAATGTAAGCTAATGGACCATGCATATGTAGAATATGAGGATATTACTACTGTAGCAATATTTTCTGACTATTTAAATACACTTTCTACAGTGACAGAAAATAGAGAAATAAACTGAATGATTGATTACAGGTATATTCCTTGTCACTGATTAAAAACAAAACCACTGCATTTGCAGTGGTTTTCTATATTCTAAGAGGTAAATTACTTCAACCGGTCCGGATTCTGTTTCAAAAAACTTTCCCATCCGGAATAAGACTTGGTATCGGCAACCGTTCCGGAATTAAAATGGTGACATACCGCAACGGCGAGACCATCGGAGGCATCCAGGTATTTCGTAGGAAATTCCTTTAAATTAAGAAGATTTTGCAGCATCCCGGCTACCTGTTCCTTACTGGCATTACCGTTTCCGGTGATGGCCATTTTGATTTTTTTGGGTGAATATTCTGTGATAGGAATATTTCTGTAAAGGCTGGCAGCCATGGCAACACCCTGTGCACGGCCCAGTTTCAGCATACTTTGTACATTTTTTCCAAAGAATGGAGCTTCCAGCGCAACTTCATCAGGATGGAATTCGTCGATAAGAGACAGCGTCCTTTCAAAAATATATTTGAGTTTGGTTTCGTGATTGGGGTATTTTTTTAAGATCAGTTCATGGATAGAAACCATCTCCATTTTACCTTTCTTTACGGAGATAATACCAAATCCCATAACCGTTGTTCCCGGGTCAATCCCTAAAATTATTTTCTCTGAAATCATTGCTGCAAAGATATGATTTTCCAACTTCTTACGGGATGGAAAATTATCCGGAAAACATCCCGTGTTATCTTAAACTTTCTTAACTTTAATATCTGACAGGAAATTGAAAAATGAAGCCGGGAGTTACTACAGGATATGTCAATTGCTGATTTTTTTAAAAAAAACTGTTTTCATCGGGTTTAAAAGGATCATAAGAATTAACATAAAGCCGTTCCTTAAGGCTCATAACTTCCTTACTCCATCTTCATACCTCTTTCCTTTAAAATGAAACCTTAAATAAATGAAATATGAAAAATGCACTTAATTTATTAATCATTCCCGTCTTTCTGCTTTGTAGCTTTCAGAAGGAAAATATGGAACTGCAACGGACCGAAAAAGAATCTCTGTCTGCTCCGGCCAAAAGTGAGCGCATCATTTATCTTTTCTTTACAACAGATAAAGATCAGTCAGGTCATGAAAAAGTAATTCTTCAACACAGTAAAGTTTCAGAGGGAAAACTGAAATTGCAGCCCTCTTTTGACCGGAATGATGCCCGGAAAGGAGATTATATCATTACCGTTGCAGAGGCCGGAGGTAAAGAATTGAGCAGACAGCTTATCAAAGACCCTTTGAATCCTGTAATGGAAGTATATGAAAAAGAGGGGATTTCCAGACATAAAGCTTCCCTTCAAAGCACGGAATTCAGCGCCAGATTTTCTTATTCTGAAAATGTTCAGCTTGTAAAAGTAGAAAAAGTAACAGATGCAGGCGTACAGTTATTATTCACTCAAAAACTATAATCATGAAAAAAGCTTTATTATCACTTCTTATAAGCAGCAGTTGTTGGGCCCAGGTATTTGAAAAAGTACCGCTTTTACAGACCGGTGACAATAGCAAACGGGTTGTTATTGCTGTTTTAGGAGACGGTTTTACCGATACCCAGCAGGATGCATTTGTTACCTCTGCACAGGCAACCGTAAATTACCTGTTTACCAAAAGTCCGTATACACAATATAAAAATTATTTTAATGCGTATGCCGTGAAAGTTATTTCAGCCGAATCCGGGGTAAAACACCCGGGAACTGCAACAGACGTTACAGAGCCTGTAATCCCGGTGACCAATCCTAATAATTTTCTCGGATCTACTTTTGACGTGAATGTTCACAGATGCCTCTACAGCAATACCACCAATAAAGTAGGGCAGGTTTTGGCAGCTAATATACCTGATTATGACATTACCTATGTATTAGGGAATTCTACTGAATATGGCGGTTGTGGCGGAACATATGCCTTTGCATCCTTACATGCATCTGCCAATGAAATAGTTGTTCATGAAATGGGGCACTCATTCGGAAAACTCGCAGATGAATACTGGTTTGCCGGATCCCTTGAATCAGCTAATAAAACACAGAATTCAGATCCTGCTACCATAAAATGGAAAAACTGGGTAGGATTGAACGGAGTCGGAATATATGCCCATGCAGAAAGCCCTACATGGTTCAGACCGCATCAAAGCTGTGAGATGAGGTATCTTAACCAGCAGTTTTGTTCCGTGTGTAAAGAAGCTATTATTGAAAGAATCCATTCACTGGTATCCCCTGTAGATTCTTATACCCCTGCGAATGCTTCCTCTGTGGACGCTACGGCCAATGTTACCTTTACAGTCAATGAAATCTTACCCATTCCAAATACATTACTCAATTCCTGGAAACTGAACGGGACAGCGCTTACTGAAACAGGTAATACCATTACGGTCACCCCTTCTCAACTGAATAATGGTAACAATACCCTGCTTTTTTCGGTAACGGATAATAATCCACTTTTGAAAGTAGACAACCATAGTACGGTTCATTTTACCAATATCACCTGGACACTGACGAAATCTACCCTTAAAGTGTCAGAAGTAAAGGCAGAAGAGAGAAGATACAGCATCTATCCGAATCCTGCAGATGGAGAATTCTTTGTTAAAGGAAAACAGAACTTTTCAAAAAATATAAAAGTTGAGATTTATGATGCTTCCGGAAAACTGATTTCCGGCAGATATGAATTAAAAGACCCGGAAACCTTAAAGGTTGATATTAAAAATGCACCGGCAGGCAATTATCTGCTGAATGTCACAGATGATAAAACGCTCCTGATCTCACAGAAAATTATTAAAGAATAAACTTAGAAATAAGACCGGTGATTGCAGCCGGTTTTATTTTTTTACAATTCTCCAAGTTTTTTCTCAGCAATAGGAACCCAGTGGCCATCATGACGCAGTAGCAGTATTTTATCGACTAAGAATTTAGTTTTGTATTCCTTGTTTTGATACACTTCCCAGGCCCGGAGATAATTTTCCCATGTCAGGTTCCGGTAACCTACAGTCATGTGTGGAGTAAATGAATAGGCCATGAAGCTAAACTGTTTCTTCACCTGATGATAAAGAGCTGTTAAATGTTCATTCGGTTCAGGCTTTACGAAAATCACCGGGTTTTTCGGATTGGGGAAATTTCCAAAACCGTTCATCTCCATCTCAAAAGGAGACATTTCCGTATTAATCTTCCGGAACGCAGTATGGATGTCATTTTCCAGTTCGGCTTCTCTGGAAAAAGGAGGAAAAAGAGTAATATGGGCTTCATTACTTAAAGCTTTGGAATTATCATAGACTGTTGCCAGATCTCTTTTAAAAACCTTTATCTCTTCAATGATGTTATCAGGAGGGTAGATGGCAATGAAATACATCTTTTTCATAAAGCAATTTAATTTTTTTTTAAATAAATTTATATACATAAGAAAATTATGCATAAGTTTGTAATGTATAAAACGATTCCATGAAAAAGAACAGCCTATATAAAGGAACCTTACAGAATATTATTTTGAAACTGCTTTCAAAAGAGGTTAAAATGTATGGCTACCAGATTACCCAGCGGGCAAAAGAACTTACCCGGGGAGAGCTTGAAATGACGGAAGGAGCCCTTTATCCTCTGCTCCACAAACTGGAAGGCGATGGGATGATTACTTCTGAAATGCAGAAGATCAATGGCAGGGACCGGAAGTACTATCTGCTGACCGAAAAAGGGAAAAAACAGCAGGCAGATCAGGAAAGTGAAATGAAAAGTTATCTGGTTAACCTTCAAACCATCTTCAGCATATGATCACCCAGGCTCAGGAAAACACAATTACAGATTATCTTGTTTCAAAGAATCTTTCGCTGGATCTTTTAGTGGAGATCAGGGAACATATCATTCATCAGATTTTAGATTTGCAGTGGGACGAAAATCTCAGTTTTGAAGAGGCATTTTCAAAAGCAAAAGAATCATGGAATGGAGAGTTTAAGATGGTCAATTACTGGCTGTTTTTTCCAACAAAACTTCCTTTGATTGCCAGAAGAATCATCAGTGCGAAATATAATAGGATGCTTAGGAACTCTTTAGTGATCGGTGTATTCTCCTTAGGAATTAATATACTGCTGATGTATCTTTTAAAGAGTGAAGAAATGTATACGGTCATTTTCAGGATATTGAATGGTTTGTTTCTGCTAGCCCTTGCAGCTAGCTGGATTCTAAATTTTAAGATCTGGAAATACATGCGGACAGATTTTAAATACAGTGGAAAGTGCTTTTATACCTTGTATCAGAAAAATATGGGGTTAATGATCAGCTGTGCGGTAGGTTTGTCGCAAATTGTGACGAGAAGTGGAAGTGATGGCTATAATTTTTTCAGAAATGCGGATTATACTGACATTTCAATGGTTCTCTCCAGTTTACCTTTTTCCTTTATCATGCAGACAGCGACTGTTTTTGCGCTTTTAAATTTTTACGGCCATAAAAGAAACCTGTCAAAAATGCAGGAATTTCTTGGCTCTGCTGCTGATTAGAATTGAATAACACCTAAAATTACAAATAAAAACTACCATCCATGATTTTATATGCTATGGCTGCTAAAATCCAGCTTCTTTACTTCAATGCAAAGAAAACTAATGTGCTGATCTGAGTTGATTCAGTGTATTTTCAAGATGATCCGTAATCTTTTTCACTTCAATGTGTGGTTTGAAGATCATACTTTTACCTTTAGCCTCATCCGCTATATTGGAAAGGATAATGACAGATGTTTTCGTATCAGGATAATAGATATTTAAAGATGGAGATCCCTTGATATATCCGCTGTGAAAATAAGAATTGGGTTTGCCGATGTTCAGCATGATTCCATAGGCATAGCCCATTTTTCCAAAAATAGCATGGCGTCTTTCTGCACTTTTGGCCATAAACAGCTTGAGTGTTTCAGGTTTTAAAATTTTACCGCCATAAAGGGCATTGTTCCATATATGAAGATCCTGAATGGTAGAAAGTACACCGCCGGCAGGGGTTCCGATTTCTTTTCCGCCCAGTCTTTTAGGCATATTCGGGACTTCTTCGGAAGCATTGGCGTTCCCCAGATAGGCACTCGCAAAATGAGCTCCTTTAAAAATATCTCCGGTAGAAGAATGAGTCATACCCGCCTTTTTAAAAAGCTCCTGAACATTGTCATCATAAGATTTGCCGGAAACCTTTTCCACAATTTTTCCAAGCGCATTAAACCCGTCATTCGAATAAAAGAAATCCGAACCGCTTTTGAACATCAGTTTTCCACCCATCAGGTTCAGTCCCGATGTATGGTTAAGAAGTTGGTGAATCGTTATATTTTCATATTCTTTGTTCTGGAATTCCTTCAGGTATTTTGAAGCCTTATCCGTAACGTTCAGTTTACCCTGTTCCATCTGAAGTAAGATCAGAACTGCCGTGAATTGTTTACTTACCGATCCGATGGCAAAGACAGTATTGCTGTCGATCTTGGTTTTTCTTTTAAAATCAGAATATCCGCTTTCTTTTCTGTAAAGCGGTAAAGAGTCTTTAAAAACGGCAATGCTTCCATTGAAATGATACTTTTTGAAAACAGAATCAATCTGTTGTTCCAGCAAGGTCTTTTGAAAGGCTGTTATGGTAGAATCAACAATAGCTTTCTTATCCAAAGGAGGCTGGGGAGTTTCTGTCTTACAGGAAAATACAATGAAGATGAGGGAAAGGAATACTAAATTTCTGATCACGGGTGTTTTATTTTTTAAGATTGTTAATGGTATACCTAAAGATACGAAAATCTTCAGAAAGGCTTAAGGGAAGCAAAATGTGTGCTAAGATGCCTAAATACCGGAAAAATCTCCCTTTTTCTATCGGATATTATGAATGAATTACATTTAAAATGAAACTTTCATGACAGCAGTTACGGTGTACGATTACTTAATTATAATCCCCACAAATTCACGAATAATTTTTATATGATCCTCTTACAGAAAAAGAAATTCGTGAATTGGCAGCGAAAAGAGGTTTGTGGGATTATTTTGAAACCAGGTCACAGAACCAGAAAGTATACGCTCCATCCTCTTCCCCGGCTTCTGCTTTCGGTTTAGGATATGTTTTCTTTACTGTTTCCCCAATTTCAAACATGACCGGACTTTTGAAAACAGGTCCGTCAAAAGTAAACGTATGAAATTCTCCGTTTTCCCCACAAGGATCTACATTTTCAGGAAGGTCGTCAAGGAATTTTTCGTCAATAATCCTGCCTGCAAAACTTTTATCAAGATAGGTTCCGTTCACACAGGTCACAATGGTTTTAAAGCCGAGATGTAAAAACTCACGGATGAGGTCGGAAGTATGCTCTTTCCAAAGGGGAAATACAGCCTGCATGCCGATGGTGTTCAACTGGTCTTCCCTGTATTTACGCAGGTCTTCCAGGAAAATATCCCCGAAAACAGAATGAGTAATGCCCTGTGATTTTATTTCTGTCATTGTTTTGTTCATGATGTCCTGATATTCCTCCATAGAAGGCTCTTTCGGAAGTTCCATTTTTACAAGGGGAATACCAAGTGCTGTGGCTTGCTGTTCCAGAAGAGATACATGTACACCATGCATGGAAATTCTCTGGAATTCGTGATTGATGCTCGTCAGCAGGGTGGTAATTTCATATTGATCTTCCTGCAGTATTCTGTAAAGGGCAAGGGCAGAATCTTTTCCGCTGCTCCAGTTGAAAAGGGCTTTCGGTTTCATAGAACAAACATAGATATTTAATATTTTAAACAAAAAAACCTCAAAGGATTTCTTTGAGGTTTTTAATTTATAAAAAATGTACGACTACATATTTCTTCTGTACTTACCACCCACTTCAAACAAAGCGTTGGTGATTTGTCCTAGAGAGCAGTATTTCACAGCATCCATCATCACTTCGAAAAGGTTTTGCTGGTTGATGGCAGCATGTTGTAATGTTCTCAGTGCTTCTTCAGATTTGCTTTCATTCGCTTTCTGGAAGTTATGAAGAAACTCTATCTGAGCCTGCTTTTCTTCTTCGGTAGAACGGATGACCTCGCCTGGAAGTACAGTTGGAGAACCATCTTTTCCTAAGAAAGTATTTACCCCGATGATCGGATATTCTCCCGTATGCTTCAGCCATTCGTAATGCATAGATTCTTCCTGGATTTTCGAACGCTGGTACATGGTTTCCATTGCACCCAGAACTCCGCCTCTTTCAGTGATTCTGTCGAATTCAGTGTATACGGCCTCTTCTACAAGATCTGTTAATTCTTCAATGATGAATGATCCCTGAAGCGGATTCTCGTTTTTAGCCAATCCTAACTCTTTGTTGATAATAAGCTGGATCGCCATTGCTCTTCTTACCGATTGCTCGGTAGGAGTTGTGATCGCCTCGTCATAAGCATTCGTGTGAAGGGAATTACAGTTGTCATAGATCGCATACAGCGCCTGAAGCGTTGTTCTGATATCATTGAAATCAATTTCCTGGGCGTGAAGAGAACGTCCTGAAGTCTGGATATGGTATTTCAGCATCTGGCTTCTTTCGTCAGCACCGTATTTCAGTTTCATGGCTTTTGCCCAGATTCTTCGTGCTACACGTCCGATCACTGAATATTCAGGGTCGATACCGTTGGAGAAGAAGAAAGATAAGTTAGGGGCAAAATCATTGATATCCATTCCTCTTGACAAATAGTATTCCACATAGGTGAAACCATTGGCCAATGTAAATGCCAGCTGGGAAACAGGGTTGGCACCGGCTTCAGCAATGTGATATCCGGAAATGGAAACAGAGTAGAAGTTTCTTACTTTTTCTTTGATGAAATATTCCTGAACGTCACCCATTAATCTTAGAGCAAATTCAGTAGAGAAGATACAGGTGTTCTGAGCCTGGTCCTCCTTTAAAATATCAGCCTGAACGGTACCACGTACAGTAGCTATGGTTTTGGCTTTGATTTCAGCATATACATCAGCAGGAATTACTTCATCACCGGTAAGTCCTAAAAGCTGTAGTCCCAAACCATTGTTGGATGGAGGAAGTTCACCGTTATATTTCGGTCTTTCCAAACCTTTATCGTCAAATTTTTCCTTAAGTTTAGCTTCTACCTTAGCTTCTAAGCCATTCTCTTTAATGTATTTTTCCACATTCTGATCGATGGCCGCATTCATAAAGAAAGCCAATAGCATCGGTGCAGGGCCGTTGATCGTCATGGAAACGGATGTCAATGCATTTACCAGATCAAATCCCGAGTACAGTTTTTTTGCATCATCTAAAGTGGCAATAGAAACTCCCGCATTTCCGATCTTACCATAAATATCCGGTGGTAAAGCCGGATCCTGGCCATATAATGTCACAGAATCAAATGCTGTAGACAGACGTTTTGCAGGCATTTCTGCAGAAACGTAGTGGAATCTTCTGTTGGTTCTTTCCGGGCCTCCTTCTCCTGCAAACATCCTTGTAGGATCTTCACCGGTTCTTTTGAACGGATAGATTCCTGCCGTATAAGGGAAGCTTCCCGGAAGGTTTTCCTGGCCTTTCCATTTGATCAGGTCACCCCAGTCGTTATATTTTGGCAGTGCAATTTTCGGAATTCTCAAATGGGATAGAGATTCTGTTGATGTCTCCACTTTAATTTCTTTTCCTCTTACGAAATAAGAATAGAACTCTGCATGGAAAGCCTTTTTGGTATCATCCCATGTTTTAAGGAAATCAATATTTTCCTGCTGAAGTTCTTTTTCTGCCTTCTGATATTCAGCTTCTAAAACTTCATTGGAAATGATAGCCTTTACCCCTTCAATATGGTACATTTTTCTGGCCAGTTCAGCCTGCTTTTCAATGTTGGCATCATATTGTTTGTTGTTTTCTACAATTTCAGAAAGGTAGCGGACTCTTTTCGGAGGAATAATCGTTACTTCTTCCGTAACTTCCTGTTCTACAAAAGTCTTTAGGCTTAATTCCGGGAATTTTTCATTGACTTTTGAAACAAGTCTGTTGTACAGTTCAGTTGTTCCATGATCATTAAACTGAGATGCCTTGGTTGCATATACCGGCATATCGTCTAACGGGCTTTCCCATAAAAGGTGGTTTCTCTGGAACTGTTTTCTTACCGCCTGAAGGGCATCAAGTGCCCCTCTTTTGTCTGATTTATTTAAAGCGACAAGATCTGCATAGTCCAGCATGTCAATTTTTTCCAGCTGCGTAGATGCTCCATATTCAGGAGTCATTACATACATAGATACATCAGCAAAATCAGAAACCTCTGATCCGGACTGTCCGATCCCGGAAGTCTCAAGAATGATCACGTCTGGGTGGGCAAGTTTCAACACATTCAATGCGGAATGGATGAACGGAGAAACCGAAACGTTATTCTCCCTGGTTGCCATAGAACGCATATAGACTCTCGGGTCATTGATCGCATTCATACGGATTCTGTCTCCTAAAAGTGCTCCTCCGGTCTTCTTTTTGGAAGGGTCAATGGAAATAATGGCTATTTTTTTATCTGTATTGGAACGTAAGAAACGTCTCACCAATTCATCTGTCAAAGAAGATTTCCCAGCTCCTCCGGTACCTGTGATACCAATAATAGGGATGTTCAGGTGCTTTGATTCTTCATCGATGGCTTTTACCAATTCAGGTTTTTCTTCTGAAAAGTTTTCAACGGCGGAGATAATCTGTGCGATGCTTGAAGGGTTTTCAAAACTGATATCATCCAGATCTTTTGCTGTAACATCTTTTCCTGTTGCAAAATCCGATCTGTGTACCAGATCATCGATCATTCCCTGAAGGCCCAGCTCACGGCCGTCATCCGGAGAATAAATCCTGTCGATCCCATAAGACATCAGATCTTTGATTTCTTCCGGAAGGATTACACCGCCGCCGCCGCCGAAAATTTTGATCTGTGGCGAATTTTTTTCCCTAAGCAGGTCATAGATATATTTAAAATATTCATTGTGACCACCCTGATAGGAAGTTAATGCAATAGCGTTGGCATCCTCCTGGATCGCTGTGTTTACAACTTCTTCTGCTGATTTGTCATGTCCTAAATGGATCACTTCGCATCCTGTGCCCTGGATGACACGACGCATAATATTGATCGCAGCATCATGCCCGTCAAATAAAGACGCAGCTGTTACGATTCTTACCTTATTGGTTGGAGTATATTTTTGGGTTTCCATAAAAATTTTAGAAAGTTTCTAAGTTTTCAAATATAATAATAAAAAAACAACCCTGTGTTTGAATTTATTTTTATGATTTTCAATTGTTTATGTTGGGTTATTTAATAATATATCTCCAATTTCAGGTTTAGGAATTTCAAAGTCCTCAGGTTCGGCAGTTACAGAATTAAAAAGACTTGCAGGATTTTGTTTACGAATCGGCAGATCCTCCTTTACTCAAATTAAAATCTTTATTTTTGCACCATATTTTACAGACATGCAAAAAGCTTTGATATATTTCGCATTGGGAACAGTAGTGAGTTTCCTGATCAATTATTTCTTTTTAAGTTCAGAGAATATCGGACTGGAACTTTACTATGCAGTAGCCTTTGGTGCTGCCTGGGGTGTTGCGTATTACCTGGATACTCCGGATTTTACATTACCGAAAAAATTGGGACTGTCTTTTGTAGTGATGGGAATTCTGGTTCTGGTGGGAACTTTGATCTTTAAGCTTGAGTTGGCTATTCCATCCATTCTGAAATTTTCAATGGTCTTTGTAGCCTACTATCTTATTGCAAGCTTTAGAGGCAGTAAATCATTAAGGAAATAAAAATTAAAAAAAATAAGGCTGTCCAGTGTGACAGCCTTATTTTTTATTTAATGAATCATCATGAAACTGATCAGAGCCAGACCTACAAGCAAGAACATAAAAGCGAAGAAATTGATCATCAGTAATATCATTCCAACAAAAAAGCTTACAATTCCGTGTGCATGATAAACCCGCCTGTGAGCGATGAAGAAATATCCCATGCTATATATTATAAGTGCTGTCATTGCTAAATACAAAACAGCATTAATCACTTTAATTTCCGTTAACGCAGCCAGTTTTCCCAGCAGGAATATCAACAAAATAGTGAGGAGCAAAAAAGAGAAATAATGGAGTGTAAAGATTCCATGATCAAAATACCACCATTTTTTCTTACTGTGGAATATCCAAAGAAAGAATGCAAACAGGGGAAGATAAATGAAAAGTGCTTTGGGCAGGTTGTGAAAGGATTTTTCGATCATACCGTTCATAATCTCCTTTTTTGTGATTCCATGATCTCTGAGTTCATAGAATTTATGAACTACAGGTGTCTGGATAAAATCAAAAAAGCCCGGATTTTTTGCCGTAGCAGAATCATAGGATTTTTTTGTATTATACATTCCGTCTCCGGTCTCTATTGTTTTGTCCATATCCATCATTTCTTCCAGATCGGCAGAATCAGGAATTGCCTTGAGACTTTTAATCGCAAGAGAATCTTGTTTGGTCAGGATTTTTTTGGCCTGTATGCTATCTATCACCTTTTGTGTCCCAATAGGTTTTGCTATTTTTAAATGGGCGGCTTTGCTATGTTCTTCACTTTTCCGGTCTGAAGAACCCATATTCACCATAGGAAACAGGGCAAATACAAAAAACGTAATAAAACTGACGAAAATATACAGTTTAACGGGAGGTACAAATATCTGTCTTTTCCCCTGCAGATAAGTGTTGGTAAGCTTTCCCGGTTTGAACAGCAGGTTTTTTACGGTTCCCCAAAACTGGCCGTCATAATGCGTGAAGTCTTCAATAAAATGGGTAAACAGAAAGTGGAATGGCTGACGCCTTTCGATATTTTCCTGCCCGCAGTGGGGGCAGAAGCGTTCTTCCACCTGGTGTCCGCAGTTCAGGCAGGTCTTATCTTCTCGGATTTTTCCGTGGCTCATGGGTAAAACGTTTGGCGCAAATATAATTATTTCAGTATATAAAATAATGATATCATTAAGCTTTTGCGGAAATCTTTAAAGTATATGTAACAGAGAGAAGTTGGGAGTATAAAAAAAGAGTTGAGGGAACAAACTCTTTATTTACCATTTGTATTTTTAGAATCTTCTAAACGTTTTTTTTCATCGCACAACATTTTACAAGATTTATGCCAAAAGCTTAATTAATGTTAAAATCTATTGCTAGAGGGCTGAATAGCAGATATTCTATAGATTAAATAAAATATGTTTTTTCATTACAAAAATAATTTGTACCTTTGCACACCCTTTTAGGGGTAAATTATGTTTAATCTTTAACTAAAACGTGTGAATACATTAAGTTACAAAACTGTTTCAGCGAACAAAGCTACTGCTAATAAAGAATGGGTTGTGGTAGACGCTGAAGGACAGCCGTTAGGAAGACTAGCTTCTACGGTTGCAAAGATTTTGAGAGGTAAGCACAAAACGAACTTTACACCTCACGTAGATTGTGGTGATAACGTAATCGTTTTGAATGCTGGGAAAATTACACTTTCCGGAAACAAGTGGGCTGATAAGACTTACATCTGGCATACAGGATATCCTGGAGGACAGAAGTCTATGACTGCGGCTGAACTTCAAAAGAAAGATTCTTTAAAGGTATTGGAGAAGTCTGTAAAAGGGATGTTACCTAAAAACAGATTAGGAGCTGCTATCCTTAAGAACCTTTATTTATATGAAGGAACTGAGCACAAACATGAAGCTCAACAGCCTAAAACAATTAATGTTAACGAATTTAAATAATTAATTATGTCTATAGTTCACAAAATCGGAAGAAGAAAAACTTCTGTAGCAAGAGTTTATGTAAGACCAGGTTCTGGAAACATTACAGTAAACGGTAAAGATGCTAAAGAATATTTCTCTACAGACGTGATGGTTTACAAATTAAACCAACCGTTCATCCTTTCTGAGACTGTTGGTCAGTATGACGTTACCGTAAACGTATTCGGTGGTGGAAATACAGGTCAGGCAGAGGCTATCAGATTAGGTATTTCAAGAGCTTTATGCGAAATCAACGCTGAGTTCAGATTAGCATTGAAGCCTGCTGGTTTACTTACAAGAGACGCAAGAATGGTGGAAAGAAAGAAGCCAGGTCAGAAAAAAGCAAGAAAGAGATTCCAATTCTCAAAACGTTAAGATTTGCTGTTGGCGAATGGCTATTAGCTATTGGCTACAGAAATGTACTACATTTTATTTAAACTTAATCTCGGCGCAAAGCCAATTGCCAAAAGCAGGAAGCAGACCGCCAATTGCCCGTTACGTTTAGCATCCAAACGCTTCTCCCATCTAAAGAAGTTGTTGATTGTTTAAAAGACGGAAAGTAAACTAACAAAAACAGAAAACATGGCAAAAGCAAATGTAAAAGACCTTTTAGAGGCTGGCGTACACTTCGGTCACATGACTAGAAAGTGGAACCCAAATATGGCTCCATACATTTTTATGGAGAAAAACGGTATTCACATTGTAGACTTACATAAAACAGCAGTTAAATTGGATGAAGCGTGCAGCGCTTTAGAAAAATTAACTTCTGCAGGTAAAAAAGTTCTTTTCGTAGCAACTAAAAAGCAAGCGAAAGAAGTAGTTGCAAAACACGCTTCTGAACTTAATATGCCTTATATTACAGAAAGATGGCCAGGTGGTATGCTAACGAACTTCGTTACTATCAGAAAGGCTGTAAAGAAGATGAATGCTATCGACAAAATGAAAAAAGACGGTACATTCGAAACTTTATCTAAAAAAGAAAGATTACAGGTTGACAGACAAAGAGCTAACCTTGAGAAGAACTTAGGTTCTATCGCTGACATGGTGAGACTTCCATCTGCTGTATTTGTAGTTGATATCTTAAGAGAACACATCGCAGTAACTGAAGCTAAGAAACTAGGTATTCCAGTTTTCGGTATTGTTGATACAAACTCTGACCCAAGAAAAGTTGACTTCGTTATCCCAGGAAACGATGATGCTTCCAAGTCTATTGATATGATCCTTAGCGTAGTTTCTGAATCTATCAAAGAAGGTCAGTCTCAAAGAAAAGCTGATAAAGAAAAATCTAAAGAAGAAGGAGAAAAAGTATCTGCTGATACAGATGCTGATTTCGATGCAGAATAATTAAAGATTTTCTTTAATATAGGAAAAACGCTGGATTTAGGTCCAGCGTTTTTTTATTTGCTTATTATGAAGAAGACTCATTTATTTTTTATATGTATAGTTTCTTCTCAAATGTGTTCACAACTTGTAAAACAGGCTGAAATAAGGGCAAAAGAAAACCCACAATGTCTCAATGTGGATCTGTATTTAATTGCTTAGTTTAATAGAATAGGAGGTTGTAATAAATTTGGTAGACTGGTAAGAAGAATTGCACAGCATACCGGATAATCTGTAATTCTGGTTTTTGGTTACCATTGTATAACCTATCTTTCCGGCGCCTATGGGAATCTTTTTAAAGAATCCGTTTCCGCTTACGGTAAGTACCATATTGCATGGAGATCTGTTCTCTACAGAAATAGATGTTCTGGGATTACCAGGGTCATCACTATTCAAAAGATCGTTAAGTACCTCAGCAGTTTCAGGTTTATAGGTCTTCATCAGTTCATTATACTCTCTTGCTGTATTAGCTGCACTCCCGGAATTTCCGGCAGGATAGGAGGTTCTGACCGGATACCCGCCATAATTCACATTACAGCTGGCAAGGACTAATGAAACTCCGGCAAAGACTAATAGCTTTTTCATACCCATTTTATTTTTTTACTTTACTTTTTTTCAAAGGCTTTTTCCTGACAGTTTCCTTCTGTACAGGTTTTGGTTCTGTTTCAGGCAGCTTGGGATTGTCAATCGTCACAAAGATACTTTTTTTAATATCTTTCTGGGAGCTATACTTCATATCGCAGACATTACTGCTAAGACTGTATGCCCCTTTATTGATGACGATGAAATTTTCTCCGTGAGCAGGCACGGCAAGGTTATAATAATCTTTTCCTTCTATCCTGAGTACAATGTTGCAGTCTGAATTATTTTTGAATAAAAGGATGGCCTCTTTGCGGGTAATATCCTCATTGAACATCGCGTTCAGAAGCTTGACTGTTTTTTCCTTGTGTTCAGCAGATGATTCTACAATAAGCCGTTTAAACTCTTCTGCATCATCAGAACCGGGATTTCTCATGATACTTTTAGGAATATCTGAGATGATGGGTCTTGCTTCCATAGGCCTGGCTGTACGGGCCCCTTTTGTCCATTCAGCATTTTTCAGGGCGATAAGCTTAGGCTTCAGTACACTTCTCTTCGGATCATCCGGATGTGCGTTCTTTAAATATTCTTCAATTTCCCTGATATTTGTGCTTTTTAAGATGTCTTTACTGCTTTTTTGGGCATATGTAAAGCCTGGGAGTAGAAATGCGAAGAATATAATGGTTAAAAATTTTTTTTTCATCAATGTAGTTTATCTCATCAGCTTATCCGGAATTTTATATAGGTAATTGTTTTTCCTTTCGCTGAAAATAGTTCCTCGTAATACGTTTTGATATCTCTCAGATGTTCCGTGTCCGGATCATATTCGGGTGCTCCATAGATGTCGTGATGGGCTGATATAATTTCGTAACCTGCCCCCTGCAGATATCCCAGTGTGTAACCGTGCAGGAATTCTGAATCGGTTTTCAGATGAATGATTCCTCCGGGCTTCAGGAACTTTTTATACCGGTTCAAAAAGTCAGGATGCGTTAATCTATGTTTGGTTCTCTTGTATTTGATTTGGGGATCCGGGAATGTAATCCAGATTTCATCCACTTCATTTTCGGCGAAGAAATAATCAACAAGTTCGATCTGTGTTCTCAGAAAAGCAACGTTATTCATGTTGTTTTCTACGGCTTCCTTAGCCCCGAACCAGAATCTTGCTCCTTTAATATCAATCCCGATAAAGTTTTTTTCAGGAAATGCTTTGGCAAGTCCTACAGAATACTCTCCTTTTCCACAACCTAATTCCAGAACGACAGGATTGTCATTTTTAAAGAAATTTTCTCTCCATTTTCCTTTAAGATCAAAACCGTTTAAGGCATCTTCTCTTGTAGGTTGGATTACATTTGGTAATATTTTGTTTTCTGCAAATCTTGCTAATTTATTCTTGCCCATTGAGTTATAAAATGAGTGCAAAAATAGTAAATTTTACACAAAAAACTCTGCCTTTTACTTCAAAAGACAGAGATATGATGGGTTTTCTATAGAGGCTACTGGCTTCCCAGCGCTACAACGATGGCTCCCTGTATGGTTTTTTGAGAAGCATACTGTGCCCCGCAAACCAGGCTGGTGAAAAGATATTGCCCTTTTTGTATCACAATTGAACCATCTCCGTGTGCAGGTACAGCCAGTCTGTATTTTGTGGTACCTACACCTTCCATCCTTACAATAATGTTGCAGTCCGATTTGTTCTGGATCATCACAATAGATTCCTTGGCATTGGGATCATTATCGAAGAGGGAATTGAGGATTTTTACAGTTCTGTTCTGATGTTCTACAGGAGATACCGCCATCAGCATATTGAATTCTTCGGCTTCAGCATTAGGGATAGCAGCATTGGCAGAAGTATTTACAACGAAAGTGTTCTGAGCATTGCTGGGCGTGTAAACAGTGGTCGGCTGTTTTGCGGCCAACTCTGCCTTATATTTGGCGATCTGCTTCTGCTTGATGATGGCATTCATTTCATCAAAAGTAATTTTTGTAGAAGGTCTTCTTCGCAGCAAAGCAAGCATTTCCTGCATATCTTTTACTTTCTGATCTGCCGGATGAGCATTTTTGATGTATTCTTTCATCATTTCCATGACCCGTGGTTTCAGAACAGATCTTCGGGGATCATCAGGATGGGCATCCCTTAGAAAAGCATTGATCTCGTAGATGTTATTACTTTTTAAAATGTTGCTGTAGTCTTTCCCTCTTTTTTGGGCAGACAGGCTAAAAAACAAAACCGAGGCAAGAAGTAAAAGTATTTTTTTCATTAATTAATATTAGTTGTCAGTCTGTACTTCTCTTAATTTGTGTTTGGTCAATTAGTTTTATAGATAACGGAATACTGTGTTTTTTATTTTAAACACATGATTGTGATATAAAAATAAACATATTTTTGAATATTACGGAAATATATACTGTGAAAATTAAAAATCAAACAGAGTAGTGTTGAAAAACTTTTAGGAGGTACAATAATAAAGAACCATGCAATATTGCATGGTTCTTTATATATGTTTGTAAAGCCGGTCTTTTTATTTATTGTTGATGACTTCCTGAAGATGAGAATTTTTAAGTCTTCTCTGATAGATCGGAAGATACTTTTCAATAGGCACCTTGATGGCTTCAAAGTTTCCTGCCAAGACGTAAGGCTGAATATTTTCAGAAGTATACACAAACTGAAGGAAGTTGTCAATTAAATTTTCAGGAATCTTAAATTTCAGGAAATAATCCTTACCTAAATAATTTTTGATCTGGGCTACAGAACTGTTCATTCTTTCATAAGCCTGGTAACGTTGTTTTTTCTTTCTCTCCCCTGAAAGCATATCGTAGATACTCTCCAGACTGAAGGTAAGACCTCCGTCTCTGAACCCGGCTACTGGCAGTTCCGGAGGAGTTCCGTCACCTTTAGGTTCAGGAAGTCCGATGACTTTTTTAAGCGCATAGGCTTTATCTTCTTTCCTTAAAGAATTGACGTCATAACGGAGATTTCCCGTAGGCTTGAATCTGCTGAGTACAATTTCCTGGATCTCATAATAAGCAATTTTAAGTTCTACCAGGTTTTTCTGCTGCATCAGCTCAGGAGTAAGTTTGATGTCCTTTCTTTCAGTAACGATAGAGGTAAAGCGGACAACATCTCCCGGATTGGCAGGAATCGTAAAATTACCGTTGAAATCCGTAAGAACGGTTTTCTGAGTATTCAGATTGGTAACATATACCTGATTAAGATATAAAATCGAATGGTCTCTCAGGAATACCTCACCGGAATATGTTTGTGCATTAATTTTTGCCAGAAAAACCAATAGCAGCAGAGTAAACAGTTTCTTCATATAATGCGCAAAATTACATAGAAATACAGCAATTTCTGACTATTTGGATAAAGAATAGAGGTTAAAGTTATATTAAACTTTAGCATTAAATTGTTAATGAGTGTTATAAAGCAGGAACAGGCTTAAAAAATAGGGTAATTAAGTATAAAAAACGGAAGAAAGAAGGCTGAAAATTACATAAGGCTTTTTCCGCCTTTCTTCCGTTTTATTTACCGGTGCTTTACCAGCAGCCAGCTTGAATGTTTTATTGAAAGAGTAGATCCATATTCCGTCCAGGTGATGAAATACCAGTAAGTAGCGGTAGGTACATATCGGCCGCCCACTCTTCCGTCCCAGGTATATTGATTTTCAGGAGTACCTCTGAAAACTTCGGCTCCGTATCGGTCAAAAATCCGGAATACCAGATTATCATTGGCCATCAGGGCAGAATAGTTGATCACTTCATTATATCCGTCTCCATTCGGAGTAATAGTGTTGATCAGGTTGATGATCGCAAATGGTTTCTTCACGACCTCGCAAAACTTGGAGTCTCTTACAAATACAGTATGGGCACCTCTCGGTACATTGTAAAATACGTTTGAGCTTTGCCATACCACACCATCCAAAGAGTATTCATAAGGAGGAGTACCGCCCGTTACTCCAACTTTTACAGTGATTCCTTCTATCTCAATGGAACTGATTACAGGACTGGGTAATTCAGTAACATTCACATACTGTTTGTAAACACATCCGTTAGAGGTTAATTCTACCCAATAACTTCCGACAGGAACATTGGTGATCGAAGGTGTTGTAGCTCCGGTACTCCATAGGTATCTGTCAAATCCAGGACCGGCATCCAGTGTTGTTGTGGTTTTCGGGCATATTGCCTGATCTTTCAGCAGGTCAGATTTTTTAGGAACTTTAATCGTAATTTTGATTGTACCCACTTCCGGACAAACTCCATTTTTTTCAAAACGGATATAATAGGTCTGGGAAGCTGTAATATTGACTGTTGCGGCAATCGCATTCACATCATTTTGAGCATCTGCTAAAGTTCCATGGAATGTAGACGTGATGTTCGGATCTAAGGTAAACTGAGGAATAAACTGAGCCAGATTTACTGTTTTGATGCCATCCAGATCATCGTCACATACACTTTCCGTAACGGATTTGGTGATTAATGTAAGCCTGTTTCCGATGCTGAACTGTAATGGTTTAATAACTGTAGCACATCCGTCAGGAGAATCTACTCTGATATAGATAGTGGTTGTTGCGGTATAGCTCCAGCTGTTAGGAAGTGTATTGGTATTTCCGGCATTGGCATCCGTAAGATTGGCATAATACCTTACATTGGTAAAATAGGCAGGATTATTAAGAACGATCCCGGTAATATTGGATAGGATGACAGTAACGGTTCCGTCCAGATTATCATCACAGAAAACTCCATTGTAATTGTCCAGCACAATAGCTTTGTTGAAAAGTGACAGGGTTATCTGGGCAATACTTTTACAGCCGATATTGTTTTTTACAACAGCGTAGATGATTGTGCCGTTCGGAGCAGTATAGGTATTCGGCGTATTGATCAGTGCTGCAGGATTTTCAGCCTGTGCATCTGCTAATGTAGGGTAATAGGTGATGGTAACAGGACTGTTGTTGGTTACATTGGCCGTAGTGAGGTTAAATGTTCCCTGACCGTTAATATCACAGGCATGTAATGTTGCATTGGTTACGGTAAGAGCTAAAATATTAATGGTTACGGTTACCGTTTCGCAATCAGGGAAATCAGGATCATTTCCGCAGAATGTATAGGTAAATGTATCAGTTGCTGCAGTACCCGGAGTATTGGCGGTATAGGTGATAACTCCTGTGGCAGGGTTGATCACTGCAGTCCCAAGGGTAGGGGGAGTAGTGATGGCAACGGTACCTGGAACCGGAGTTTGTGTGGAATTGCTGAAGGCTGGTGTTATCGTCTGTGAAGTACATATGTTATAAGAGGCTGTACTCAGTTTTGTACAGCTTTGTACTTTAAACTGCTCCGTCACTAGAGGTGCACAGCTTCCCATTGTCACGGAACAGGTATAATATCCGGATTGGGTAGGGCTGAAGGATGAAGAGGTGGCACCGCTGATAAGGATGCCATTTCTGTACCATTGATAGGTATCATAGATGATAGGATCTACCGTAAGTACTATTCCGGGAGCACAGTCTCCACCTGATTTCAGGATAACCGGCTGGGTAGGAAATCCTGCAAAGAAACCTCCGTATCCTACAGCGTCACTTCCTGCAGTGATACCCGCAGTGATTGCTTTATTGGAAACAACTGTGATGGTACCGGTTACATTGGGAATTCCATAAGTAACCCAGTTTGTGGTTCCCGTCATATCATAAGGTCCTGTGATGGCCGGAGGTGTTGCCCCATTTACCGTAACAGTGGCTCCTCTTTCTGTAATCAGGTTAAGTTTTGTGGGAATATTAAGAATTCCGCCGGGGTTCCCGTTGGAATGAACAAAATTTTCATTGATGAATCCCAGCTCATTGATCTGTTTGGGAAGATAGCAGTTCAAAGCAGGAATAAAATTAAAACCTCCGGTAGCCACTTCGTTTCCTGATCCTGAATCACCGGCTAAAATCTGATAGACATAAGCATTTTTGGTGGTTTTGATGTACAGATTATAATGGCCGTTCCCCTGCAGGCTGTATTTCGTGTCAGGGATTACAAAATATTTTCCTGTATTCAGCGTAGCAACGGGCAAAACCTCATTATTGACAAATACCTGGGTATTATCTTCAGTAGCAATGACGACAGCGCCTTCCATATTGGCACCAATGCCTCCGTTACCTTTAACCAGAGCAAATTCGCTTCCGAGCCTGTTGACCGGAACAGCCTGATCCATTAAAATATCAGAGCTTGTAGGGTAATTTCCTGCATATTGTCCGTTAAAATTTCCGTTCGTCACATTCACGGGTTTGTCTGAAATAATTTTCGAACCAATAAAACCATTGAAGTTTCCGGCAATATCACCGATTCCGTCAATGATATAAGATTGCCCTTTGTTAAGAGTAAAGGTCATGGTTGGATTAGCAGCGCCGGTGGTCCCGTTTGAAAACTGTACCGCTGGACTGTACCCGGAAATGGTTACCGTTGTATTGTCTTCTGTAGCCAGTACACTGGTCATAAAGTTCAGAATGCTGTTGCTCACAGAGATAGGAACTGAAGCGGCAAAAAAGCTTTTTCCTGTAGAGGGAATTCCTTTTGAAGTAATAATTTCCGCATGATTGAATACTGAAAATCTCAGGTTGGCATAAAACGGAAACTCAGCCTTCAGGTACAATCCCTTTGTAGTAGGAGTAAACAGGTCTGTCTGCTGGGTCGTGATGATATAATTTCTTAATACATCAAATTTCTGGGGATTATTTTTACTGATATTCACCGTTCCGATCAGGACATTATTGTTGAAAATACTGACCGGGAAGGGAGTGGTTCTATTGGTAGATAAATAAAGTTTCTGGTATGGATTGGGCGCTCCACTCCTGTCAATCATCGGGGCAAACCAATGTTCCCTGTCCAGTTGGGCGAAAGCAGAGGTGAAAATATAAAATATAAGTAAAAAAGATAGAATTTTCTTCATTCAGTATTAGTCTTTATCACAAATTTAATAATAAAAAGCATTGTACGCTTGAAAATATGATAAAAAAACCACGATTTCAAAATCGTGGTTTTAAAAGTATAGGATTTAAATACTACTCTCTGTTTTTCACCATAATCCAGCCGGTGTATTTTACAGCAGTATGTTTATTATTGGGCTCGTTCCATCCTATTTCATACCAGTAGTTTCCTGTAGGAATTCTTTTACCTCCGGAAGTTCCGTCCCATTTGTAGCCATTGGTTTTATCAGCCTGGAATATTTTGCTTCCGTAGCGGTCAAAAATATTACAGACCAGATTGTTTTTCACAGCCAGGGCTGAGTAATCGATAAAATCATTCTTACCATCTTCATTAGGCGTAATGACGTTGATCAGATTAGGAACGGTAATGTCCACTTTGATCGGTTCACAGTTATAATTATCCTTTACATATACACTTACATTTCCTCTCGCCACATTCGTGAACACATTGGAATCCTGCCAGTTGATATGATCAATGGAATATTTATAGGGTGGGGTACCTCCTATTACATTAACGGTTATGGTATTGTTTGAAATATCAATATCCGAAATAACAGGCTGTTCAGAAGCATAGACTTTTACTGTCTGCATCGTTACACATTCCCCGGTCTTCAGTTTTACCCAATAAACCCCGACTCCTACGTTATTGATCATCTGAGTAGTTGCTCCCGTGCTCCATTCATAGCTTTTAAAGCCAGGCCCGGCGTCAAGGGTTGTTGTATCTTCCATACAGATGATTTTATCTTTAAGAACATCGGATTGTACCGGAGGGAGTACAACAAGTGTTATCACTGCAACGCTATAGCATCCGTTTGCATTGATTACTTTTACATAAACCACTCCGTTAGGGGCAACATAATTGGCCGGAGTTAAAATTTCATTTGTTCCTGCGTGGGCATCTGTAAGCGATGGATAATATTTTTTAGTAACTCCTGTTGCTGTGGTGACATTTACATTGGTAAGGTTAAATAAACCTGTTGCAATATTAGAATCAAGGAAACAGGTTCTTACAGTGGCATCATTTACTTTAGGATTTTCAGAAACTGTAAGGTTAAGGGTTATCTGTTCACAATCTGTAAAATCAGGATTATTTCCGCAGAACTGATACACGATGGTGTCTGTCCCGAAATAGCCGGAATTAGGTGCATAGCTTATAACCCCTGTAGTAGGATCAAGAACCGCATTGCCATGAGCGGGAGGAGTAAGAATTGTTACTGTTCCCGGAACGACGGTTTGAGTAGAGCTGGTGAAAGTAGGTACAATTTGTTTAACCCCGTTACATACCGTGTCATTCATCGTTGTTTTTTTAAGACAGGTATATACTTTATATACAGGAGTAATAACCGGAGGACATGACCCAACGGTGATTTTTACAGAATAATTTCCTGATTGTGTAGGAGTATAACTGTTGGCATTGGCACCTGGAATAGGAATGTTTTCTCTATACCACTGGTAGGTGTCAAAACTGTCATCCACTTCCAGAACAATTCCCGGAATACATTCCCCATTTTGTTTGGCAATAACAGGAATAGAAGAGAATCCTGAGAAATATCCGCCGTATCCTACCACACCACTTCCTCCGGAGATCCCGGCGGTTACAGCTTTGGTAGAGGCTATGGTAACATTCCCAGTAATATCCGGTACGGAATAAGATACCCAATTCGGAGTACCTGTTACCGGATAAGGTCCCTGTGCTGCGGGTAATGGAGCTCCGTTTACAGTAACTGCGGCCCCTGTTTCTGTTAAAATATTCAGCTTTACAATATGTCCGCTGAGGGTAGTAGAATAGGGAAGGTCTTTGATTTTTCCGATCTCATCAATCTTTCTTGGAAGATAGCAGTTCAATGGAGGAATATAGTTAAAGCCCAATGTGGCATTACTGGCTGCTACTCCGGCCATCAGCTGGTATACATATACATTTTTAGTGGTTCTGATGTACATGTTATAATGATTGTTCCCCTGATTGATGTAATTGGTATTATTAATTTTGTTGACCCGGTAGCTTTCACCTTCTGCCAATGTAGCAACCGGGGTTGTACCGTTATTGATGTATACCTGAGTGCCTCCTTCTGTGGCCACAATCAGGGCATCTTCCATTCTCCGGCTGATGTCTCCGTTTCCTTTTACCACTACAAATTCATTCCCAAGACGGTCTACCGGAACAGACTGGTCCATGATAATATCAGACCCCTGGTAAGAGCCGCCGGCTGCCATGGCAAATTGGCCATTGAAATTTCCGTTGGTTACTGATATGGGTTTGTCGGATTCAATCTTAGCACCGATAAAAGCTTCTTTGTTGACCGTCTGATTCCCTATTCCTTCAATAATATAAGACTGACCTTTATTTAAAGTAAACGTAAGGGTAGGATTGGTAACTCCCGTCCATCCGTTGGTAAAAATAATATTTGAAGAATAGTTGGAAACCGTTACATGCGTATTGTCTTCCGTTGCGAGGATTCCGGTAGTAAAATTATAATCAGCATCGAGTTCTTCAATAGGAGCTGTTACGGCATAAAATTTTGTACCGATTCCCGCCTTTCCTTTGGATGTTAAAATCTCGCCATGCTGGCTTACCGAGAACCTGTAGGTTACGAAATAAGGTTTGGTGCCTTTGGTGTATAAGCCTTTGTTTCCCGGAGTGAACAGTTCCCCGTTGGTACTGGCTACCATTCTGTTTAAAGGAACGTTGAAAGTCTGCGGAGATCCTTTACTTATTGTGACAGTCCCCAGCACGGTATTGTTACTGTAGATATCCACACTGAAAGGTGTAACAGAATCTGTAGAAAAGTAAAGTGCCTGCATAGGAGTGACTACTTTGCCAGATCTCGCTGCCATGGGTGCAAACCAATGCTCTGTGTCTCTCTGGGCAAAGAGCAGATTGATGGTGGCAAAAAATAATAGAAAAAAGGGTAAAGTTTTTTTCATAGATTGTAGGATATTATGGTTTTTACAAAAATATAAGAATAATTGATTGGTTTTTGAAATATTTTAAATAATCTGTTAATATATTAATAAAAAAACCACGATTGCAGTAATCGTGGTTTTTTTAACTATAGTTTCAGTAGATTATTCTCTGTTTTTTACAAGAATCCAGCCTGTGTACTTGATAGGAGTTTTGTCTTTGTTAGACTCATTCCAGTTAACGTGATACCAGTAAGTTCCTGTTACAAGTTTTTTGTCGAAATGTCTTCCGTCCCACTTGTAGTTGTTGAATTTGTTTCCTGTGAATACCATATTTCCGTATCTGTCATAAACTACAAACGTAAGATTTTCTTTGTAAGCTAATTCGCTGTAGTCGATGAAGTCATTTACATTATCTCCGTTCGGAGTGATTGCGTTCAACAGGTTAGGAATTGTGATCTCTACAGATATAGGCGTACAGTTGTTGGCATCTTTCACGTAGAAGGTGTGCTGTCCTCTGCTTAATCCTGTAAATGTATTGGAATCCTGCCAGTTGACAGTTCCGTCAACAGCATATTTGTAAGGAGGTTTACCACCGTTTACAATAACTGATGCACTGTTGTTATTGATCTCAATTGTCTGGATTACCGGATCTTCCACTTTTCTTACTCTTACAGTCTGTGTAAGGAAACATCCGTCTTTACCAAGAATTACGGTATATTCTCCAACGCCTACGTTTCTGATTCCCGGAGTATTAGCTCCTGTACTCCATTGATATGAGTCATATCCAGGACCCGCATCAAGATTGGTTGTAGCATCAATACAGATATACTGATCTACCAATACCGGAGACTTCTTGATTGGAAGTGTGATCAACTGAATTTTTGCATTAGCTGTACAGCCTTCAGCAGTTGTTACTTTCACATATACAAATCCTCCGGTTGAAGGGAAGTTGTCAGGTGTTGTTATCTCGTTGATTCCCGCTGTAAGGTCATTCAGTGTACGGTAGTATTTTTTGGTAATAGCTCCGTAATCAGAAAGCTTAGCCTTAGTAAGATCGAAGTATGCGTAAGGATCTACATCATACCAGCATGATTTGATCACTGCATCATATACAATAAATGGTACTACAGTCAGGTTTAAAGTCACCTGTTCGCAATCTGTGAACTCTACTGAATTTCCGCAGAATTTATAGATGATTTTATCCGGACCTAAATATCCTGTTGTAGGAGTATAGGTAATTGTTCCGTTTGAGTTTACTACAGCTGTACCATGTGCAGGCGGTGTTAAAATTACTACTGTACTTGGAACCACTGTTTGGGTTGATGAAGTAAATGTAGGAGTAATAATTTTAGTTGAACAGGCATTAAGCGTCTGTGTTGTTTCTTTTAAACAGTTCTGTACTTTATAAACAGGTGTTGTAACAGGAGGACATGTTCCCATTGTTACTCTTACCGTATAATTTCCGGATTGTGTAGGAGTGTAAGTATAAGACGTTGCACCTGTGATGGCTACACCCTCACGGAACCATTGGTAAGTTTCATATCCGTCATCTACTTCCAGAATAATACCAGGAACACATTCTCCTGTCTTTTTAGAAATAAGAGGGATGGATGAGAATCCTGCAAAATAACCTCCGTATCCTGCGGTACTATATCCACCATTGATCCCGGCGGTTACTGCTTTTGTAGAGGTGATTGCAATATTTCCTGTTACTCCGGTTATTGCGTAAGTTACCCAGTTTGTGTTTCCGGTTAGCGGGAAAGGCCCGTCAGTTGCTGCAGGAGGGTTATTATTTACAAGTACGGTTGCTCCAGCTTCTGTTAAGATATTTAATTTTACAACTAAATCTCCCTGTGTAACACTTGCTCCTCCTGTTCCAAGAGGCATTTCATCAATTTTTCCGATTTCGTCAATTTTTCTTGGAAGGAAGCAGTTCAAAGGCGGAATATAGTTGAATCCGTTAGTAGCAGCATTATTATCAATACCAATAAACTGATACACGTAAACATTTTTAGTCGTTGAAATGAACATGTTCTTGTGATTGGTTGCCCCAGGCGGAGTAACATAACTGGTTTCATTGATTCTATACCATTGTCCGGCATCCAAAGTAGCGGCTGGAGTCGTAGAATCATTCAGGTAAACCTCTGTATTGTCTTCCGTAGCAATGATAAGACCTCCTTCCATGTTCAGTGAAGGCTGCGTAGATCTTGTTTTTACCATTGCAAAGGTATTTCCAAGTCTGTCTACAGGAACCGATTGGTCAAGAACCGGGTCTGTTCCACTTGGAGTGGCTGAGAAGTTACCGTTACAACTTCCGTTGGTAAGGGTTATAGGTTTGTCAGAAACTATTTTGGCTCCCATAAAACCATTTTTGTTAGCATCCTGGCTACCTGATCCTGCGTAAATGAAAGACTGCCCTTTTTGTAAAGTGACAGAATGGGTATTACCGGTAACTGCAGATCCATTGATGAACACTACTCCTGGAGTATTGTTCCAGGTTACCGTTACATTGGTATTATCTTCAGTAGCAAGGATTCCGGCTGTAAAGTTATAATAAGAATCCAGATTTGTATTAGGACTTTGGGCAACAAAGAATTTCTTCCCTATCCCGGCCTTTCCTTTACTGGTGATAACCTCCCCATGGATGCTCTGAGCTAATCTTAAGCTGCAATAAAAAGGTTTTGCACCCTTTAAATAAAGCCCTTTGGTACCCACATTGAAGGCTTCTGTAAGCGTTCCTGTGGAAATAAGGTTATTGGTTACTTTGTAAGTTTGCGGGTTTCCTTTACTGATGGTCACGGTTGTAACAACAGCGTTGTTATTGTATATGACTACATCAAAAGGAGTTACCGAATCAGTGGAAAGGTATAGCATATTTGTATAGCCTCCGAAACTATCATAGTATGGAGCAATCCAGTGCTCGGTATCCCTTTGTGCAAAAAGAGTATTAATTGTAAAAAAAATTAATACCAAACTGAGTAGAAATCTTTTCATGTTTATGGAATTAGGATTTCTACAAAATTAAAATAAAAAATGAAATACTTTTAATAAAATATAAAGAAATGTTAAAAAATTATTCCCTATTTTTAATTAAAAGCCATCCTGAATATGAAACTGGTAATTTTGTGTCAGGCTCTGTCCATTGTATTACATACCAGTAAGTTCCTGTAGGAAGGCTTCTGCCGTTGGATTTTCCGTCCCATATATAGTTTTTATCAGAAGATTTGTATACCGAAGCTCCATAACGGTCTGCAACTTCAATCATGACATTCTGTTTTATTCTTAATTCAGAGTAGTTTAATACATCATTGATACCGTCTCCGTTCGGAGTAATGGTATTGATGAGGTTGATGACCAGGAATTCTTTAGTCACATGACTGCATCCGTCTGCTCCTAATACATATACAGTATGCAGCCCTCTGGATAATCCAGTGAAGACATTAGAGGTCTGATAATTGATTCCGTTTAATGAGTATTTATAAGGAGCAGTTCCTCCGGTTACAAAAACCGTAGCCGTAGAACCTGTCACATCAATTCGGGAAATACTGGGAGCCTGAGATGCTGTTACATTTACAGTCTGGCGATATACGCACCCGTTGAATCCTAAATCTACATAATAAGTGCCTGCCCCCACAGAAACAGATTGGGAAGTAGCACCGGTACTCCATAGGTATGAAGTAAAGCCTGGGCCTGCATCCAGCATGATTTTCTCATTAGAGCAGATAACCCTGTCAGTAAGGGTCGCAGATTTTTTAGGCGCTTTCAGATTAAGAGTCAGAACAGCGGTATTAGGACATGCTGTACTCTGGAACCTTATATAAAAGACACCACCTGCGGCTGTAAGTACCTGTGATGCTGCAATAGGATTGGTTCCGGTTTGGGCATTGGTCAGTGAAGAATAAAAAGACAGCGCTACCCCCGGATCAGTGGTGAAAAGGTTTTTATAATCATTAAGATTTACAGTTTCAGATCCATTAAGGTCATTGTCGCAGATTTCAGCTTTTGCATTACCGGTTATCAGAGGTATTTTATTTCCGATGGTAAAGTTGATCTGTCCTAAAGCAGGAGGGCATCCCCCTACATTGGCAGATACTCTTACATATACGGTTGTATTGGTTGTAAAAGCCCAGTTGACAGGAAGCGAATTGTTATTTCCTGCATTGGCATCTGCCTGGCTGAGGTAATATCTTACCTGGAAATTGGCAGGATTGGTTACAATCTGCGGAGTGACAGTGGCAAAATTAACATTAACAATACCTTCAAAATTATTATCACAAATAGTTGAGTTGAAGTTACTGGTATTAAGATTTGGAGTGGGATAGGTATCTAAAGTGATCGTAGCTGTTTGGGAACATCCGTATACAGAGGTTACTTTCACATATACTGTTCCGGACGGTCCTGAATATGAAGCAGGAACCATAATCTGACCTGTAAGGTTGGCATTGGTGAAATACGTTTTCGTGGCAGTTGGGTCCGCGGTTACAACAGCCGTAGTAAGGTCAAATGTACCATTTCCGTTGGCCGCTGCACATGAGCTCATGGAAGCATTGTTCGTTTGCAGTACATGGGTGTTGACTACAATATTAAAATATTCAAACGCTGCAGGATTGCCATCCCCCTGAATGTAATAAGTAAATGTATCTGTGATATCAGCTGTGATGCCTGGATTAGGTGTATAAACAATCTGTCCTGTTGTTGGGTTGATGGTAAGCGTTCCGTTGGTAGGCTGTACAATTACAGCGGTATAGGCAGGGTCAACAGTCTGGGTAGAATTGGTGAGCACCGGATTGATCACCTTGGTATTACATGATCCGATATCGTAGACTGTAGTGGTGATCGGCGGACATACTGTATGGTCATAGGGAGCCGTAAATCTGGATTCACAATTGTTTTTAGTAATGTAACAGGTATACAGTCCTGAACCATATAAATCAGGATTGATGGTAGGGTTGGTCTCTCCGGCAATTATAGCACCGTTAAGGTACCATTGATAAGCATCAGAGCCACTTTCCACTTCCAGCAAAACTCCATGATAACAGTCTCCGGTTTTGGTAATTACCGGAATGGAAGAGAATCCTGCAAAATAGCCTCCATATCCCACGGCCCCGTTTCCTGCTGCAATTCCGGCAGTGACAGGTTTGGTAGACGTTACGGTAATATTTCCGGTAACATTGGCCTTTGAATAGGTCACCCAGTTAGGATTCCCGTTTACAGGCACAAATCCTGTAACAGGGGCTCCGTTTACGGTTACTGTTGCTCCGGTTTGGGTAATAATATTAAGCTTAGTATCATAAGATGTATTACCAATCTTATTAATATATCCTATTTCATTAATTTCTTTAGGTAAGAAACAGCTCAATGGCGGGATAAAGTTCATCCCTCCTGTCTGGTAAACCGTACTTCCGGATGCACCTGCAAGAAGCTGATATACATAGACATTTTTACTGGAGGAAATACTCATATTATAATTTCCGTTCCCCTGATTGATGTAGTTGTTACCCTCAATCATATAATAGTCACCTGCATTCAGATTGACCCCGTTCACGGGATTTCCGTTTACGGTAAGGGTGGTGCCGTTTTCTGTAGCAATGATCATTGCTTTTTCCATTCCTACACTATTAGGTCCGTTTCCTTTTACCATGATGAAATCTTTCCCAAGTCTTTCCGTAGGCACGGCCTGATCCATTAATACATCTACGTTGGTATTGTTTTGAGCAGTATAAAGGCCGTTAAAATTTCCGTTGGTTACCGATATCGGCTTGTTGGCAACAATTTTGGCTCCTAATAATCCTCTTCTGTTACTCGTTCCGCCCATATTGCTGTTCACATCAAGAATATAAGATTTTCCTTTACTCAGGGTGAAGGTTTTGCTGGCCGAACTGGTGCCGTTAGAGAAAATAATATTAGGGTTGTAGCCCGATACGGTTACTGTGGTATTGTCTTCCGTGGCCGTTACTCCTACGGTGGAATTTACATAGTCTTTTGGAGAGGTTGTGGGAGCTGTTCCAACAAAAAATGTTTTTCCAACCCCTGCCATTCCTTTAGAAGTAATAATTTCAGCCTGTTGGGGAACTGAAAACCTGAAGTTGGCAAAGAATTTTTTGGTTCCTTTTACATGCAGCCCCATAGAGTTTGCCGTGAACAGGCTGTTGGGTGTGGAAGCAATCATGTAATTGTTCGGAATGGTAAGCTGCACAGGATTGTTTTTACTTACCTGTACCGTAGAAAATACAGTGTTGTTATTAGAAATCTGTACCGAGAACGGAGTGGTTTCATTGGTTGATAAATATAAGAAACATTCAGGTGTTCCCTGAAGAGAGCTTGCAGACATAGGAGCAAACCAGTGCTCATTATCCAGTTGTGCATTAACGATTAAGCCAATAAAAGTGCAAAAAGCGAGTAGAAATTTTTTCATGCGTTATTATAAGGGGCCGCAAATTTAAGCATTAATAATCAATTTTTTATATAAAAAAAACATTGAAATCGAGTTTGTGGTATAATTGCTTAATATTTAAAATTGGCTTCATATTGCGTTAATGATCACCGTTTTTTCATAAAAAAATCCCGGTGAAATTTTCACCGGGATCAGATATTTTTAAAGTGTACAGATTATAAGCTTACTCTTACAAATCCTGTTACTTTCAGGTCTCCGTTTACAGATTTTACATAGTCAGCAACTGAGATACTTCCGTCTTTAATGAAGTCCTGGTGTACCAAAGTGTTGTCTTTGTAGAATCTCTGCATTTTACCTTTAAGGATATTATCGATAATGTTTGCAGGCTTACCTTCTTCAGTAAGTTTGTGTCTTTCGATCTCTAACTCTCTGTCGATAGTTTCCTGAGAAACTGCATTCTCGTCAAGAGCGATTGGGTTCATTGCAGCAACCTGCATAGAAACAGCTTTAGCAGCTTCGTCAGCTCCGTCTACTTTAGCAGAAAGAGAAGTGATGGCAGCGATTTTGTTTCCAGCGTGGATGTAAGCTCCTAAGAAATCTCCCTGGATTCTTTCGAAAGATCCGATCTCGATTTTCTCACCGATAACTCCTGTTTGCTCTACTAATTTCTCAGCAACAGTGATCCCGTGGAAGTCAGTCGCTAAAAGCTCTTCTTTAGTAGCAGCGAAGATAGCCATTTCAGCCAATTCGTAAGCTAGCTCGATGAAAGCTTCGTTTTTAGCAACGAAGTCAGTCTCACAATTTAAAGAGATGATAGCACCTAAAGTGTTGTCCTCGTTTACTCTTGCGATTACTGCACCTTCAGTAGACTCTCTGTCAGCTCTGTTAGCAGCAACTTTCTGTCCTTTTTTTCTAAGGATATCTACCGCTTTTTCGAAGTCTCCTTCAGCTTCAACTAGAGCTTTTTTGCAGTCCATCATACCTGCACCTGTTTGGTTTCTTAATTTCGCTACGTCTGCAGCAACTGGTGTATAAGACATAATATCTATTATTTTTTATTTAAGATTAGTATTAATTTTTAGCTTAAATTTAGAGCAGTGCAAAGATAATGATTTTAATGATAAACTAAAAAATGACTTTTCACGTTATTAATATATTTAATACTATTTTAAAGATTTGATTAATGAAAAAAATCTTCCTCCTTCTGTTTATATGCATTTTTTCTCTTGGTTTTAGCCAGAAAAAGAAAAAAACAAAATCTAAAGCTGTTGTAGAAAAAGAGACTGTTATTATTTATACAGAGCAGGATGCTGAAACTTCAAAGGAGACCAGGGTGATTGCGGGCTTCATCAAACAAAACCCGGGGCATGCCCGGAATGATTACTTTAAAAAAAGACTGATGGAAATTATCATGGCCGATAATTCTCCTGAAGCAAAGCCTACCATTAAACCGATAAGTAAAGAAAAAATTGAAAACATCGTTAAAAATAACGAGCTGAACAGTGGTAAAGTAATTGCAGCCAATAAAACATCTGCAGCTAAAACTGAAAATAATACCAATAATTCTGACAAGGTAAATAACGCAATCAATGCTTTGAAAGAAGAAAGACTGGCGAGCTACGCCTCAGCAAATTCTGCAAAGAGTGCGGGAACTTCTGCTAAAGCGGGTCCTAGTGAGGCCAATAAGAAAACAGCGGCCATGCTTACCCATCTTTTTAATAATGATGTCAATAAAAATGAGGCGTATGTCAATATTAAAAACAGGTCTTCCTGTAACCTGATTGTAAAGATAAACGGAAAGAAATACTATAATCTGAGTGTTCCTGCGAAAGGGGAAAACTTTATTCTGATCGATAAAGGAGAATATGTTTTGACAACAATGGTGTGTGACGCCAAATATTCATCATTAAAGAAGATTACTCAGGATATTGAGATTGCCCTCAATGTGTCTGAATAGAAGAGAAGGAAACTAAAGTAAAAAAGGTTAAGAAGCAATTCTTAACCTTTTTTTTTATCCTTTAAACTGACCCATCGCAATGAATTTATCCTGTCTCTGGGTTTCAAGCTCCTGTCCTGTAAATTTGGAGAATGCTTTGATATTTTGTAAAATAGAATTTTTCAAGTTTAAATAAGTGGTCTCCTGGTCATAATGAGCGCCCCCAAGCGGTTCCTCAATAATTCCGTCGATGAACTTTTCTCTTAAGGCATCTGCCGGAGTAAGATTCAGTGCGTTGGCAGCATCTTCTTTGTGATCCCAGTTTCTCCATAGGATAGAAGAGCAGCTTTCCGGTGCAATTACCGTATACCATGTATTTTCCAACATATATACCTTATTTCCTACACCTATTCCTAATGCTCCGCCACTGGCACCTTCTCCGATGATGTAAGTGAAGATCGGCGTTTTCAGCTGAACCATTTCAAAAATATTTCTTGCAATAGCTTCTCCCTGTCCTCTTTCTTCAGCTTCCAGCCCCGGATAGGCTCCCGGTGTGTCTACTAAAGTTACCACAGGAATGTTGAATTTCTCAGCAAGCTTCATCAATCTTAAAGCTTTTCTGTATCCTTCAGGATTGGGCATCCCGAATCTTCTGTGCTGTCTTTCCTTAGTTGTTCTTCCTTTTTGAGTTCCTATGATCATCACTCTCTGACCATCAAGGGTAATCAATCCTCCAATCATTGCCGGGTCATCAGCGAAATTTCTGTCTCCGTGAAGTTCTAAGAAACTGCCTTTGTCTGCCATTCCGTTGATGTAGTCCAGGGTATAAGGACGATCCGGGTGACGGGACAGTTGTACTCTTTGCCAAGGTGTAAGATTGCCATAGATTTCTTTTTTCTTTTCTAAAATCTTATCCTCAATCTGGCTGCATGCTAATTTTACATCAACACCACTTTCTTCTCCTACTAAAGAACACGTCTGGTATTGGTCCATCAATTCTTTGATAGGAAGTTCGAAACTTAAATATTCCATTTCTTGAAGTAAATTAAATCTTTCAAATGTATGAAAAATTATGGTAATTCTATTTAAAATTATTTATAGCATTGCTTATTCTGGCGCTACTTTCCTCTTTTCCAATGATTTCCAGAATGTCCGGAACGTCCGGTCCTTTCAGTTCACCTACCAGGGCTAAACGAAGCGGCATCATTACTTTACCCATTCCCAGTCCTTTGTTTTCTGCGAAATCGTGCATGGTCTGCTTTAATGTTTCAGCAACAAAGTCTGTAGATTCAAGGGCTGCGGACAGTTCACCTAAAATGGCAGATGTGTCTTCATTCCATGCTTTTTTAGATGCCTTTTCATCATAGGATGTAGGTGCTTCAAAGAAGAATTTCCCGTTTTCATAGAGATCTTTAGGGAAAGTTGCTCTTTCTTTCATCAGAGGAATTACTTTTAAAAGCTTTTCGTCCGAAACGTCAGATAAGTCAAGACCTGAATTTTTAAGCATCTCAAGGAGTTCTTCATCCGTTTTCATCTGAATATACTGGTGGTTGAACCATTCTGATTTTTCCTTGCTGAATCTGGCCCCAGCCTTATGTACTTTATGAAGATCAAATTCTTCAGCCATTTCCTCAAGAGAAAGAACTTCTTTATCGTCTGCAGGAGACCAGCCTAATAAGGCAACCATATTGATGAATGCATCAGGAAGATAGCCGTTTTCTCTGTATCCTTTAGAAACAGCACCTGTTGCCGGATCTTTGAAATCAAGCGGGAATACCGGGAATCCGAATTTATCACCGTCTCTTTTGCTTAATTTTCCTGAAAGTCCTTTCTTTAAAAACTGTTTTACAGCAGCAGTTAACGGATTGTCTTTATCATTTTCCCCCAGCATTGATTTGAATCTCGGGCTTTTCACTTCTGAGAAGAATGATTTGATGATCGGTGCAGCTTCATCAAAAGAGAATTGATCGTTTTTCGCCACAAATTCATCCGTGAAAGATTTTGTGATTCCGTCAATATTATCTTTATTGATTAAGGCAGAAACATCAGGTTTTAAAATTAAGGAAAGGTGGGCAAACTGTGGCGCTTCCCAGCCCATTGCCTCATATAATAAAGTGTGCAGTCCTAAAGATGGCAGCCATTCTTCACCACGGATCACGTGGGAGATTTCCATTTCGTGGTCATCAATGATGTTGGCGAAGTGGTAAGTAGGCATTCCGTCATTTTTTACCAGAACTTTATCATCTAAAGTATTGGTATTTACAGATGATTTTCCGCGGATGATGTCCTCCAGGTTCAATACTCTGTCTACAGGCATTTTGAATCTTACAACATACGGAGTTTTTGCATCCAGTAATTGCTGAACTTCTTCTTCAGAAAGGGCAAGACTGTTTCTTAAGCGGTTTCTTGTCTTATTGTCATAAGAGAAAACTTCCCCTTTTGCTTCGAATTCTGCACGGATGGCATCCAGTTCTTCCGGAGTGTCAAATGCCATATAAGCATACTCTGTTTTTAAGATCTGCTCTGTATATCTGTCATAGATATCTCTTCTTTCAGATTGTCTGTAAGGGGCAAATTTTCCTCCTTTCTTAGGGCTTTCATCAGGGATGATTCCGCACCATTCCAAAGCTTCTTCAATATATTCTTCAGCACCTTCCACATATCTGGCGGTATCTGTATCTTCAATTCTCAATACAAATTCTCCCCCCTGGTTTTTTGCAAAAAGGTAATCATATAATGCGGTTCTTACGCCTCCCAAATGTAAAGGTCCCGTAGGACTTGGAGCAAAACGTACTCTTACTTTCTCCATTTCAATTAAAATTTTGTGCAAATTTACTTAAAGTAACCCAAAAAAATGAATTGTTTAGAAGGATTCTGCAGGAATCGGGCTATAAAACAATAAACTACCCGTTTTCATGGGTAGTTTATTGTTTTTATGAAAAGAGTCTGTCTTTGTGAATAAAATTTACTTTATTCCGTCTATTTGTTTTTTATCTTTTTAAAGAACAGGTTGATCTTTTTCCTGATCTTATTATACAAGGTGCGTTCAAGATAGTTGACCCTCTTATTTAATTTTTCAATTTCACTCAGATAAAAGACATCGTTGGCATTACCGGAGGTCTTATTCTCTTCTGTTTTCAGATATGAACTCTCAATAAAGCCTAATCTGATTTTAAATAAATTCCCAATAAACCCAATGGAGAAATTATTTTCGATCTGAAGTCTGGCACTCTCTCTGATATTGTTCAGGGATTCAAAATGATCCTTGATGTACTGCAGTTTCTCAATCGCATCTGTCAGTCTTGGTTTGGCCAGGGTAAGCCCTTCGTCAATCAGCCCTTTTGTGTTGGATGTTTTTATGAAGTCATATTGAACAAGAAAACTGTTGTTCACATTCATAAAATCAAGATTACCGGAGTATCCTGTTCCTACCACAATTTTTCCATAGGCCATAGCTTCCGCCATCGTCAGGCCAAAACCTTCTGAGCCATGAAGTGAAATCAAAACATCGGACTGCTGAATTAAAGAATGTAATTTTTCTTTTGAAAAATGCTCATTGATGATGATGACATTCGGAATGCTGGTATAGCTTTCCAATGCTTTTTGGGCATCCTTACTTCTTTCAAGATTATGGGTTTTAACAATTAAAACGCTGTCTTTGCTGTCTTTAAAGACCGATGTAAAGGCTTCAAGGGTGGCTTCGGGATTTTTCCTGATGGTGGTACTCAGTGAATCAAAAATAGTGAGATAAATTTTCTGATTGCCGGAAATACCGTATTGAGCCGGGTCAAAATCTTTTGACTCTGCCAGTTTCTGAATAGGATGTGAGAACCTGATAACAGGAATTCCGGTATATTGTGTGAAAATATTGACGCAGAAATCACTCGGAACCCAAAGCTCATCAAAAACCCCTAAAATCTTGATGACCTTGTCTGAAACCTCCGGAAATTCCCAGGCCCAGTATATAATATTGTAATAGTCATTCAGTTTCAGATCCTGGTTTTTGGAGAAAAAATCACTGATGAAATTAATATTGATATGGAAAATATTAATTGAAGCGTCGTTTTCTGAAGCAGTATCTTCAATTCTCTCAAAGGTTTCACTGGAATAATTAATCCGGTTAACTCTGATACCGATCGCTTCCAGGGCTAAAGCATTCAGCCGGGTTGCTTCGGAAATTCCAAAGTTGCCGTTAAAAAAGCCATGATAATTCACACTCAACTGCATAACCTGTAATGTTTTTAATTTTTCTTCTGTAAAAATATAAACCATTTTCACGGGTATTATATTTTCCAGAGCTTATCTGTCAGAGACGTTTTTTTATTTTGTACTTTATTTTTTCAATGAAGTTCCTTTTCACTTTATGCTCTTCATTTTCGTGAAAATAATTGGCCCTCCATGGTTTATCCGACTTGGTAACCAGCTCAAATAAAATTCTGTTTTTTTCAGCCAGCTTAAGTCTTTTCTGGTAGGTTTCGTCATCCAGCAGATTTTTATCTGTAGTATACGATATTTTTTGATAATGGTTCTGATGAAGTACGATAGGCTGATCAATAATCTCTATCTGTAAACCTTTTAATTTGACCCTGTGTAGAAATTCATTGTCATCAAAAGCAATTCCTCTTGCAAACCTTTCGTCAAAACCTCCTAAATCATATAAGTTTTTCTTTGTAATTGCTGCACAAAAATGATAGCCTTTGGGATTGGTCACAGAATGATTGTACCAGCAGTCAAGGCCATCTCCGATATATCCTACATTATTGTCCGCCATTAATTTCTGAAGTTTTTCAGGGCTTTCCAATAGGGTATGCAGATTATCCGTACTTTCTATTCCAAGCGAAAAACAGGAGAAGCTTATATAATTACTGTCATTGATATGTTTTTGGGTATATTTTAATACATCACCATAATGAAGGCATTCAGGATTCTGTAAGATCACAATGTCGCCCTTAGCCTCTCTGAAGCCGATATTAAACGGAATACATGAGTTGAAATACCATTTATCCGCTTTTTCTAGCCTGATGACCTTCAGGAAAGGATATTGTTCCGTGAGGTCTTCCAGCCTTTCCTCTTCATCACTGCCATCATCCACAGCAATAACTTCCAGTTCCATTGATGGGTCCGGAGATTGGCTTACAATACTTGAAAGGGTATTTTCAAATAATTTTTTCCGGTTGTAATAGGCTGTTACTATTGATATTTTCATTTGAATAATAAGAATTTTCTCTTTTTCATTTTCCAGTTACTCTGAAAAATCACTCCTAAATAATTTTTTTTCAGTTTGTCAATATGATAAAACTTTTTCTCGAGCGCATATTGTTTTTCGTAATGATATACTTTAAAAAATCCTTCTATGGGATAGATATCGATCAATCTTGTCTTGAGAAGATATTCTCCGTATATCACACATTCTGAAGGGGTGGTTATAGCGTCAATATCGCTAAAGAAATCTTCAAAGCTTTTATTTTGCTCCTTTAAATATACTTCAATTAAATGTTCCCAAACCTTACAGCTCCAAAGATAGGGTGATGGGCCATAATCCCATTCTTTTCCTTTATTTCCGAAAAAAGGACGGGTAGCTCTTAAAGCCTCCTTAAAGAAAATCTTCTCAGAATCTATGCCTATGTTTTCCATAGTCTCCAGAAAAGATTTGGATTCATGCATGATGGTATAAGGTGTTTTGTCATCATACATAAAGTCTGAGTAATAAAAATCCCGGATGAACTCTGAATCTGCATCCACACACAGATAATTTTCACAGATCCCCAAACGGTAGACGTTTACTTTTATAATTTGCTGGTATCTCCAGCCGTCTTTAATATCGCATTGAATTACTTCCGAATCTTTAATCACTTTATAATGGCTGATTCTCTCCTTAAAGAAATCAAAATCAGGATCATTTACAGAAATAATAACGGGAATATTGTCTTTATTATGCTTCTCTATAGATTGCAAAAGAATCTGTGTTCTTTCAAAATCCGGTCTGTAGGTTTTTATAAATAAAATTAAAGGAGCTGCAGCCATGGTATATTAATTTAAAATTGATTTCCAAAGCTCAATGGCTTTGTCTTCCGTGAAATTGTTTTTAAAGAACCGGATGGCATCCTCTTTTTGTTTTTCATACAAAGCAGGATCGTTGTTTAACTGCATAATCATATCAGCAAACTTTTGGGGATCATCACTTACCTGGCATCCGTTTCCTGTTTTCTGAAAGAATCCGTCCACAGCTTTATCGGTTCCCACTACCGGTATACCGAAAGATAAGGCTTCCACCACTTTTATTTTGATACCGGTTCCGCCAAGCATCGGGCAGATGGCTATTTTACTTTTATGGTAATAGTCTTTAAGATTATCCACAAAGAAGAACTTTTCAATACTGTCATGGTCTGGAATACGATTGCAGATCCTTCCTATCACACATATTCTGATGTCTTTATTCAGCAGTGGCAGTACATGGTCTATAAACCAATTGAGCGCATCCACATTGAACGGATTATCTGAACCTACGAAAATAAGATCATATTTTTTCTCAGTAGCTTCAGTTTCAAAGTTTTCAGGGAAACTGGGCGGAATATTGATAACCTTGTCTCCTAAAAAGCTTTTAAAAATAAAATTTTCTTCGTTGGATATGGTAATCACCTTGTCATAGAATGCAAGATTCTGAATTTCTTCATTAAATTTTTCCCCGATATTGAGTTTTTTATTTTTGTAATATTCATTGAGGGTAATCCAGTCATGCGTATCAACAATGGTGGTTGCACCCTTCAGATCTATTTTTCTGATAAGATCTGTCCAGAATTCATAGTTGATCAGGACATAGTCGTATTTTTTTTTCTGATAGAACCCGGCAAATGTATCCAGGAAATACCGGGTATAAAAGTAGCCGTTATTTTCTGTTTTTTGCTTCGTGAACATCTTTATGATCTTGTATTTCCAGTAGGTGTAGCTTGATAAGTCTCTTACCGGTCTTCTTTTCAGGATCAGAAAATCGTCAATGATATTTTTGTCTATACTTTCAACCGAATCATCAAAGCCTCTGTAAAACTCATCAACGCCTACCAGGTCAATATTCAATCCTAAAGATTTTAAATGTCTGAGATTGGTATACGATCTTGCTACATTGCCCGCTCGTTTTGAAAACGGGTTTTCAGGAAAAAAAAATAATATTCTTTTATTTGAGTTCATTCTAGCGATTAGTTATTGTAAGTAATATTGAATGTAAGTCGTCAGAAAAGTGATGTAATTTACATTTAATAAATTGAATTATAATCTTTTGAGCTTTTCTTTTACCTCTTCGGGAGAAAATGCTCTCAGACTGTCAACGGAATTCCGGCTTAAGGTGTTCCAGAGTTCTTCATTACTGTCCAGTTCAAGGATAGCGTCTGCGAAACTCTTTTCATCATTGGCTATCAATACATTTTTTTGATCCGTAAGTTTCATTCCTTCGGCACCGATATCTGTAGTGACAACAGGGAAGAAATATTCAAAAGCCTGCCCGATCTTTCCTTTCACTCCTGCACCGAATCTGAGCGGAGCTACCATGATCTTTGAAGTCATAAACAGCTCTTCAATGCTTTCCACAAAACCTAAAAACTTAAATTTCGGAAATTGTCTGATATCTAGCTTTTCAGCCACATTACCAATGATGCTTACTTCCAGCTCAGGTTTGGTTTCCCACACAAGAGGCATGATCTTTTCATAAAGAAACTTTACTGCATCAATATTCGGTTCGTGGATAGAGCCGATGAAAATAATTCCTTTGCTTTCATTAAAACTTTTCCTTTCAGAAATATCTATTTTAGGATAGTGGATATTGGAAACGGTAATGATTTTGTGTTGATCCGCATACTGTGCCATGATTTCTTTTTCTTTGTCGGAAATGGCAATGATATAATCCAGCTGCGGGGCAACAACCGTCTCGAGGCGGAAGAAATGTTTATAATTTTTCTTTAATGAAATACGGTTCGGTTCAAGTTCTATGGCCCTTTTAAACCTTAAAAAATGAATGTCTACCATATCGTAAATAAAACGGGTGTCCGGCAGGATGCTTTTCATTTTCTTATAGAACAGATTCAGGGCAAGCGGACCGTTGAACCATACATAATCTATATTTTTAAACGAAGACAGAAAATCATAGATATTCTTATGCCTGCTGTTTTCAACAAAAACAATGACATTATGCTGCTGATAAAACTTTACATAAGAATTGTCTTCAAAGATATGGGGGGCAAAAAGAATACAGTTGTATCCCAGTTCTCTGTAGATCAGAATAAGCTCCTTCAGCCTGTTGGCACCGGACTCTTTATCATGGGCAGGAAAATCTCTTGAGGCAAAAAGAATTGTTTTTTGGGAAGCGTCATACAGCTGAATGTTGACGATATCCTGAGTCTGAAGATGTTTGAGTCTTTCGTTTCTCTCGAAGTGTTTTTTTATTTTTTTTAAGATCCCCATTTGTTAGTTTTTAGTGTCCAGCTCAAAGACTTTGTTCACCCAACTGTCCAGCGTATATCGGTTGTAGATTTCATCCGGAATTTTTTCGTAAGGTTTTTCAAAGAAAGATTTGTCAAGATTACTAATATTTTCATTTAAAATCAAAATATTATTGGGATTGTAAAAATCATAGGTGCTAATGGCTTCATTATCGGTAATGATTTTCTTTTCAAGGGCCATGGCTTCAAACACTCTGAAGCTGAGTCCGTATTGTCCTTCACGCATCAGGTCCAGAAGAACCTTTGAGTTTTTATAATATTTGGGAAGATCGTTATGAGGAATCTTTTTGATACTGAAGATCAGGAAAAGATTTTTAGGAACTTTAATGAAAATATTGGTAAGCTGGTGCTTCCATGATTTTTTTCCGATCACCATGATCTGGAACTTCAGCCCCTGATCGATCAGTTTTTTAGCCAGTAATTTGATCATAGAAACTCTTCGGTTGTCATAAGAAGTGATGTAGAAGAGATCCATTTCCGGATGCTGGGTTTCTTCCGGGGTATGGGGAAGGTAGATGTAGTTGGTGATTTTTTCAAAACCGTGCTGCTCCACATCCATCCTGTCAAAAGAGAAGATTTTATCAAAAAGATAAAGTTTATCCTCTACAGGAACCCTTTCAAGATTGTCATAAAGATACGTAATCAGCCTGTCTGTATATTCCCGGATCTTTTGAAGGGTAGAAAGATCAAAGGTATCAGGATTCAGAACCAATATCTGGTCCTGATGGCCAAGCTGTTCCAAAGAGTCAAGAACATACTTCTGTCTCTTTTCTGTTTTAAGGTTTTTATTTAAAAAAGTTTTGCTTAAAGCATTGACTGCCCTTTCGTTGAAGTTGGAGTGAGTAACGGAGCTGATTTTTATATGGTGCGCATCAATACCCCGTTTGCATAATGTTTCAACAATATACTTATCATAATCCCAAAAATCATAACTAATGATACAAATCTTCATCCAACTAATTTTGCTCTTTTTTTAATGATTCATATGTTTCAAACACACTTAAAGATTGAAGGTAAGACAGCTGATATCCTTCCTTTCCGTCTAAAACACCAAGTCTCATTATATAGGCTTTAAAGAATTTAAAAGCTGTTTTAAGATATTGAACTAAAACACTGTACTTTTTCCCTTTTGCAGCCAGTTCTTTTCCTTTTAAAACTCCGTAGTGAACCATTTTCTTTTTGTATGACTCATAATCTGAAACGGAATAATGAAGTAATTTATTTTTTAAAATCCCGATGCTTCCGTTCACTTCCAGGGTTTCATGTACTTTTTTTCCTTCCATATATCTGGCCCTGGATTTCCGGAAAAGCCTGAAGTTTTTATCAGACTGTGTTCCCGAAAAGTGGATCGGTTTCCGGCCAAAAAAGAATTTCCTGTAAAAATAATAGGCATCTTTTTGTACGGGTTTATCGAGCTCCGCTATAATTTCCTGTCTCAGGGCCGGAGTAATTCTTTCGTCTCCATCCAAAAATAATACCCAATCGTTTTTGGCAGCATCAAGCGCTAAATTTCTTTGTTTTGTAAAGTCTTCAAATGTATTCTGAATCACCTTTACATGGGGGAATTGTTTGGCAATTTCTACAGTTTTGTCCGTACTGAAAGAATCTACTATGATGATTTCATCACAAAAATCAAAGCATTCAAGGACTTCCTGTATATTTTTTTCTTCATTGTATGTTATGATCAAACCACTTATATTCATCACAACGATTTGTTTAATAAGGAAATACGTAATATCTCTCTTAATGTCATTCTAAATAGTTTTAATCTTCAAAGATAAGTTTTAATTTGAATTTTATAGACGAATCTTTGTCATTTATATCTATTCTCTGTATCCCGCTGAAATACTGTGCTGAAGGCACATTTCAGTTTATCCTGATTCATACAGCAAATACAATTCCTAAATTGAAAAAAACATCATTTTTTATATATTTTTAAGAGTATTCCGGGGAAATATCATGATTGATATAATAAGGGTATGGCTTACTGTACCATACCCTTATTCTTTTTCAGGAACCAGCAATGGGATATTGCTGATTGTATTGTTGCATCACTGAAGGAAATCTCAGCTATTTGTACTCAAGAATTGTTTTTTCGATAATTTTTACACAGTCCATCAGCTGCTCTTCAGTAATAACCAATGGCGGAGCCAGTCTGATGATGTTACCGTGTGTCGGTTTGGCCAGTAATCCGTTTTCTTTTAACTGTAGGCAAAGATTCCATGCTGTAGAGCTTTCCGGAGTATCGTTGATCAGGATTGCATTTAAAAGGCCTTTTCCTCTTACTTTGGTAATCAGGTCAGATTTTTCAATGATTTTTTCAATTTCAGCTCTGAACAGCTGTCCGAGTTGTTCCGCTCTTTCAGATAATTTTTCTTCAGCCACCACATCCAGGGCAGCTACTGCCACTGCACAGGCAATTGGGTTTCCTCCGAATGTAGAACCATGCTGTCCCGGTTTGATCACATTCATGATATTGTCATTCGCCAGCACTGCAGATACTGGATACATTCCTCCGGAAAGTGCTTTTCCTAAGATCAGAATGTCCGGCTGCACGTCTTCATGATGACAGGCGATTAATTTGCCTGTTCTGGCAATACCGGTCTGTACTTCATCGGCAATGAAAAGAACGTTGTATTGTTTACACAGTTCGGAAGCATTTTTCAGGAAATTTTCATCCGGAACATATACACCGGCTTCCCCCTGTATCGGTTCTACCAGGAAAGCGGCAATATTTCCTGCCTCTCTGCTCAGAACTTCTTCCAGGGCAGCAATATCGTTATAAGGAATCTTGATAAATCCGGGAGTAAAAGGTCCATAGTTTTGGTTGGCGTCCGGATCGTTGGAGAAAGATACGATCGTAGTTGTTCTTCCGTGGAAGTTGTTTTCACAAACGATGATTTTTGCAGCGTTCTCTGAAATCCCCTTTACTTCATAGCTCCATTTTCTGGCAAGTTTTACAGCTGTTTCCACTGCTTCAGCTCCGGAGTTCATCGGAAGAACCTTATCAAATCCGAAAAGAGTCGTGATCTTTTGTTCGTATTCTCCCAGTCTGGAGTTGTAGAATGCTCTTGACGTTAAAGCCAGTTTCTGGGCCTGTTCTACCAAAGCTCCTACAATTTTAGGGTGGGAGTGGCCCTGGTTCACAGCAGAATATGCTGAAAGAAAATCATAATACCTTTTGCCCTCTACATCCCAAACGAAAACACCTTCTCCGCGATCCAGAACTACTGGAAGAGGGTGGTAGTTATGCGCTCCATGTTTGTCTTCAAGGTCAATAAAGTACTGTGAGTTTTTTGTTTGTTCTGCTGTTGACATATGTTTTGGTTTTCAACAAATTTACAGAATATTAATGAGATGAATAAACAAAAATAGACTACAGTATATGGCTGTAATTGAAGTGTATTTTAAGGGTGAAATAAGCTGTAACAGTAAATATTTTCTTGCCGGATAAACTGTTGCAGGTATTCTATCTTTAATATTGGCAATATTATGATAACGTACTTTATTCTGTGAATAATATCCTTACTGTTTTTCTTCTAGTACGAAATATCAAATACTTTTTCCATTTGTTTTTCATTGACAGAGCCAGGTGTAGCCTTTAGTAAAGTATTACGGAGCCAAACTGCCAGACTGTTTTCATAATGAGAAATTTTACCAATGGCTGAGCTTGTGTTGACGATGTAATGCGCTTTTTTCATACGGAGTTTTTCGTATTCAGTGAAGACTTCATTCATGTTTTTCCCTTCACCAAAAAGTTTTCCGAGGATATATGCATCTTCAATGGCCTGACAGGCACCTTGTCCCATATTAGGAGTCGTTGCATGGGCGGCATCACCAATCAGGCAGACACGATCTTTTTGCCATTCATAAATCGGTTCCAGATCAGTAATGTCACTGATAAATATTTTCTCTTTGGGTGTTTCGGAAATCATTCTGGAAATTTCTGGATTAAATTCTGTAAAAAGTTCAGCAGGAATATTGGGATTTTTAACCAAATTCTCGTTCACCACAGCGTACCAATAGACTTTTTGATCATTAATTCTCACGAAGCCGAAGCGTCTGCCTTTTCCCCAGGCTTCATAAGCCTGATGACTGTATTTTTCTGTCCAATCGAATTCGCTCACACCACGCCAGCATTTCTGTTTGGCAGATCTCAGTTTTCCAATGTTTAAAATCTGATGACGCACTACTGATTTAATTCCATCTGCACCAATAACAGCGTCTGCATTAGCGATCGTTCCGTCTTCAAAAGTGAGTTGACAGCCATTTCCCTGTTCTATTTTGGATAAGCGTTTAGAAAGCTTAATGTTTTCAAAACCAATTTCTTCAGCCAGAATCATCTGCAAATCGGCGCGGTGAATGGCAATGTTGCATACCCCATATTTACTTTCGAATGTATCCAGTTGCACCTTCGATAAGGTATTGAGCTGTGGATCAGTAATTTTAATCGTTGAAATTTTATGACCTGCTTTTTCGATTTTGTGGCGAATGCCAAATTTGTCAAAAATCTGCATGGCATTATTGGCCATGATAATTCCGGCACCTACAGGTTTTATTTCGGGTGCACTTTCGTAAATGGTAACGTCCAGATTATTTTTTTGCAAAGCCAAAGCTGTTGTCAAACCACCAATTCCGCCACCGATTATTGCTATTTTCATTGTGATTGCATTTATATGATGAGACAAAATTAAAGGTCAGAAAAACCAAAAACGTTCACTTAAGGTAATTTTTTGAATCAGTAAATTCGTTTCCGGATTCTGCTCAGCGATTGTGGAGTAATTCCTAAATATGACGAAATATATTTTTGCGGAATTTTGTTCAGAATTTCGGGTGACTTTTTCAAGAGATTGAGATAGCGTTCTTCCGGTGTATAAAAAAACAACTCGTCCAGCCTTTGCTTTGCATCCAAAAAAACTAAATCGGATATGTGTTTTGCCAGTCCGAGCCAGAAAATATCTTTCTGAATTAAAAGTTCAACATCTTTTTTATCAAAATATAAAACTTCAGTTTTGAGAAGAGTCTTTATAACTGCCATTGATTTTTTCCCGGTGATATAACTTGCATAATCACCGATAACATCATTATTCACCTGTAAAAGATAGCTGATATCTTCTCCTTTTTCATTGATGTAATAAATCCGGACAGCACCGTTCAAAATGAATCCCAAGCGGTCAAAAACCCCATTTTTAGGTTCTATCATTTTGTTTTTATCATAAGTTACGATGTAGCAGATTTCCAAAAATTCCTCCGCACGTTCCATAGAAATTTGAAGTGTTTCTGCTAATTTTTCTTGTATTGCTGATGCCATCGCTTCTATGTAGATTTTGAATGATACTGCAAAAATAACTTTTCCTGCTTTATTAGGGTGATATATCGTACAAAACTAAAGAAGGCGCCTGAAAAGGCGCCTTCTTTTTATAGGAATGATAATTTTTAGTGATTATCATATTTTCTGTCCATTACAAAATCCTCCATGAATTTTGTAGTATAGTTTCCTGCAAGATAATCTTCATTATCCATTAGTTGTCTGTGGAAAGGAATGGTTGTTTTTACTCCTTCAATATAGAATTCCTCAAGGGCACGTCTCATTTTTGCAATCGCCTCCTCACGGGTTTGAGCCGTAGTGATAAGCTTAGCAATCATAGAGTCATAGTTGGAAGGGATTGTATATCCGGAATACACGTGAGTGTCTACTCTGATTCCGTGTCCGCCAGGGATGTTTAATCCTGTGATTTTTCCCGGAGACGGTCTGAAGTCTGCATAAGGATCCTCTGCGTTGATTCTACATTCGATTGAATGTAATTTAGGGTAATAGTTGATTCCTGAAATAGGAGTTCCTGCAGCAAGAAGAATCTGTTCTCTGATCAGGTCATAATCAATTACCTGCTCAGTAATAGGGTGTTCTACCTGGATTCTTGTATTCATTTCCATGAAATAGAAATTTCTGTGTTTGTCTACAAGGAATTCAATAGTTCCTACTCCTTCGTATCCGATGAATTCGGCAGCTTTTACGGCAGCGTCACCCATTTTCTCACGAAGTTCGTCTGTCATGAACGGGGAAGGTGTTTCTTCAGTAAGTTTCTGATTTCTTCTCTGTACAGAACAGTCTCTTTCTGAAAGGTGGCAAGCTTTACCGAATTGATCACCTGCAACCTGAATTTCGATGTGTCTAGGCTCTTCAATCAGTTTTTCCATATACATCCCTCCGTTTCCAAAGGCCGCTACAGCTTCCTGAATGGCAGATTCCCAATGATCTTTAAGGTCTTCAGCTTTCCAGACAGCTCTCATTCCTTTACCACCACCACCGGCAGTTGCTTTGATCATTACAGGATATCCTGTTTCTTCAGCAATTTTTACAGCGTGTTCGTAAGATTCAATTAAGCCATCTGAACCTGGTACACATGGTACACCTGCAGCTTTCATGGTAGCTTTAGCATTCGCTTTGTCTCCCATTTTCTCAATCTGTTCAGGAGAAGCACCGATGAACTTGATTCCGTTCTTCTGGCAGATTCTTGAGAAGTTGGCATTTTCAGATAAGAATCCGTAACCCGGGTGGATTGCGTCTGCATTGGTAATTTCTGCTGCAGCAATAATGTTAGGGATTTTAAGGTATGAGTCTTTGCTCATCGCAGGACCGATACAAACCGCTTCGTCAGCAAATCTTACGTGAAGACTGTCTTTATCTGCAGTAGAGTATACGGCAACGGTCTTGATCCCCATTTCTTTACAAGTACGTAAAATACGCATTGCAATTTCGCCACGATTGGCTATTAATATTTTTTTGAACATCTTCTTCAATTTGAAAATTAGATAATTTGAAAATTAGATAGTGTTATTTTAATGTAGAATTTAATCTAACATCTAATGTCTAACATCTAACTTCTAAATTAAGATGGATCTACTAAGAATAAAGGTTGGTCATACTCAACAGGAGTAGCGTCGTCAACCAGGATTTTAACGATTTTTCCGCTGATCTCAGATTCAATCTGGTTGAATAATTTCATTGCTTCGATTACGCAGACTACTTTACCAACAGAAACTTCGTCACCTACATTTACAAATACATCTTTATCAGGAGATGGTTTTCTATAGAAAGTACCGATCATTGGAGATTTGATCGTTACATATTTGCTGTCATCAGATGCAGCTTCAGCTTTCTCAGCAGGTGCCGCAGCAGGAGTTGCAACAGGTGCCGGAGCAGCTACTGCCTGTGGCGCAGTGTGGTATACTGCAGGTTGTGCATAAACAGCATCGCTTCCAGCTAATGGAGTTTTAATAGTGATTTCGAAATCTTTAGTTTTGTACTTCACCTCTGATACTTCAGCCTTAGATACAAACTTAATAAGATTTTGTATGTCTTTAATGTCCATAAATTTGATATTTGATTTGATGCCAAAGATACCAAAAAAACGTAAAAAACAACAAAAAACCGCCAAATTTTATCAAAATTGGGCGGTTTTTGTATTAAAATGAGGCTTTTTCAGTGAAAAGCGACTCTTAGTTTTCTTCAGTAGCAGCTACTTCTTTTTCCAATACTACTTTACCTCTGTAGTAAAGTTTTCCTTCATGCCAGTGAGCTCTGTGGTATAGGTGAAGCTCTCCTGTTGTTGCATCTTTAGCTAATTGAGGAACTACAGCTTTGTAGTGAGTTCTTCTCTTATCTCTTCTTGTAGACGACTGTCTTCTCTTTGGATGTGCCATTTTCTAATAACTTTTTTAATTGATGAGCGATGAGATTCATCATCTCATCATATTTAAATTATTCTATTTAATTATTGTCTCTTAACTTTCTCAAAGCGTCCCATCTCGGGTCACTTTCATGTTCTTTCTCTTCAGTTTCCTCCATATCTTTCGGACTGAACTGTTCAAGAATTTTCAGATCTTCATCACTTACATTCGGTGAAATCTTTTTCATCGGGATAGAAAGCATGACATTCTCATAAATCAGATGCGCTATGTTGAATGCATGATCGCTGGTAGGAATCGTAATGACATCTTCATTGCTGTCATCATATTCTTCCCCGAAGTTCACCAGAATCTTGATTTCATTTTCAATAGGATAGTCGAAATCTTCGTTTGTAATATCACAAACAAGCTCTACCCAACCTTTTATTTTAATCTCAAACTCTAAAAAAGTAGTGTGCTTATCCAGTAAGACATTCACTTCTATTCTAGGATTTGTAAATTCCTGCTCAGTGTCAAATAATTGAAAGAACGTTTTATCTATCTCAAACTTGAACTCGTGTTTTCCGTTTTTAAGTCCGGAAAAGCTTACGTCATAGTTTCTTAACTTGTCCATAAAATGAGTGTGCAAAAATATGCATTTTTTTTATAATAACAAATAAAATCCCAAACAAATTAATTTAAAATTTGTTTTAAAGATTTATGCTTCAGTTTCCTCAGGAAGATCTTCGTCTATTCCATTGTCAACAGCCATTTTTCTTGGCTGAAGACGGTTATTCATCAGTTCGCTGTATTCACTTCTGTTTCTGAAAACCTTGATTGCAGTGAATATCGCTTCTGTAAAACTCTGCTCATCGGCAATATTTTTCCCCGCAATATCATAGGCAACGCCGTGATCCGGAGAAGTTCTGATGAACGGAAGTCCTGCCGTATAGTTTACACCTTCCTCATAAGCCAGCGTCTTGAAAGGAGCAAGCCCCTGATCATGATACATTGCTAAAACGGCATCAAAACTTTTGTATTTGCCGGGTTGGAAGAAGCTGTCTGCAGGGAAAGGTCCAAATGCCAATACACCGTTATCAGAAAGTTCTTTGATGGCAGGCGCAATGATCTCAATCTCTTCGGTTCCGATCACGCCACCGTCACCTGCATGAGGATTTAATCCCAAAACAGCAATTTTCGGCTTCTGAATACAGAAATCTTCAATAAGAGTCTGATTCAATACCCTGATCTGCTTCTTGATCTTTTCCTTGGAAATGTTTTCCGCCACCTGGGCAATAGGAATATGATGCGTGGAAACTGCCACTTTCAGATCTTCAGTCACCAGGAACATCAATCCTTTTTTACTGAATTTTTCCTCAAAATATCCGGTATGTCCGGCATGCTTAAAGCCCATTTTTACCATTTCATCCTTATTGATAGGAGCGGTTACAAGAACATCAATATCTCCTTTCATTAAAGCTTCTGTAGCTGCCTCCAGAGAATCTATCGCCATTTTGGTAGATTCTTCAGTAGGAACACCCAGTTCTACGTTAACGTTCTCTTTGGTAAGATTCACCATGTTAAGTTTCCCGGCCTGAGCCTGTGACGCTTCATTAACGTAGTTGAAATTAAGATTCAGCTTGAAAATATTTTTCTGATAAGTGAATAATTTCCCCGAACCAAAAATTACAGGAGTGAAAAAATCCGTAATGCTTTTGTCTTTCAGAGACTTCATAATGATCTCCGGGCCGATGCCGTTGAAATCACCGATTGAAATTCCTACTCGTACTTTATGGTTTTTTGGGCTCATTTTGATTATCTTTGAAGATTATAATTTACAAATTTAGCAAAAAATAATATGTTCACAGGAATTATTGAAGCAGTTGGCGTTATTGAAAAGATTGAAGAAAAAGGAAGCAACATAGATTTCACTCTGACATGCCCTTTTACAAACGAACTTAAAATCGATCAGAGCCTGGCACATAACGGATGCTGCCTTACTGTAGTGGAGATTAGAGAAAATCAATATGTGGTAACTGCCATCAACGAAACACTTGAAAAAACCAACCTTGGAAAATGGGAGCTGGGAACCGTTGTAAATCTTGAACGCTGTATGAAGATGGACGGAAGACTGGACGGTCATATCGTTCAGGGACATGTGGATACAACCGGGGAAGTGGTAGGAATTGAAAACAGGGACGGAAGCTATTTTATTACCATTGCATATGCTGCAGACGGAAACTTTGTTACCGTACCTCAGGGGTCAATTACTGTCAATGGGATCAGTCTTACCGTGGCTAAAAGTGAGGATGCTCAATTTTCTGTTGCAATCATCCCCTATACGTGGGAGTTTACCAACATGAATCATCTGAAAATTGGTGATAAAGTAAATCTTGAATTCGACATTGTTGGTAAGTATATTGCTAGGTTAATTAAAAAGTAGAATGTCGATTAATAAATATAAAGGATATAGCTTAAGGAACCGGGTGTTTTTCGGTTTTCTGTTGGTATGTTTTTTAAGTGTAGTGGCTACTTCACTTGTTCCGTATTTTGTGCTGAGAAATAATTCTCTGCGGCAAAGTAATATTGAGATGCAGGAGAAGACTACGGCAGTAATGAGATACCTGGATTATGCAGTAAGCCGTACACTTGTAGAGACCAAAGATTTGCCAACGGTTTTGGGGAGTAAGATTTTCGAAATAGGGGATATTAATCAGCATGATATTTTTATTTATGATCTGAAAGGACATTATCTGCTTTCCAATAAAGACGAGGCTTTGGTTGAGCAGAAGACCATTCCTATAGAAATTGTTAATAAAATGCTGGCTACCGATGCCAGAGTGGATATGACAAGGTATGATGCAGCCAAAGATGCCAAGCTTACCTCCTCTTATCTGCTTTTGAAAAATAATGAACTGAAGCCGATAGGTGTAGTTTATATTCCCTTATATCATAACGAATCTGCTTATCTTGAAGTCCTTCATCAATATGTAAAATATATTCTTTTAGTAGATATATTCCTTATTTTATTCAGTATATGGATCAGTTGGGTGACGTCTAACAGTCTTGCCAAGACCATTACCAAATTCTCTGATATGATCACCCGTATTACGTTATTTGAGAATGAAATGCGTCCTATCAGATATTATAAAAATGATGAGCTTAATGCGCTGGCAAGAGCTTACAATAGGATGATCCTTCAGATTCAGGATCAAAAAGAGAGGCTGCGCTTCAAAGCATCGGAGGAAGCCTGGAGAGAAATGGCCAAGCAGGTGGCGCACGAAGTGAAAAACCCGCTTACTCCTATGAAACTCACCATTCAGAATTTTGAGAGAAAATTTGATCCGGAAGATCCGAATATCCGGGAGAGGGTAAAGCTGATGAGTAAAACGATGGTGGACCAGATTGACCTGATTGCTACGGTTGCCTCTGCTTTTTCAGAATTTGCCAAGCTTCCTGAAAAAAATAATGAAGTCATCAATCTGAATACGGAAGTAGCAGATATTCTCCGTGTATTCAATGACGACAGCATCTTTATGCATGCTAATAAGAGCAATATTATGATCAATATGGACAGGATCTACCTGTCCAGAATCATTACCAATCTTGTTACCAATGCCAAGCAGGCTGAAAGTGATGAAAGAAAACTTATCATCAATGTAGATGTGGAGCAGCACCAGAGAAGAGTTATTATTTCTGTTCAGGATAACGGAATCGGAATTCCTGAAAATATGTATGAACGGATTTTTGAACCCAATTTTACCTCCAAAAACAGTGGAATGGGACTTGGGTTATCTATGGTAAGAAAAATGATAGAAGATTACAAAGGTGAGATTTCTGTGAAATCAGAAGTAGGGAAGGGATCTACATTCATCATTACATTGCCTACCAATTTATAGTGAAACCTTTTACATTTAAACAATTTGAAATTCAGCAGTCCAGAGACGTCTTCCGTGTAGGAACAGACGGTGTTCTGCTCGGTGCTTTGGCAGCTGTAGAATCTGCTTTCCGTGTTTTGGAAATTGGCACAGGTACGGGACTGATCTCACTGATGCTAGCCCAGAGAAATCCACAGGCTGATTTTCTAGGACTGGATATCAGTGCAGATGCAGCGGCATTGACTGCGCTTAATTTTGAAAATGCACCGTTCCGGGAAAGGATGAAAAATATTCATCAGGACTTTAAAACTTTTGCAACAGAAGAAAAATTTGATCTTATTGTTTCCAATCCACCTTATTTTGAAGAGTCCGGATCTGAAAAAGATAAGATTGCCCGCCAGACTGTAGAATTGAATTTTATGCAGCTGATCAGTAAATCTGCCCAGGTTTTGTCTGAAGGCGGAATTCTTTCAGTGATTATTCCTGTTGAGGCCGGGGAAGTCTTTATTTCCATAGCAGGAGAAAATAAGCTCTTTCTGAACCGTAAGGTAAATATCAAAGGGATTGAAGGGGCTAAAGTCAAAAGGCTGGTCCTTGAATTTTCGTTGACAGAAAAACAGCTTAGTGAATCTGAATTTATTATAGAAAAAAGTCCGAGAATATACTCGGACCAATATCTTGAACTCACAAAGGAGTTTCATGTCTTTAAAAAAAGAAACTAGGCGTTTTTTATTCAAATAATTCTGCCGTATCCAGTACTGATACTTTTCCATCCTCACATCTGATTGCTTCTCCCGGGAAGTTCTGGATCATATGGTAGTCATGGGTGGCCATTACAACCGCAGCGCCGTTTTCAAGGGCTACCTGCTTCAGTAAGGTCATGATTTCGTTGGATGTTTCCGGGTCAAGGTTTCCTGTAGGCTCATCCGCCAGGATAAGATCAGGGTGGTTGAGAAGTGCTCTTGCAATAGCGATACGCTGTTGCTCACCTCCGGAAAGTTCGTGCGGCATTTTATGCTTTTTACTTTTCATGTTCACGCTTCCCAGTACTTCGTTGATACGGTCTTCTATTTTTACTTTATCATTCCATCCTGTAGCTTCAAGAACGAACTTCAGATTCTTTTCAACAGTTCTGTCTGAAAGCAGCTGGAAGTCCTGGAACACGATTCCCAGTTTTCTTCTGAGATTAGGGATGTCGGATGGTTTTAGCTTGGCCAGGTCAAATCCTACAACAGCTCCGTGTCCTGATGCCAAAGGAATGTGTCCGTAAAGCGTCTTTAGGAGTGAGCTTTTTCCGGAACCTGTTTTTCCGATAAGGTAGCAGAATCTACCTTTTTTAATGTTAAGATTTACATCAGAAAGAACAGTAAAGTTTTTTTGGGCAATTTTTGCATTCTGTAAACTTATGATATTGTCTCCGGAGATATTGGTATGCGGCATAATTTAATTTTAAAGGCTATTTCTAACAAAAAATTTCAATCTTTAAAAATAGAAAAAAGAAGTCTATCTGACTCTAATTTTAATAAATTTTAACAACAAAAAATGCCTGAAAAGGAACTTCTCAAGCATGTTTTGTATATGATAATAAAAAGATTATCTCTTAGCGCGTGCAGCACTTATAGTTAAACTCTTTCTGCCTTTAGCTCTTCTCGCAGCCAAAACTCTTCTTCCATTTGGCGTAGACATTCTTTCTCTGAAACCGTGTTTGTTTCTTCTCTTTCTTTCTGATGGCTGGAATGTTCTTTTACTCATTACTATATGTTTAAATCGTAATTAATCTATTAATTTTCAGGTTGCAAAGATATAGAAATTTTTATAAGATACAAACTTTAATAATCTTTTTTTGAAAATATTTGAGATGTTTTTCTGCCAAACATTTACAAACCCTTACAGGATCCCTGATTTCGGGTGCAAAAATAATATTTAAATGATTTATATAAAAGCTCTATCTTTGAAAACTTTAATTTTAACGAAAATAAACACCCGATGTTTACACCAGCAGAACTTTTAGAAATCAATACATTACTTAGCCCTGAAACCAAAATAGTTATCCTGACCCATTATAATCCGGATGGTGATGCTATTGGCTCCAGTCTGGGCTTAAAGCATTATCTGAAAGCAAAAGGAATTCATGCTGAAGTAATTGTACCCAACGATTTTCCAAAGTTTCTGAAATGGATGCCGGAATCAAAAAAAGTAATCATCGCTGAATACAAAAGAAAACTGGCAGCGGATATGATTGCGGCGGCAGATGTTATTTTCTGCCTGGATTTTAATTCTCCGTCAAGAATAGGATTATTAGGAGACTGGCTCATAAAAGCGGAGGGTAAAAAGATCCTGATTGATCACCACCAGCAGCCGGAGCCGTTTGATTTTGTTTACTCTGATACGGTAATCCCGGCGACTTCCCAGATGGTTTATCATTTTATTGAAGCAATGGATGATGAAAAACTGGTGAATCAGGATATGGCGGAATGTCTTTATACAGGGATTATGACCGATACCGGAGGCTTCCGTTTTCGTTCTACCAGTGCTACCACGCACAGGATTATTGCAAACCTTATTGAAAATGGGGCAGATCCTGCCATGATCACTTCCAATACCTGGGATACCAATACTGTTTCCCGTCTTCATCTACTGGCTTTGGTTTTAGGTAGAATAGAGGTGGTGAATGACGGCAGGGTGGCTATTTTAAGCCTTACAAGAAATGAGCTTAAAGAATTTGGTTTCCAGAAAGGGGATACGGAAGGTTTTGTAAATTATGGTTTAAGCATTGCCGGGGTGAAAATGTCAGCGTTCTTTATGGAAGATCTGTATGAGGACTTTATCAAAATCTCATTCAGAAGTAAAGATGATGTAGATGTGAACCAGTTCTCCAGAAAATATTTCAACGGAGGCGGGCATATTAATGCTGCAGGAGGTAAATCCAATGATTCTTTACCGGGAACGATTGAAAAGTTCAAAGCAAGACTGATTGAAGAGAATTTATAAAATATATAGACTTTCTAGCGGTTCGGTAATTCGGCGCCCCAACTTTTGCGGTAACCTTTTTCTTCAAGTTCTGCACAAGTATATTCGTATACCTGCTGAAACATTTCGTCCATATATTTCTTGTTGAAAAGACTGAATTTTGTCATTTTCGGAGGATCTAAAAATATATTGCAGTGCTTTACCTTGGAATATACGGATTTGGCAATGGCTAAGTGAAGAATCCTGTCAAATTCTTTCATCAGGCTCATTTTTTTCAATTCATCATAGCTGATTGAGTTGACATGAGAGGCGATCAGAAAATCACATTTGTCAATAATAGGTTCTATAGGAAGATTGTCCAGAACGCCGCCGTCCACATAGATCTTATCGCCCATCCTTACCGGAGGCAGAATGAAAGGAACGCTGGAAGAGGCCAATAGAGGGCCGAACAGTTCACCTTCAGAAAAGAAATCTACAATCCCGTGAGTCATTTCCGTAGCAGTTACATAGACCGGAATTTTGAGAATGCTGAAATTGTCTTCCGGGAAATAATCTCTGAAGAGTTTTAAAATAAAATTGGAACTGAAAATTCCGTTCTTTGACAGTTTTAAAGCAGACCGGGAAAAAAAAGAGGTTTGCCGTACAATTTCCATCATTTCGTCCGGACTTTTTCCGAAAGAATAAAAGGCACCAATGATAGACCCTGCACTGGTTCCGGAAATGATATGAGGCTTCAGGTTATACTCTTCCAGGGCTTTAAGAACAGCAATATGGGCAATCCCACGCATTCCTCCGCCTGAAAGTGTAAGTCCGATAACCGGTGGTTTCTTTTTTTTGAACGAGAATAAACCCATCGCCGCAATTATTCTCTACTAATATACAGGATTTTTTGTAAATGCCCGTTAAGGTTCATCACACTCAGAATCAGTTTTCAGGAATAACGAATAAAACTCTTTGTTCATTCTTTCATCATGATCTACTCTTTTGATTTTACTATTGGAGCAGTTTCCCCAGCCGAAAGTAATCAGGTCAATTGTAGCGTAATCTTTCCTGTCCGGTGAATTCAGGTGGTTGTTGAACTCAGCAGTTTTTCCTTCCGGATCCGCATTGTTTTTATTCATTTGTTCCCTGAGTTTTTTCCATTCTTCCATCATCTGTTCGTCAGTAGAATTCAGCGCTTTTGTGAAATTCTGACAGGTATTGCTCTTCAGGAGTACCGAAGGATCGGAATAGGCTGCTATTCTTATTTTCTCCATTTCATACCGTTGGGCAAGAGCTTCGGATTGTACCTTTTTTACATTCTGCCAATAAGGTGTGTTCACGACTGTAAGATCCTGGAGCATCTTTTTTTTCTCTGCGAAATCTTTATCGAGTTTTGCCAGTATCTGATCCTTGTCCTTTCTTATTTCCTGAAGATCCCGAAGGTTAAATACAGACGGAGCATCCAGTAATGTACTTCCCGGTTCAAACCAGAGTTTGTAAGTTCCTTCGATCTCTGCCCTGGAATAGGTATTGCTGTCAAAATAACCTTTATTATCGCACAATTCGGTAACGAAATGAAAGAGTTCTTCTTTAGGTGCAGAAGTGCTTTTTAAAGAGTCTGTCTTGGCTGACGCTGTAGCAGCAGTATCTGTAAGTGTTTTGTCAGGAGAAGGCTGCTTGTCTTTTTTGCAGCTTAAAAGTGAAAGAAAGAGCAGGGTTGTTATGGTAATTCTCATAGTTTTTATAATACCAGTTTTTTAGGAAGATTATGCAGAAGTTCAGTGTTGATGATTTCAGCACAGATGCCGGGTTTTTCCCAATGTCCGTTGTGTCCGCAATCCAGAATATAAGATTTTATATTCGTTCTGTCCGGAAGGTTTTTGATCGTCGTTTCCGTTTTTACGGCATTGTCATGCTTTCCTGCCAATACCAGAATTTTGGTTTCCAGATTTTGCATGATATGTTTTTTATCTGTTCGTTCCACCATACCTTTTACACAGGCAAGAGCTCCCATATTGTTGGTGGAAAGTGCAGTTTCCAGGGCGGTTTCTATTTTCCCCTCCAGGATATCCCTCTCATTCGGGTTAAACAGGTTGGGGATTCCGGCTCTTACATAATGGGCAAATGCATCTTTGATGATTCTGTAGCTTTTGATACGCTGCTGTTTTTTTTCCTCGTCATCGGCGAAATAAGTGGAAAAAAAGAGTGTTAGGCTTTTCAGTGTATCAGGATATTTCTCGGCAAAGGCCAGTGAAGTGTAGCCTCCCATAGAATGGCCCAGCAGGTGTACTTTATTCAAATTCTGGCTATCCAATACCTTTTTGACTTCTTCCGCCATCAGTTCCATCGTGTGAACTTCTCCAAAGATTTCAGACTGTCCATGACCGGGAAGGTCAATTTTCAGTAGTGAAAAATCTTTGGAAAGATGAGGTTCCATATCGCTCCATATCGACAGGTTTTCCATAAAACCATGGAGAAGTACAAGTGTTTCTTTTCCGTTTCCTTTTCTTTCAAAATTCAGCATGATTCCAAAATTATAGATTTAAATAATGCAGCAACAGATATGCCGCTATTCAATTGTACTTTCAAATGTAGACAAAAAAGAGCATTTTGAAAATGCCCTTTCTCTTTTATTGAGTTAATTCCTTATAAACTTTCGTTTCCCAGGGTTTGATATCTGTTACTCCGTACCGTTCTTTTTTGGCAATGGCCAGATTATCCAGCATATCTACAAAGTTCTTATAGTTGGCCTCATCAGTAGGCTTGATGATTACTGTAAAGTTTTCCGGTTTTGGAGCGTTTTTATAAGCTTCGGAAATGATTTTTGAAATCTTTATTCCACTGAAATCAGTTTCCTTAAGGTTGCCTGTGTTTAAATCTGCGGCATCACTCTGATGGTAAAATATCCGGTTATCCTTACCCAGAATAAATGTTATCTGATTGGTGGTTCCAATTACCTTAGTATCTGTAACAGGTCCTTTTGCAGGTAACCCCAGATCCATGACATTAGGTTTTGTAAAATTGGTTGTGAACATAAAGAACGTGATGAGCAGAAATCCCAGGTCGACCATAGGAGTCATGTCTACTCTGATCAGTTTTTTCTTTTGCCTGCCACTCTGTTTTTCTTGTGCGATTACTTCAGCCATAATTAATATTTTAAAATGTTAAACGGTATTTGATGAAAACTTTAAAAACCTGATCGTGGTTTTGAAAAGTTGATACAAAGTTCATACCTAAAGTTGTAATTGTTTAATAATTTTTCATTTTAATTAAATAATTATACTTAAATACTGTTAAAATCAAATAATTTAAATTATAGGTTGCTGATTCAGATGCTATTGACGGATAGATATCTTTTCAGATAAAATGACTTCCTGTTTGTTTTTTATCTGTATGATATAGATTCCATTAGTGAATGCAGCAGTATTGATCCTTACTTTTTCTTCATGATATTGTTGGGAGAAAAGTTTCCTTCCCGATATATCAATAATATCAATCACAGCACCTTTTGGGAGATTGTTCACATAAATAAAATCCTTTGCATGATTGGGGTACACAGAAGGTTTGCTGATAAATTGATTTTCCAAAGTATTCAATTGCTCAGGAGCCAATTTTACGATCCAGGCATCACTGCTGCCGTGTCCTGCCGTAACATCTCCGTCTGCAGAAAAGGATCCTCCTGCAACGATATATCCGCCGTCAGCAGTCTGCTGAATAGAATAAGCCTGATCAAAAGCGTTGCCACCCAACGATTTCTGCCATTGCATATTTCCTGAAGTATCTAATTTTACAATCCAGTAGTCAGCACTTCCGTGATTTCCTGTAATATTTCCGGATGCAGCTTCTCCGGCCACAATATATCCTCCGTCGGAAGTTTGTTGGACAGAATAAGCATAATCGTTGCCATTGCCGCCAAAATATCTTTGCCATAAAGGATTTCCGTTGGCGTCTAACCTGGCCACACAGTAATTGGAAACTCCAAAAGCTGTAGGAACTTCAGAATTCACAGAGTTGGAACCTCCGGCCACAATATACCCTCCATCCGGGGTCTGCCTGATAAATTCGGCAGCATCAGCAAGGTTGCCCACTAATGATTTTTCCCATTGTATATTCCCTGATTCATCCAGTTTCACGATCCAGAAGTCTTCGTTTCCATGATTTCCTGTAACGTCTCCATTATTAGAGGCAGCACCTCCGGCTACAATATATCCTCCGTCAGAAGTCTGTTGGATGGATTCTGCCCTGTCGTAAGAAGTTCCGCCCAAAGATTTTTGCCATTGTAGGTTTCCTGAAGCGTCCAACTTTACGATCCAGTAGTCTGAATATCCGTGATTTCCTGTAACATCCCCGTCGTTAGAATGAGATTCTCCGGCGACTATATATCCTCCGTCAAAAGTTTGCTGAATAGAATTGGCTTTATCCTGATTGCTTCCGCCTAATGATTTCTGCCATTCTATGTTTCCTGTGGCATTCAGTTTTACAATCCAGTAATCTGAATTTCCATGATTTCCTGTAACATCTCCGTTGGTAGAAGATGATTCTCCAGCCACAATATACCCTCCGTCAGAAGTCTGTTGAATAGAATTTACATTATCATCATAATTTCCACCAAGTGATTTCTGCCATTGTATAGCTCCTGAAGCATCTAATTTTACGATCCAGCAATCGTAATATCCCTGATTGGCTGTAACATCTCCGTCACTGGAAGTAGATCCTCCGGCTATAATATATCCTCCGTCAGACGTTTGCTGAACAGAATTTGCCTGATCTCCGCCACTTCCGCCCAAGGCTTTCTGCCATTCTATGGAAGGAGCAGTCTGAGCTGCTAATGCAGAACAGATAAAAAATAAAAAAATAGAGCTGAAATATCTCATATGTATTTGAATTGGTGTTAGTTGCTCAAATGTAATTAATTTTGAATTACCTATCGTGTTTTCTTGTTTATTTCATTCATTAAAATAAAAAAAACTCACACCGTAAAGTGTGAGTTGTAGATGATATGTAAAAAAATTATTTACTTTTCTTGTAAAAATTAACCCCGCATTCGAGGAACTTTTTAAAATCCTCTTTCGGCATATACCCTGAAACAGGAGTATTGATCACCTTACCTTCCGGAGTTATCAGCACATAGTGAGGCTGTGAGTTATTGTTAAAATTCACCTGCTGGAATAAGCTCCACCGGTCACCAATAGTTTTTACCTTTTTGACCTGTCCGTCTCCAAGATCAATTTTAGTCTTCTGATCTTCAGGAAGCTCTTCTTTGTCATCCACATATAGAGAAGCCAGTACCACATCATTCTGAAGAATCGGTAAAATATCAGCTTCACTCCAAACAAACTCTTCCATTTTTCTGCAGTTTTCACATCCGTACCCTGTAAAGTCGATCAGGATAGGTTTATTTTCCTTTTTGGCAATTTCTACAGCCTTGAAGAAATCGTGCTCAGGATGCATTCCTAAAATTCCATCCTTTTCATCATGGAAATAACTTACATTCAGTGGAGGTAAAATTCCGCTTAAAAGCTGCAGTTTCGGACGCTCAGAAGGAATTAACCCCTGAACCAGGTAAATCACAAAACCAATACCCAGCGCCCCTAAAACCTTTCTTGTAATAGAAATCTTAGGCTTTTTATCATCATGCGGGAACCTGATCAGCCCAAATAAATATAAAGCCAGCCCTAATGCGATAACGATCCATATTCCGATGAAAAGCTCTCTTTTTAACAAGAATGTTTTAGAAACAAGATCAGCTTTCGATAAGAACTTTAAAGCCAGAGCCAGTTCTACGAAACCTAAAACAACCTTCACCGTATTCATCCATCCACCTGATTTCGGAAGACTCTGCAATGCCTGCGGGAATAAAGCCAGCAATCCGAAAACAATTGCCCATGCCAGCCCGAATCCTGCTAATGCAAATGTCAATAACATTGGTACATTCGTGGAGCCCGTTACCGCACTTCCCAATAAACTTCCTAAAATAGGACCTGTACAGGAGAAAGAAACAATAACCAGCGTGAGTGCCATAAAGAAAATACCGATGATACCTCCGGCCTCTTCCGCCTTTGAAGATTTGTTGGCAATAGAACTCGGTAAAGTAATATCATAATACCCGAAGAAACTTCCGGCAAAAAAGATGAATATAATAAAGAAGGCAATATTAAGCCATACACTTGTAGAAATCTCATTGAATATATTCCCTGCAATTCCGTCGATAACGTGGAAAGGAATACTCAATAACACAAAGATCAGCAGGATGAAAAACCCGTAGATAAGCGCATCCCTTTTCCCTTTCGCCTTATTTTTGCTTCCCTTGGTGAAGAATGAAACCGTCAGCGGGATCATCGGGAAAACACATGGCGTAAGCAAAGCAATTAATCCCCCGATAAAACCTAAGAACAGGTAAGTCCAGTAATTTTCATCCACCTTTTCTGAAGCCGTACCACAATCCGTTAACGGATTTTTGAAATCAATCGTTTCAATTTTCAGCTGTTTAGGATCAAGTTTTGGACCTTCAGAAATGGTAACCTCCTGTTTTTCAGGATTCTCAGTTACAGTTTCAACTGCTTTTACAGAATCTTTTGCAGGTTCTGCGTTTTCTTCCGTGACCGCTTCTTCCGTTGCTCCTTTCGGGGTCACCTTCTGATTGAACTCTAACGTATTGGGAGCCAGACAAACCCTGTCGTCACACGTCTGATAAGTGATCTCAGAAGTAACATCCGCCGGTTTTGCAGGATCTTTTAATTTGAATTTCTGCTTAAATCCGGCCGAATTGGAATAGTAGACAATCGTTCCCCCGAAAGCTTCAGAAAACTCTTCGTGTTTTTTCCCTGTTTCAGTAAACTTCCCGATCAGCTCGATATTTTTTCCTGTTACTTTGTATTCGGTTGGGATTCCTGTGTCTTCCGGCAGGTCTTTTGAATAAATATGCCAGCCGCTTTCCATCGTTGCATTCAACACCGCTTCGTACTGGTTGTTGCCAAGATCGTTGATGGTAAATTTAAACTTTACGGGATTTTTGATCTGTGCGTTAATTCCCGTTGCCAAAAATAGCAGAATTAATAAAAACCAATTTCTAAATTTCATTGTTCATTTCATTAAAAATTTTGAGACTCCATTTTGTCTTCTCATCTTTTGCATATCTTCTGTACTGTCTGTCCAGATTTTTGCCTCGCTAAAATAGATAATTTTTCGTCCCTAAAAAACTTGGGAACTTTCTTTTTTAAGCCTGAGGTTTAAATATTCCGACTTTTGTCTTAATAACAATAGAAGTGTAACTTATTCTATCATTCAAGAGGATTATTGATTGGGTCAATTTTTCTGATTTACAGCGTTGACCATGTAAAAACTTCTGAAAAAATCAATTCAGATTTTTTATAATATCCTCTACAGATGCTCTCTTTTTATAATCTGTATCAAAATGTCTCCACGTAATTTCTTTACCTTCATTAATGATGAAAGTGGCTGATACAGGAAGTCTTCCCGAATGATCTGATCTGCTGTTAGCGAAATCGTCCTTTAATTTCGAGTTGTAGAAATTAAGTGTTTCACTGTCGGGGGTATAAAGAACATCGAATGCTTCAGCAATTTTATATCCCTCATCATATAAAACGGTATAATCTGTCTTTGTTTTGCTAAGTGTCTTTTCTATAAATTCCGGTTTTTCAGGAGAAATAATAACAAGCTGTGCATTCTTCGATTTCAGTTCAGGAGCCAGATTTTGTAAAGTTTCAATGTATTTGTTACAATAAGGGCACCATTGTCCACGAATAAATACTATAACCAGTTTTTTGTTTTTTTCTGATGAAGAAAATGTATTGCCCAGGTGATCTTTCGCCGTGAAGTTATCAATTTTATCTCCTATCATTCTGCCTTTTACCTGGTCTAGGTTTTTGCCGGATTGGGGCGCTTTTTTTTTCAAAACCGATGCTCCTACTCCTAAAAACTGTTCAGGATTATAATATCCAAAATCATATTGAACGAGTTTCCCTTTTGGATCCAGGAATAGGAAAGAGGGATAGTTGACTACTTTAAATTCTTTGGCGAGGTTCAGGCCTTCTTTTTCTGCATCTATAGCAATATTCACAAAATTTTTGTTGAACATTTCTCCAATTTCAGGATCTGTGAAAGTATTTTTCGCCATGAGCTTACAAGGCCCGCACCAGGTGGTGTACAGATCAATGAAGATCAGTTTATTCTCTTTTGCTGCGATTTTTTTTGCGGCTTCCAAATCAATTTTTTGAAAATTGATACCCTTGCTTTGTGCATTCATTGAAATTCCTATTCCTATAAGAAAGCTCAATATCATTTTTTTGAACATATATTTCTTTTCTTATTATGTTCTCTGAACAATAAAAAAATCACCCGTATATTTGAATGTTTTACGTAATGTATTGGTTATCAGGTGTAAAAAATACTATTGTTTTTAGCCTTTTTAATCTGTTCAACACATTTGTACTTTTGGTTTTGGGCATTATGCCTGCTGGAATACTGATATTTGTCCTGGATTTCCTCTATACTTTTATTTTCGATAAAAATGTCATGGATCAGATTCTGGCAATGGGAAGAAATGGATTTTATATAACCCATCAATTTTTCCCAGTAATATCTTTCATTCTCAATGGCAGCACTTATTTCCTGCTGATGTTCTAAGAAGTAAATCTCAGGAGATTCTATATAAAAATGTTTATGCTTTAATTTTTTAAACCAGAGGTTTTTAACAATTCCGATAATGTAATTTCCGAGACAGGTCTGAACTTTAAACTCGTCAGCATTCAGTTTTTGATAAAGAATGAGTAATGCATCCTGAAACACATCTTCAGCATCTTCCTGACTGCCTTTATTCTTGAGAATGAATTTTTGAGTATAACCGAAATACTGTTGGTATAAAATTCCAAAAGCTATATTGCTGTCTTTCTTAAAATCATCAACAGCTAATAAATTAGTTGTTTTTCTGTCCACTTTACAGTTATCTTTTTTTGAGTCGTTCTGTCTGTCTGGTATCTGCGATCCTGCCTAAGAGGGATGACCCCCAAAATATGGTTTCTGGAATCACATAGTAACCAGGTCTTTTCCCTTACCAATGCAGATAATTTCTCATCCCTGAAAAATTTTGAAATCTTCTTTTTCCCCGAAAAACCGGCTGGATAAAACTCATCTCCCTCTTTTTGCTTTCTCAAACGCAGTGGAAATTGAAGTTTTTCAGCAGCAAAATGCCATTCAAAATCCTTATTTATTTCGTCAATGCTTTCAATATAATCTACGAGATTGATGTTAATTTGGTTTTCAGAAAAATCAAAATGACCAATCAGTTCTATTTCCCCGTCAGTATCCTGTTCATCATTCTTACTAATAAAGATCAGCTCATCACGGTTAACGATCAAACGGTATTCTTTTGAAAAAAAAGAACTGTTGTTTTCCGCTTTAAAAATTTTAGGAATTTCTTCTTCCTGATTGAACCCGTATCTCTTTAAAATTTCAAACTTTACGAAACCACTTTCCTGATCCAGCTTTTCCTTTGATAAGATTTTATGCTCAGGGTTAAAAATACTCAGCGTATTTTCTATTTCCTGAATCTGTTTTTGTACAAAATCCTTGGTTTGGTTCAGGTAAGAAGAACTCTTTTTGAAGTTTTCCAGAAAATGATCATTCGTCTCCATTAATGCAGGAACAATTTCATTCCGGATCTTATTTCTCAGATAATCACTTTTTTTATTGGAAAGATCTTCCCGGAATTCAATATGATTCTGCTCTGCAAACTGATAGATTTCTTTTTTTGAAAAACTCAGAAGCGGGCGGAGAATATTATTGTCATTGGCAGGAATGCCGCTCAGTCCATTGATGCCGGCAGCCTTGGAAAGGTTGATGATAAATGTTTCCAGCTGGTCATTCAGATGATGGGCAGTCACCAGAAACTTAAGGTCTTCTTTTTCCTGAATTTCTTTAAAAAAACGGTAACGAAGCTCCCTTGCCCACAGCTGGATGGAATTTTCCGGTTTGTTATCCTTCTCCGAAACCTGGTACAAATGAAACTTTATATGATTTTTCTCACAAAAATCCTGTACAACTTTCTGGTCCAGATCAGAATCTTTACCACGCAGTTTGTAATTGATATGAGCTACCTCAAACCGGTATCCTGAATTGCCCTTCGTCTTTCTTAAACCGTTGAATAATGAGGCCAGGACCATAGAGTCTGCCCCTCCGCTCACCGCCAGAAGGTAAGTGTGTTTTTCAGGCTGCTGAACAAGATTTTCTAACTGATAACTAAAGCTTGATTTTTTCAACATATACGTTGAGAATTTCTTTTATGCAAAGATAACCGATATAATTCAATTGAATTTTCCTAACTTTGATTGGTCTAAAAAAGATTATTTATGAAGATTTTAAAAATTGTAGCAGTTTCTGCAATGGCACTGGGGCTGACATCTTGTGTAAGCAAGAAGCAATATGATGCGCTGAGCACAAACTATAAGCAGTGTATTGAAAATATCGGCGAAAGACAAAGGGAAATTCAGGATCTGAAATCTCAGAATTCTGCATTGACAGGAGAAAATAACTTATTGAAATCTCAGCACGATGCTTTGAAATCATCTCTTGATGCATGTCTGTCCAATACAGGAAAAAGCTCTGCCAACATTGATAAACTGGTAGGCGAAATCAATGCTTCCAATTCTTATATCAAGCAACTGATTTCAAGCAATGCTAAGAACGACAGTTTGAACCTTGCCCTGTCTAACAAGCTGAAGAGATCTTTGGATAATGTATCTGATGAAGATGTACAGGTGAAAGTACTGAAAGGTGTGGTAATGATCTCCCTTTCTGATAAAATGCTTTACAAAACAGGAGATTATAATATCTTGCCTGCAGCTCAGGAAGTGCTTGGTAAAGTAGCAAAAGTGATCAATGATTACGATAAGTATTCTGTACTGATTGAAGGTAATACAGATAACGCACCGTTGAACTCTGCCAACCTGCCAAGAGACAACTGGGATCTTTCTGCACTCAGAGGTACTTCTGTAGCGAAAGTTCTTCAGACCCAGTTTGGGGTAGATCCTGCAAGAATTACAGCAGGAGGACGTTCCGAATACAATCCTAAAGCGACAAATATGAGCGTTTCAGGAAGAGCAGAAAACAGAAGAACGGAAATCATCATTATGCCTAAGCTGGATGAATTCATGAAGTTAATGGATATTGCTCCGAAAAAATAATTATTGAATAACAGGTACTTGTTTAAACTTTCTGCAACTCCTGTTATTCTTTAACCATACCAGCCACAAAAGCTGAGAACTCAAAAATAACTTGAGTTTTTAGCTTTTGTGGCTTTTTGCTTTCCTGGAATCCGGAATTTTTTATGAAATGAATTATTGTTTCCCATGTAACTTTTAAAGCAATAGAACTACCTATTAAAAAAAACGATATAGCCTTTGGGAATCAGAATAATAGGTTAATGTTGAGGAAGAAAATTCGCCACTGCTTATCAGAAATTGATCCATAAATAGTAGGCATATGAAAAAAATAATTCTATCGGTAAGCTTATCAGGCCTGTTTTTACCCGGAATAACCTTTGCACAAACGGAAACTTCAGGAAGGGACAAAATATATAAAGCAACTCACGTCAAAAGTACAGAGCTGAAGCACACGAAGCTGAAAGTAAATTTTGATTATCAGAATGAACAAATGAATGGGGAAGAATGGCTTACCGCCTCTCCTTATTTTTACCCGTCAGATTCACTCATACTGGACGCCAAAGGAATGTTGATCCACGAAGTGGCAATAGATAGGAACGGGAGTAAAGTTCCGTTAAAGTATAATTATGCCCATAATGTTCTTACAATTACTCTGGATAAAACCTATAACAGAAATCAGGATTATACGGTTTATATAAAATATACTGCCCGCCCTGATGAAGCAGAGAAACAGGGAAGCCCGGCAAAAGGATTGTATTTTATTAATGCGCAGGGGACAGATAAGGATCATCCGCCTCAGATCTGGACAGATGGAGAGTCGGAATATTCATCTGTATGGTTTCCTACGATAGATAAGCCGAATCAGAAGACTACCCAGGAAATTTATATGACCGTTCCGGATCAGTATATAAGTCTTTCCAACGGTGTTTTAAAAGAATCCAGGAAAGAATCCGGTAACCTGAGAACAGACCATTGGGTGATGAATCAAAGACACGCCGTTTATCTTTTCTTCATGGGAGTAGGAGAGTACTCGGTCGTAAAAGATAAGTGGAGAAATATTCCGATCGATTATTATGTGGAAAAGGAATATGAACCTTATGCCAGACAGATCTACGGAAATACCCCTGAAATGATGGAGTTTTTCTCTAAAAAATTAAACTACGACTATCCGTGGGCAAAATATGCACAGATCTCAGCAAGAGATTATACAAGCGTAGCCATGGAAAATACAACAGCCACGCTTCACAATACTGACGTTTTGCAGAAACCGGGACAGTTGACCGATGAAAACAAATGGGAGGAATATATTGCCCATGAGCTGTTTCATCATTGGTTCGGAGATCTGGTAACCGCAGAAAGCTGGAGCAACCTTACCCTGAATGAGTCTTTCGCCAACTATTCCGAATATCTCTGGAATGAATACAAATACGGAAAAGATCAGGGAGATTATCATTTAATGGTAAATGTAAACCGGTACCTCAATAGCCCTGCGGATTTTGATAAAGACCTGGTAAGGTTCAGTTATGATTCGCCGGAAAATGTTTTTGATGTGGTCTCCTATCAGAAAGGAGGAGGAATTCTGCATATGCTGAGAAATTACTTAGGAGATGAAGCTTTCTTCGCAGGAATAAGCGATTTCCTGAAAACCCATGAATATAAAAATGCAGAAGCTCAGGAATTAAGATTATCATTTGAAAAAATTTCAGGTAAGGATCTGAATTGGTTTTTCAATCAATGGTATTATGGAAGCGGAAATCCTAAATTAAACTACTCATATACTTTTGAACCGGTAAAAAAACAGGTGGAGCTCGTGATCAGCCAGTCTCAGGAAAAACCTTTTGAGTTCCCTCTGGCAATAGACCTGTATGATAACGGAAAACCTGTACGTTATAATGTCTGGGTAAATGCTAAAGCTAAGAATACTTTCAGCTTTAATGTTTCAAAAAATCCTGATCTGATCAATATCAATGCAGACGGAATATTGCTTTCTGAGATTACCGATAAAAAATCAGCTGAGCAGAACCTGATGCAGTTTGCCCATTCTAAAGAGTTTTTAAGCCGTTATAAAGCATTGACGGGAATCAAAGATCATCTGAATGATCCTGCATCAGTACAATTGCTGAAGGCTGCCCTGAAAGATCCTTTTTTCCGGATCCGTATTAAAGCTTTGGAGCTGATGGATCTCACGAATAAAGATCATGCAAAAATACTGACTCCCGATGTGGAAAAGTTAGCTGCTAATGATCCTAAAACATTGGTGCAGGCCGCTGCCGTCGCTGCCCTGGCAAAAACGAAAAATAAAAAATACCTTCCTTTATTTGAAAAAGGGGTGAATGCGGTTTCCAATGCCGTAAAAATAAATTCCCTGAAAGCAATCATAGATTCAGAACCTTCCAAAGCGGATAAGATGACTGATAAAATCGATCTTTCCGGAGTATCCCAGAGTCAGCTCATTAAACTGCTTCCTACTGTAGTAAAGAATAAAGTAGTTTCTCAGATGCCTTACATTGCTCCTGTTGCAGCCTTCTATCCATTGGTTAAACTTAGAAATCCCGAATTGGGTAAACCTGCAGAAGACGGCTTTAACTGGATTATGAGCTCTGATAATCTCATCGCAACAGAAAATGTTGCCCGGGTTTTAACACAGTCAAAAGATGGGTTGCTGAAAGATCCGGAAACCAGAATGATGTTTTCTCAAATGCTGAAAGAAGGGTTGGCCAAAAAAACAGAGCTTTTGAAGCAGAATCCGCAAAACGCAGAAAGCATCAATAAACAAATTGCTGTCTTAAATAAAATAGCAGAAATCTATAAGTGATCACATACGTTTTAGATTGATCCGATAACCTGCAGATACAGCAGTCTAATAATAAAAATAAACTCCGAAGGAGATCGGAGTTTATTTTCTTAATCAAATTAATTCTTCTTTTCTCAAGAGCGAAATAATTCGTCGTAAAAATGAATTGGATATTTCAGTCTTAGTTTTTTTGGCAGAAGAATTGGTCCTGCTATGCGGCAGAACGCTTTTTTGATTCCCATGGTTAGTTTGTGTTTCTCCTGCAATCATTTGTTTCTCTTAGTGTTTTTACCCGTTTTTCTCTTCACAAAATTATTATTAATACCACATCAAAAACATCCGTATTTTCCCGGTATTTTGTATGGGGTTTTCCCTGAGGAATTATTTTTGCTAATTGTAAAAAATAGTAAACTAATGGCATGTTTTGAGGATGAGTTGTTCTTAACTTATGTGAAATCAATTGTTTATTTGAATAATAATATGTATATTTAAATCTCTTATTGATGAAATAAGTAAAGAGGTATCCGAAAATCTTTAAGAGTAGGAAATTAAACTAAACCAAAATCATTATGAAAAATCTACAAAAACTTTCAAGAGGACAGATGAAAAATGTGCAGGGAGCTGCTATTGATTGTAACCCGCAGATAATTTGTCAGAGACACACTGACTGCTGTCCGGGATGGGCATGCCCGGGGAGAGGACAATATTGTATAGCAATTTAAGATTTCACTGCATACAGGCAGGTATAGATGAAAAAAAGAGAGATTGATTCTCTCTTTTTTTGTTTGATCATGCGAATACAGCCGCCGTATTTAAAAAAGAAACTTTAAAATTCCGTAAATTTGTTTAAATTAAAATTGTATGAGTTTTTTTGAAGAAAAAAATCCTGAAATGGATCGATATTTGGAAGCACACGCTTCTTCGGAATCTGAAATTCTGAAAAAACTGAGAAGAGAAACTTATCAAAAAACAACGCAGCCGCATATGATCTCCGGATATCAGCAGGGAAGACTGCTGACGATCATTTCCAAGATATTGCAGCCAAAAAATATTCTTGAAATAGGAACTTTTACGGGTTATGCAACTTTATGCCTGGCATCAGGACTAAGTAAAGACGGGAAAATCACTACGCTTGATGTGAATGAAGATCTGGCGTATCTGCCGAAGAAATACTTTGAAGAAAGCGAATATGCTGATCAGATTGATTTCAGACTTCAGGATGCTAAAGAATTCCTCAAAGAAAGTGATGAGGTTTTTGACCTGATTTTTGTAGATGCCGATAAGGAGAATTATGCAGAATATTTCAGACTGCTGAAGCCCCATACAAAATCAGGATCCGTAGTTCTGTTTGACAACGTGTTGTGGTATGGAAAAGTCCTGGAAGAAGACCCGAAACAGAAATCTACACAGTCTATTAAAGAATTAAACGATTTAGCCGCAAAAGACGATGATTTTGAAAATCTTATTTTACCTTTGCGGGATGGAGTAAATTTTCTTAGAAGAAAATAAATTAAAAGATTTAAAAATTAAAAAAATAAATATTTTACGGAATCTGATTCTTTAATCTTTAAATCATTCAATCTTTTAATTTTAATCAATGAATAAAGGAATTTGTATAGTTACGGTAGCACCTGTTCGGGCAGAAAATTCTGACAGGGCAGAAATTGTTACGGAAATATTGTTCGGGGAAAGTGCTGATATTTTGGAGGTTGATAAAAACTGGACCAAAATAAAAATGCACTATGACGGCTATGAAGGATGGATGGATACCAAGCAGATAAAGCCTGTAACAGATGAAGAGCTGGCCAACAGGAAAGTGACTGTAGTGACAGAAGATTTTTCTTCCGTTTTAACCAATGACGGAAAAATGCTTTTGTCTATGGGATCAGAAGTAGAATTTCCTGCAGTGGCGTCAAGAAGAAGCCATGACGTAAGAGAAAGCATTGCCCTGACTGCAAAAGAATTCCTTAATATCCCTTACCTGTGGGGAGGGAAAAGCTTTTTTGCCGTAGACTGCTCCGGATTTACACAACTGGTTTATAAAGTTCACGGAATCAAAATTCCAAGAGATGCTTCCCAGCAGGCCGAAGTAGGAGAAGCCCTTACCTTTGTGGAAGAAACACAGCCGGGAGACATGGCTTTCTTTGAAAATGCCGAAGGAAAGATCATCCACGTAGGAATTATGCTGGAAAACCAGAAGATCATTCATGCATCAGGAAAAGTAAGAATCGATACCCTGGATTCCACAGGGATTTTCAATAAAGAAATGAATAAGCATACTCACAAGCTGAGAGTGCTCAGAAGTGTTATTTAGAACAAAATAAAATGAAAGCTTCCAGAATACTATTGATGGTAAATATCCTTTTGCTTATTGTGATCTGGATTTTTACAGGCATAAAGTATGCGGAACTTCCGGAGATTATTCCTACCCATTTTGATTTTCAGGGAAATGTAGACGGAGAATCTGAAAAATCAATGATCTGGATCCTGCCCTGTATCGCAGCTTTTATTTCTTTTGTTTTCTGGGGAGTGCCCAAAAATCCCAACTCTCCTTTGGTAAACGTTCCTGACAGCTTTCGTAATAAAGAAACACTGGAGCTGTATATGTTTTCACTACAGTTTCCTGTAATGCTCTTATTCCTGGATATTGTTGTAGAAAGTATACGGATTGCAGAAGGAAAGCAAACCGAGCTCAGTAATGCCGTTTTCTTCATCTTAGCCTTGCTTTTTATAGTGCTTGGAGTAGGTATGGTAAAAGCCATTCAGGAAGGGAAAAAACAAAAATCTGACGACTAAATCAAACCACCATTGGAACTGCTTTACAATATATTTATCAGCCTCCTTACTTTCGGAATGAAAGTGTTTTCTTTATTTAATGCAAAAACTAAAAAAGGCGTTGAGGGAAGAAAAGAGTCTTTGCATAAAGTGCAGACTGCATTTTTAAAAACTGATAAAGTAATCTGGATGCATGCTGCAAGCTTAGGTGAATATGAACAGGGGCTTCCTGTTTTGGAAAAGCTTAAAGAAAAACTCCCTGATCATAAAATACTGGTGACTTTTTTCTCTCCGTCCGGCTATGAAAATGTCATTAAAAAGAAACATATAGCCGATGTGATCTGCTACCTTCCGTTTGATAAAAAAGCGGCTGTAAGGCAATTTATCTCACAGTTTGATGTTAAACTATTTTTTACGGTGAAGTATGATTACTGGTATAATCTGCTTGCTGAACTGAAAAGCAGGAATGTAAAGATTTATGTAATTTCTGCCCTTTTCTACGAAAACCAATCCTTCTTCACTTCATATGGAAAATGGTTTGTAAAACAGCTGCAGAAAAATGTAGACTGGTTCTTTCATCAGACACAGGTTTCTTTTGCCCTGGCCAAAAGTATAGGCCTTACGCAATCTTCCGTGACGGGAGATACGAGATTCGACAGGGTAAAGCAGCTTCGTGACCGCGATAATCATGTGAAACATATTAAACAATTCGTAGGAGACCATAAAGCAGTTGTTTTTGGAAGTTCATGGCAGGCAGAAGAGAAAATTGCTGCCATAGTCTACAGGAAAAATCCTTATCTGAAAATTATTATAGCTCCCCATGATCTGAAAAGAGTGGAGCATTTAAAAAACCTGTATCCTGATGCATTGTTGTACAGTAAAGTGGAAACCAGTGAATTGCCGATTACTGATTACCCGATTTTAATCATTGACAGCATCGGTTTATTGTCAAAACTATATTCCTATGCAGATGTTGCTGTAGTGGGCGGAGGATTCCATGATGCGGGACTGCATAATATTTTGGAAGCGGCAACCTTTGGAGTTCCGGTAGTTTTTGGAAACCGCTATAAAAAGAACCCTGAGGCAGACGAACTGATTTCTTATGATGGTGGAAAGTCTTTTGGAGACGAATATGCAGCCGCAGAATCTGTTCTGTTTCTGACTAATGAAGACAACCGGGAAGAGCTTGTATCAATGTCACAGAATGCCCGAAAATTTGTAGATGAAAAACCTGATTCAACGGCTATGATTTTACAGAAGATCTTATCTTAAAAATCCCTGGCTTTTAGTGTCTTTCATGATCTGGTCAATGTTTTCCGGAATATTGGCACACTCAAACCAGTTAAAGTTAAGTCCGTTATTGATGCAGAGTTTTTGAAGATAATGATTTTCTAAAATTTTCTTTTCAGCATCACGCAGATAGTCGTCAATTTCCATCCAGTAATCTTCGTCCAGCTTTCTGATGAGAGTAAGGGATTTGAATATCTTATTGATGATATAGAGGTATAATTTGTATACATTGTCAAAACGCTGTCTGCTCAGATCTGCATTATAATCTAAAATAGCATTTACAAGAAGCAGATTGAGAGAGACTTCACCAAATTTATCCGTTGTTATTTTGACGTGTTCCGTTATTTCGGCACTGATTTTTCGGATAATGGTCAGGAAATACTTGGTATTCCCGATGTATTTGGCAGCCAAAAGAACTTTTTCCTTTACCTGATCCTCCATAAAATCCCTTTTATCATCGGTAGTTTCCGGATCAATGAGCTCAAAATACAACTTTTTAGAGAGCAATTTATCCTTTCTCAGCAATCTGAAGATCAGTTTATCTTTCTCAGGACTGGAGAAGGCACTTAATGCAGCTTTAAATTCTTTTGAATACTCCATTAATTGAAAATTTTCGAATATTTCAGGAATCCGTTCAGGGCCCAGTTTGCCGTATAATACAGAGATGTCACGGTAGAAAATCCCATAAAATCTTTATACACGAGGTACTGGTCTCTGATGATGTTTTTCTTATTTCTGGAAACACTGTTTTCACGCATTCTGTATTTGGCTAAGGTTTTATTGATGGGCATTCCTTCAGGAATTACTTTTAAGAGATTCAGCCACATCACATGGTCTTCCCGTTTACTTTTTACCGGAAACAGGAACTTTCCGACTCTTTTTGTATCGTACATTGTTGAAACCGGTGCCAGGCGACAGGTCTTCAGGAGATTAGAGAATGTTACCACTTTATCAGCCAGGAAATCTTTCAGGATAGGCTGAAGCTGCTCATTACATCTTGAATAGTTACAATAAACAAGTTCTGCGTGATGTTCCTGCATGTAATCTGTCATGGTTTCAAGATATTCCGGATACCAGAAATCATCGGAATCCAAGAAAGCGATATATCTTCCCTGAGCCCTTTCAAGACTGTTATTTCTTGCATTGCCGGCTCCGCCGTTTTTTTCCAGGACCTGAAGTTTTATCCGTGGATCGTTGTATTTCTTGATGATCTCAACCGTATTGTCTTTAGAAAGATCGTCGGTGATCAGCCATTCCCAATTCTCATAGGTCTGGTTCAGAACAGATTGTATCGTTTCTTCAATAAATTCTGCCGAGTTGTAACAGGGGGTGATGATGGAGACAAGATCTTTCATTTGTGCTGTAAAATATCGGTAAAATTATAAAAATCTTTTTTCATAAAAATGCCAGGAGGCAATTCCTACTCCAATTACGGTCAGCATGCAGACAAGACTCATCACATACGGATTGTAATCCTCAAACAGTCCCAATGTCTGGAATACCCTGATAATAGGGAAGTGGAAGATATAAATACCATAGGTGAAATCGCCGTATTTCCCGAAATTATTCAGGAACTTAAAGGAGTAAGCGATGTAAAGGACTATGATACTGATCATCATTGGTGAGAATAATTTGATATTGAAAATCAGATCTATCCACACCGTAATCATGGCGATGATAAAAAGTGTGTTCTTATGCTGGATAAATTTATCAAAATTGAAGTATAAAAGCATTCCTCCGATAAAATAGCACAAAGAACCGGGTAGCTGTCTGGAGATGGCAGCTCTTCCTGTCATTTCAAAATAATTAAGGAAAATCAGGGAAAGGAAATATAAAATAATCAGGCTGGTATTTCTGTATTTATTATTTTTTCCGAAGAATAAAAATATCAGCGGAACTGCTATATAAAAGCACATTTCTATTTTAAGAGTCCATAATGCTCCGTTTACCGCCTGATTCCCGAATACTCCGGGTAGCCATGGCGCCTTAAAGTTCATAAACAGAGAATTCCAGAACAGATATTTATACACCTGGGTGTTGCTGAAATATTCAGAGAATGGCAACGTGCTTACAAGACTCAGTAACAGCGCACATAAAAATACAACAAGCAGATAGGCGGGAACAATCCTGTTGAATCTTTTTTTGGCGTAGCTCTTTAAGCTGGAAGACCTTTCGTAGCTTCTCGCAATCAGGAAACCGCTTACAATAAAAAATGAAAAAACGGCAACTTCTACCGGGCTATACGTCAGAACATGAAGTTGTTGAGATTGGCTTAATGCTCCCAGATGTCCTACAAAGACAATGAAAGCGAGGAGAACACGGATGAAATCAAAATTGTTTTTCGTTATATCCTGCATTTGCATTTTTTTTCATACTTTCCTACAAAAATAGCTTTTTTAATAAAACAGAGGGAATTTCGCAGGTTCAATATTTGTTAAATAAAAGGAATATGGCGTCTGAGTGTTTTTAAATATGTATAAATAATGATCGATGAAATAATTTTTCATAAAAAATAGTGATATAAATCAAAAAAATTATAATTTTAGCGCTTGAAAAAATTGATCTATGAAGAAATTAGCATTACTATTTGCAGGTTTGTCATTGTTTGCCGCTACAGGATGTAGTGATGATAATGATAATGTCCTTGAAGCTCCTTTGGTTGGGACATGGCAACCATTAAAAGAAGTAGTTACTACTGTAGAGACAGGAGAAGATCCGGTTTCTAACACGATTACTTATACTGATTGTCAGAAGCAGTCCAGATGGTGGTTCGGTGTAGATTATAAAGGAGGGCAGAAAACTTCCGGAGATACTGCTACACCAGGGCAGTGTGCTGTTCTTTCTGACAAGAAATTCAATTATACCTATGATAAAGATGCAAAAACGGTTCAGATGAAGATTCAGGGAGTTGTAGAACCGGAGAATGCAAAGGTGGTTACGCTGGACGATACAACACTTAATCTTGCTGTAAGAGAAGAAACGCAGGATCCTACCGTATTCCAGACAAGAACTTATACATTCAAAAGAGTTCCTCAATAATAGTATACTTCAGGATATAAAAAAACAGATCTCATCTCCGGATGGGATTTTTTTGTTGAGCGGAGCATGCAATTCATTATAAATTAAATTTTTATTTCCTTTAAAATCACTAATTTTGTGAATCTTGTCAAAAAGAAAATCATTCAATATTTAAAGTCTAACATATAACATATACAATAAAGTGTTTTACGATCATCAGCAGATAGAAAAAAAGTGGCAGAAATACTGGGAGGAAAATCAAACATATAAAACCTCCAATAACACGGATAAACCTAAATTTTATGTACTCGATATGTTTCCGTACCCATCCGGGGCAGGGCTTCACGTAGGTCACCCGCTTGGATATATTGCATCAGATATTTATGCGAGATACAAAAGACACCAGGGGTTTAATGTGCTTCACCCGGTAGGATATGACAGCTTCGGACTCCCTGCTGAGCAGTATGCCATTCAGACAGGCCAGCATCCGGCGATTACCACAGAACAGAATATCAACAGATATGAAGAGCAGTTAAGAAAAATCGGATTCTCATTCGACTGGAGCAGAGAGGTGAGAACTTCAGATGCGTCTTATTATAAATGGACACAGTGGATCTTCATTCAGCTGTATCATTCATGGTATAATAAAAATACGGATAAGGCAGAAGCTATTGAAACCCTGATCAGACATTTTGAAGAAAAAGGAACCGAAGGATTAAATGCCAATCAGAACGACGAATTGAATTTCACGGCAGAAGAATGGAAAAATGCTTCTGATCTTGATAAAGAAGATATCTTATTAAACTACCGTCTTGCTTACAGAGCAGAAACTACTGTAAACTGGTGTCCGGCATTAGGAACAGTTTTAGCGAATGACGAAGTAAAGGATGGAAAATCTGAAAGAGGAGGCTTCCCTGTATTCCAGAAAAAAATGATGCAGTGGAGCATGAGGATTTCTGCTTACTCGGAAAGATTACTACAGGGGCTTGCTACATTAGACTGGCCGCAGCCTTTGAAAGATTCCCAGGAATACTGGATCGGAAAATCCCAGGGTGCGCAGGTTCAGTTCCAGGTAGAAGGCCATGACGAAATCGTTGAGGTGTTCACTACAAGACCTGACACGATCTTCGGGGCTACTTTTATGGTGTTGGCTCCGGAAAACCCATTAGTGGAAACTATTACTACAGCTGCACAAAAAGCAGAAGTAGATGCTTATATTGAAGAAACTTCCAAAAAAACGGAAAGAGACAGAATGGCTGACGTGAAAAACGTGAGCGGAGCTTTCACCGGAAGTTATGCGATCAATCCGTTCAGCGGAGAAAAAATGCCGGTCTATATTTCAGACTATGTGCTGATGGGCTATGGAACGGGAGCGGTAATGGCTGTTCCGGCACATGATGAGCGTGATCACAGATTTGCAAAGAAATTTAACCTTGAAATTAAAAAGGTTGTAGAAACCGAAGAAGACGTTCAGGAAAAATCTTTTGATTCCAAAGATTCCGTTTGTGTAAATTCTGATTTCTTAAACGGATTACATTATAATGATGCAAAGTCAAAAATAATTGCTGAGATTGAAACGAAAGGAATCGGTCACGGAACTACAAACTACAGACAGCGTGATGCGATTTTCTCAAGACAGCGTTATTGGGGGGAACCGGTTCCTATCTATTATAAGGAAGGGATGCCTTACACGTTGCCAACCTCTGCTTTGCCATTGGAACTTCCTGAAGTTGAAAAATATTTACCGACTGAAGACGGCGATCCGCCACTGGGGAATGCAAAAGAATTTGCCTGGGATGAAGCCAATCAGAAAGTAGTAGCTACAGATTTAATTGATGACAAGACCATCTTCCCGTTAGAATTATCTACAATGCCGGGATGGGCAGGAAGTTCATGGTACTTCCTTAGATATATGGATCCTAATGATGAAGAAACTTTTGTTAAAAAAGAACTGGCAGACTATTGGGGACAGGTAGATTTATATATTGGAGGTAGCGAGCACGCAACCGGTCACCTGTTGTACTCCCGTTTCTGGAACATGTTCTTAAAAGACAGAGGATATATCAGTCATGATGAGCCATTCCAAAAATTAATCAACCAGGGGATGATCTTAGGAATGAGTGCATTTGTCTATAGAATAGACGGTACCAATCAATATGTATCTAAAAATCTGGCAAGCGGATATCAGACTCAGCAGATTCACGTAGACGTATCCTTATTAAAAGGAACCTCTGACGAATTGGATACTGAAGCCTTCAAAGCATGGAGACCGGATTATGCTTATGCAGAATTTATTCTGGAAGACGGCAAATATATTACAGACCGTGAAGTAGAAAAAATGTCCAAGTCTAAATACAATGTGGTAAATCCTGATGATATCTGTGAAGAATACGGAGCAGACGGTTTAAGATTGTATGAAATGTTCTTAGGGCCATTGGAGCAGTCCAAGCCTTGGAATACACAGGGGCTTAGCGGAGTATACGGTTTCCTTAAGAAATTCTGGAATCTTTATTTCAACGGTGATACTTTTGAGATTTCTGATGAAGAGCCTACAAAAGCAGAATATAAAGTTTTACATACCTTAATAAAGAAGGTGGTTTATGATATTGAAAACTTCTCTTTCAATACTTCAGTATCATCATTTATGATTGCTGTAAACGAGCTTCAGAAATTAAAATGTAACAAGCGCAATATTTTAGAACCTCTTGCCGTTATCATTTCTCCATATGCACCGCATATCTGTGAAGAATTGTGGAGTTTATCAGGACATGACACGTCTGTCGAATTCGAGAAGTTTCCGGCATTAAACGAAGATTATCTGATCGAGGATGAAATTGAATATCCTGTAAGTGTAAATGGTAAAATGAAGTTCAAAATTTCGCTTTCTGCTCAATTATCTGCTAAGGAAGTAGAAGATTTGGTGATTTCAAATGAGAAAATGCAACAGATTTTGGAAGGAAAAACCCCTAAAAAAATCATTGTAGTCCCTCACCGTATTGTGAATATCGTAATTTAAAAAAAAATTAACATTGGGAAATTAAAAAAAATGGGTGTCTAATTTTTTTGATTTTTTAACCTAAATGTTAAATTTGGAAAAAATAAATAAAATAATTTAAAATAATTATTATTTCGAAATCGTATTAAAATTTCTTTATCAAAAAAAAGCAAAATGTTTAATTAAGACTCTTGCATTTTAATTAATTTTGCCTTTAATTTACACCCTGTAAAATTTTAAAACAATATAATTTAGTTAAATATGGAAATGAATGTTTCAAAAAATGATGAGCAAGTAGTTGCTAGAAAGGCAGGAGGTTTAAATCCAGCTGTTATTATTCCTATTCTATTTGCTATAGGAGTATGTATTTATTTATTCGTTCTTGGTAGCCCAGGAAACTTTAAAGATGCAGAAAAACTAGGAAGTGGGTCTGTAGCTTTCTCAAGTGTTGAAGGAAAAGACATTCACCCAGAGTCGTTTTTAGGGATTATCTACAAAGGAGGGGTTATCGTACCAATCTTGATTACTTTCATGATCACTGTAATCGTTTTCTCTTTTGAAAGATATTTCGTTCTTGGTAAAGCTGCCGGAAAAGGAAACTTAGACAATTTCGTAGTACAGGTAAGAAGCTTACTAAACCAAAACAAAATCGACGAAGCTATCGAAGAGTGTGACAGACAACAAGGTTCTGTAGGTAACGTAGTAAAAGAAGGTCTTACAACTTACAAAGCTCTTGCTCACGATACAACTTTAAATAAAGAGCAGAAAATGGTAGCGCTTAACAAAGCTATCGAAGAAGCTACTACTCTTGAGATGCCAATGCTTGAGAAAAACATGATGATCCTTTCTACTTTAGGTACTGTTGCAACGTTAGTAGCACTACTTGGAACTGTAATCGGGATGATCAAGGCGTTCTTCGCATTAGGTTCAGGAGGTGGTACTCCGGATGCAGCTGCTCTATCTACCGGTATCTCTGAAGCCTTGATCAACACGGCATTAGGTATTGGTACTTCAGCAATCGCTATTATCCTTTATAACTTCTTTACTTCTAAAATTGACGGATTAACTTACAAGATCGATGAGATCTCTATGAGTATCCAACAATCTTTCGCTGAATTCAACTAAGAATTAGCAAGATATTTGCATTAGCAATTAAAAGAAGTTTAATTAAAAATATTTTATAATAATGGCGAGAGTCAAACCAAAAAGACATGGAGTAATTACGGACATGACTGCAATGTGTGACGTTGCGTTCCTACTCCTTACGTTCTTTATCTTGACCACTCAGTTTAAAAAGCCTGACGTGGAGCAGATCAAACCGCCATCTTCAATTTCGGAAAAATTGCTTCCTGATGCTAGTTTAATGACTATCAACGCAACTCCGGACGGGAAATTCTATTTCCAGCCGGTGGAAAATGCATCAGAAAGACTTGCACTTTTAGATAAAATGGGACAAAAGTATGGTATTACTTTTGACACTAAACAAAAAGCGGCATTCCAGAAAGTTCAGGCAATCGGTGTTCCTATGAACAAACTGAAAGGTTACCTGGATATGTCTGAAGATGAGCAGAAGAATTATAAGAGTCCTACAGGAGTTCCTATGGACAGTACAAATAAGCAATTAATTGATTGGGTAAAAGAAAGTTTGAGCGTTAATCCTGAATACAAATTAGCGATTAAGGGTGACGTTACAACTGAATATCCTAAAGTTAAGAGTCTGTTTGAAGGTTTAAGAGATATTGATTTTCTTAAATTTTGGTTGATTACATCACAAGAAGGTAAACCTAACGAATAATATCGATAGAAATGGCAGAAGTACAAGTACAAGAGAAAGGCGGCAAGGGCGGCAAAGTCCGTTCCAAGAAGCAGAGTACCAGAGTCGACATGACTCCGATGGTGGACTTGGGTTTTCTATTGATTACCTTCTTTATGTTCACAACTACATTCAGTAAACCGAATGTTATGGATTTGGGTCTTCCGGCTAAGCCGAAAGATGAAAAACAAAAACCACCTCCAACAGAAATTAAACTTTCTAACTCAATTTCTATCTTATTAGGAAAAAATAACAGAGTTTTCTGGCACCAGCAGGATGCAACTTCCTTAAATGACCAGACGCTTATGGAAACTACTCTTGATAGAGAAGGAATTAGAAAAGTAATTCAGCAGGCAAAATCTAGAGCTGCAGATCAAACGAAATTTACCGTGATCATTAAGCCGACTGACGATGCTGTATATAAGAACTTTGTTGATATTCTTGACGAAATGGCAATTACCAAAAGTGAGCAGTACGGTGTTACCGATGTGAAGCCTTGGGAAAAAGCTGTGTATGACAAGAAAGTAGGAGGTGCTGCTGCACCAGCTGCTACAAAGTAATTTAACCATAAAATTGTTATATCTACTATGGCAGATGAAAATGTATACGGTCAGAATCTAACATTAGATGAGATTGTATTTGAAAATAGAAACAAGGAATATGGTGCCTATGATCTTAGACATCAGTATCCGAGACTTTTAACGAAGTCATTTATCATCGGAACAGCTTTATTCCTTTTGGCAGCTTTGTCACCGTTCATCTATCTTACGATTAAAAATCTTACAGCTCCGCCTAAGCAGGAAGTAAAGGCAGATCTTGTAGAGATCATTGAAGATGAGCCGATTATTGATCAGCCGAAAGAAGAAGAACCACCTCCACCACCTCCACCACCAAAAGAAGAGGAGAAAATTGAGGTAATTCAGAACGTTGTTCCTGAGCCTGTAAAAGCTCCGAAAATTGAAACTCCACCACCACCGATTTCTAAGCAGTTGGAAACTCAAACTGGTTTACAGAATCAGGAGGGGGTAAAAGCTCCGGCTTATACACCACCACCGCCACCACCATCTACAGGTACTAAAGCAAGTACAGTAGAAGTGAAAGCGAATAACCCTAACGAAATCTACAAAGATGTAGACCAGTCTGCAGAATATCCTGGAGGTATGGGTGCATTAAGAAAATTCTTAGGAGATAACTTCGATACTTCCCTGATGGAAGGAGGTGAAGGTACACTTAAAGCTAAGCTTAAGTTCGTTGTAGAAAAAGACGGAACTGTTTCGAACGTTACCATTGAAGAGAAATCTCCAAATGGCGACTTCAACAGTGAAGCAATGCGTGTAGTTAAGAAACTGAAAAAATGGACTCCTGCGAAGAGAAACGGGGAGAGCGTTAGATCTTACTATAGCGTACCATTTACTATGAACTTTGAATAATTAGACTTATTTATTCAGAATATAAATAAAAAGGGAGGCATATGCTTCCCTTTTTATTTTTTTTGTATTTTTGTTACATGATGTTCAATTGGTTATCCCTGATCACGGGATTGTTTTATATCGTTTTAGGAATTGTAGTGATTGTCTATAAATTCTTCTTTACCATTCTGGAACCCGGAGTAGCCTATGCATTGGGTGTATTGCTGATGATCTATGGAGTATTCAGGATTTACAGGGCAGTTTCAAAAATCAAAAAATCAAGAGATGAGGAATAGTTTTAAGATTACGGCCCTTTTTGCTGTGATCATGATGATGGCAGGCTGTAAAAAAGAAGAGAAATCCCCGTCTTATCATAAAGGTGATCTTACCATTCTTACTGACGAATCTTTTCAGAGCGTTACGGAAGCATTAGCTGAAGGCTATATGATCAATTATCCGGATACCCGCATCAAAGTAGAAACAAAGAAAGAAGACTTAGGTTTTCTTGACCTGCTGAAAGGAAATGCAAAGGTTGTGGTAATGTCCAGAAACCTTAATCCTGAAGAAATAAAGACATTTGAAGAAAGAACCGACCTTAAATTTCTCCCTGCTAAATTTGCAGCGGATGCAGTTGTTTTTGTAGTTCCTAAAGACTCTCCGAAAGAAAGTATTACAATGGATGAGATCAGCAGTGGTCTCTTATCAGATAAAAAAGAATTTATCTTTGACGGAAATAATTCCAGTAACCTGAATTTTGTAGCTGAAAAACTCAAAAAACAGCCGAAGGATCTTAAATACTCCATTATTCCAGGAAATAAGGAGATTATAGAGGAAATGGGAAAATATCCCGATAAAATCGGTGTTGTAGGATTGAATACTTTCAGTCGTCCTTATGATAAAACCTCAGAGAAATTGAGAGAAATGGTAAAAGTTCTGCCTGTGGTAGATAAAGGAGTATCCTATACCGCAGATCACGCCGGACTTAGCACCATGAAATATCCTTTTACAAGAGTACTTTATTTTCTTGTAAACGAAGGTAACTTTAACATTGCCAACGGATTTATAAGATTTTCATGTACCCATTTAGGACAGAAAATTGTCCAGAAAGAAGGCTTACAGCCCTATAACCTGTACAAAAGAGAAGTACAGATGCGTTAAAAATTATTAAACTCACAATTTACCCCTGATAAAAATATGATTTTGGTCTGAAAATTGTGTAGAATATAACTCAATTATTAGAAAATATAAAATGAAAGATATAATGAATATGAATGTAAAGAAGATTGCTTTTGGAGCAGCCGTAGTATTTTTTACGGGTTTTGCCTCTGCACAGACATTGCAGGACGGTATCAACAGTATAGACAGTGATAAGTTTGCTCAGGCAAAAACAAATTTCACTGAAATGATCGCTAAAGAACCTACTGCTGAAAACTACTTCTATTTAGGAAATACTTTCTTAAAACAAGGAGAACCGGATTATGCAAAGGCTACTGAAAGCTTCAACAAGGGATTGGCTGCAGACAGCAAAAGCTATCTTAATAAAATCGGTCTTGCTACCGTTAAGTTAGGAAAAGGAGATAAAAATGCTGTTGCGGAAATTCAGAAAGTAGTAACAGACTCAAGAGAGAAAGATGCCGAAGTACTGTTCAGAGCTGCAGAAGCTTTAACTTTATTCGAAAAGAACAGTTCTCCTGATCTGGCTATTCAGTTCCTGACAAAAGCAATTGAAAAAGCGGAGAAAAAAGGAGTTCCTGCACATTACTATTATACATTAGGAGATGCTTACAGATTGAAAAGAGCTCCGGGTGAGGCTATGTCTGCTTATGATAAAGCATTACCTGTAGCTAAAAATAAAGCTTCAGTTTATACAAGAATGGCTACCTTATGGATGGCAGCACAGGTATGGCAAAAAGCAAAAGAAAGCGTTGATAAAGCAATTGCTGTAGACCCTACTTATGCACCTGCATATAAAGCATTGGCAGGATATGATATCAGATACCAGCAAAATGCAAAAGCTACACAGGACCTTATCAATTATACAAAATATGCCGATGAGGATCCGTATACTCAGTTAGAAATTGCTAAATTATATTTCACAAACGAAGATTACGCTAACTCTAAATCAGTTTTAGATAAAATCTTTGATAAAATTGAAGATCCTATCAAGTTCAAATTAAGAGCTTATCAGGCTTATGCTGACAGAAACTATGCAGATGCTAAGCAAAACATGGATACATTTGTTTCTCAGGCTGAGAAAACAAGAATCCAGCCTGCTGACCAGGGATTACAGGGGCTTATCGCTGCCGGATTAGCAAAAGATGAAAAAGATGCGGCTAAAAAATCTGCTTTAATGGCTGAATCTCAGCAGAAAGTGGCGATTGCAAAAGCGGCAAAAGATGAAACAATGAAGTGGGATCTGGAATTGGCTAACATCGCTGGAGGTGGTGGTGCTTCTCAGGCAGATGCGGATAAAGGACCTACAAACCCTACCATTGAAGCACTGAAGAAACAAGTAGCTGCCAACAGCCAGGATTCTGATGCCCTGTTTAAATTAGCTACAGCTTACCAGGATGCTAAAAACTGGAATGGAGCAATCCTTACATGGCAGAAAATGTCAGCCCTTCTTCCTGACTGGGCTCCGGCATATTACAGCCAGGGATATTCTTACCAGCAGGCAGGAAACAATGAAGCAGCAAAATTAGCTTACGAAAAATTCATCAGTACCGTAAAACCGGCTGATCAGGAAGCTAATAAGCAGACTCTTGCATATGCTTACTTTGCAGTAGCTTATATGAGCAAAGAATCTGATATAGCAAAAGCAAAAGATTATGTTGCAAAATCTTTACAGTTGGATCCTACTTACCAGGATGCTGTAAAATTAAATGCAGAGATCAATAAGTAATTTAAAATTTAAATTATAGATATTAAAACTTCCCATTCTTAATGTTTGGGAAGTTTTTATTTTAAACTTATCTTTGAATTATATGAAAACTGATATACTTGCTTTTGGAGCACATCCTGATGACGTAGAGCTGGGATGTGGCGGGACTATTGCCAAAATGGTTGCCGAAGGAAAAAAATGTGTTGTTGTAGACCTTACAAGAGGAGAGCTGGGGACAAGGGGTACCGATGAAACAAGAAAAGCAGAAGCGGCAGACGCTGCTAAGATCTTAGGACTTTCAGCAAGAGAGAACCTGGGAATGAAAGACGGCTTTTTGGTCAATTCTGAAGAATATCAGATGAGGATCGTAAAAATGATTCGCAAATACAGGCCGGAAATCGTCTTAGCCAATGCAATTGATGACAGACATCCGGATCATGCAAAAGGAGCGAAATTAGTGTCGGATGCGTGCTTTTTATCCGGACTGCGAAAAATTGAGACCGTAATGGAGGGAGAGATTCAGGAAGTATGGAGGCCCAAGCATGTTTTTCATTATATTCAGTGGAAAGATATCAAACCAGAGTTCGTTATTGACATTTCAGAATTTCTTGATAAAAAGATTGCATCATGTATGGCCTACAAAACCCAGTTTTATGACCCAACTTCAAAGGAACCTGAAACTCCGATTACAACAAAAGACTTTTTTGAAAGCTTAACCTACCGTGCACAGGATTTGGGAAGATTATCGGGAGTGACTTATGCTGAGGGCTTTACGTCAGAAAGATTAATTTCTTTGAAAAATTTTGACGGAATTGTTTGGTAGTTGAGGAAATTGTCCTATATTTGCACTCAGAAAACGGTGATTGTAGCTCAGTTGGTTAGAGCGTCGGATTGTGGTTCCGAAGGTCGTGGGTTCGAGACCCATCATTCACCCAAAGAAAGTACACTTTTTGAAAGTGTACTTTTTTATTTTATATCTGTTTGAATAGAAAATACTTCATTTTTTTTCTGTGTTTCATAATCACTTTTTTCCATACCCCGCTTAAATTTTATACGCCGTATAGGAAAAACGGGTTTCTTCAGATTGTTTTAAACTGACTTCGGGAATTGAGATCAAAACTATTATATTTAACAAACCAATCATGAGATAATTCTTTGCAGGATATCTTGAACCAAAAAACTAATTAAATATGAAAAATCTCTTTGCAATCATCATTGTATTATTTGCAATAAAATCTTATTCTCAACCCACTTCTCAATCCTATTATAAACGCATGTTTGATACCAAGGGATTCAATACATGGGTGAGTCATTCTACGAGCTCAAATCAACTTGAGTTTTCATGGGCCGTACCCGCTCATATGGAAGCATTGGTATTGATGTATGAAAAAACAAAAGATACAACGTATGCTAAAACCTTAATAGAATGCTTTGTTAATACAATTGACAGAAGGGATGATCTGAGATTTCCCACATTAGGATTACCAATAATTTATGATTACCGGGGAGAATCTGGTGCTGCCTGGTCAACCAACTATTATAATAAAAAACAAAACTCAGGACCAGCGCATTCTCATTTGGTTCATAGTGCTAATATTACCTATCCTATGGCTAAATTTGCTGCAATGGTTAAGCTTGATCCATCCATTCAGAATTTAAAATATAGACTGCAGGGACGATACAAGAATAAGTCGTACGATATTATTGCTGATGATCTTATACAAAAGGTAGATGAAACACTTGAATATCATAAAGACCAATGGTATGAAGAGGTGAATTCTAATGATACGATAGGATATTATAAAGAAAGAGATAATGATTCATTAAGCTATCCGGAAGTTATTTTACCTTACAATATGCAAAGTGCTGTGGGAAGAGTATTGGTACAAATGCACAGAGCCACGAAAGAGGGAAATCAGGGGAAATATCTTAAAAAATTAAATAAGATAGCTAAATTTATAAAGGCGAATACACAGTTTAATCCTCTTTTGGGTTCCAATATCTGGACCTATTGGAAGTTTGATACTTTACGGGAAGATATCTCCCATTCTAATCTGACAGCAAGTTTCCCCTATGAATGTAATAAATATGGTATTGTAAAAGATGGAATTCCTATTTACACCATTTCTGATATGGTAGCGTATTATAAAACGTTTACAAAAGATATCTATATATCTCCTTTAGTGATAAAAAACGGAGTCAATTATAATGATGAAAACTGGGATATAAAGGATGATGAAATAGTCCCTCCAAATCCCCCTACACGTCCCAGATACGGAACCTATACTGCTTACATGTGGCTTTATTTATCGCAATATGATGATCAGACACTGTATCAGACAGTTGCTGATCTGCAGGCTGCTAAACATTATTATGACAGTATAACGGTAGATGAATCTTCTATAACATTGGCATTGATGTCAAATTTTGAGAATTTAATTGTTCCCATCAATACAGACCATAAATATGGAAGAAATTCTGATTGGAGAGGAGTTGCAAAGGGCAATTTTGACGGCGATGATGAGGAGGAATTTGTAGTCATACGAAACATTGATGGAATGATGGAAACTTTAGAACCTTATAATAAAGGCTTTCGTCCGGTTACCAACAATAAAATATACAGTGGTTCCAATAATTGGAAAGGTCTGGCAGCAGGTGACTTTTTTGGAGATGGTAAAAGCGAGATCATCGCATTAAATGATCACGCAGATGCTAATGAAAATGGTTTTTATATTTTAAAAATTGAAAATAACAACCTCGTCGAACAGTCCAGGTATACAGGATATGGAGCTCAGTCGGAATGGGCAGGTATTGCTGCCGGAAATTATATTAGTGGGGGAAAGGATGATGTTGTTGCAGTCAGAAATTTTGATAAAACAGTTTTTGTCTATCAGTTCAATGGAAGTACCTTTCAATCAGTTCAGGCCAATGTGCTCAATCTGCCTGCAGATTCTAAAATTAAAGCGGTAGCATCAGGCAACCTTGATGGTGATACAAAAGATGAAATTGTTTTACTTGTGGATACTAATGATGGTACGCAAAATGGCATACATGTTTATAATATAGACGATAATGGACTACTAACAGAAATTGCGAAGTCTACCGGATGGGGTCCGGCTTCAGACTGGAAAGGGTTGGCTGTTGGAGATATCGATGCGGATGGAGTTGCAGAGATCGTTGCTCATAGAAACTTTGAGGGAATATATAGGATATTTAAATTAAATGGAAGTAGTTTGTTTAATGATGGTGCGGAAAATTTTCCCACTATACAGGTTCAGGACAATATCATGTGTTTCGGAAAGTTTGATCCAAGTTTGCAAAATGATGAATTGGTTACCCTTAGAAAAGATGGAGGTATTGTAATGTTTTCTTCTGCAAAGGTTACAAATAGTGTAAATAATAGAAATAATAAAAATGCAGATCCTTGCCAGAAAGAGATGCCAAATCAGTTATTCAGTTTCTTGATACCATAATCAAATAAGGAATAATCAAGGTGTCAATAATCAAATCAATAGGAACGGGCTTTAGCCCGTTCTTTTAATATAATAAAGATTCAACGGCTTTAGCCAAAACTTTATAAGTTGATGAGAAATGCTGCTGATCCAAAGGGAGAAATTTTGAAGTAACGATGTAAAATGTTTTGAGATTAGGGCATAAAAAAAGCATCCTTTTCAGATGCTTGTGTTTTTAGATATTCTTTTTTTTAAACCTCGTCGTCAGAATCAATTGTGAATGATCTGCTTTTGAAGTCTTTGTCATGTTTTTCTGAAATTACATCCTCACCCTTTTCATTAATGATGAAATCTGTGGACTCATTAAACATCTCCTGGAAACTTTTAAAATCTTCCTTATAAAGGTAAATTTTGTGCTTCTCGAATGTAGCTTCCCCATTCTCTCCGAAATTCTTCTTACTCTCAGTGATGGTAAGATAATAATCTCCTGCTTTCGTCTCGCGCACATCAAAGAAATAAGTTCTTCTCCCTGCTTTTAACACCTTCGTGAAAATCTCATTTTCATGGCGTTCCTTGTATTCACTCATTGTTAGATATTTTTTAATCTTGTTAAGAACAAATATAAAAGAATTCTTTTAATCACAAAATTTTTTTTATGATTTATTTAACAATTGAGAACGAAACGGCTATGCGGTTACAGAATTGGTAATTTCCGTAAGGTTGATGATCTGGTCGGCTTTTTGAGCGCTAGACTCTCTGTGTGTGATGATTATGGAAGTGGCATTGCTGATTTTCTTATCAATATTTTCCAGAATATTCTGTTCCGTTTCAGTATCCAATGCAGACAGAGAGTCATCAAAAATAATGATATTCGGGTCCTTGATTAAGGCCCTGGCGATACATATTCTTTGTTTCTGACCCCCGGAAAGCATAACGCCCCGTTCACCCACAAGTGTTTTATATTGTTCTTTAAACTCAACAATATTTTTATGTACATCTGCAATCTGAGCATATTCCACTACCTTTTCATGAGAAGGATGATCAATGGCAAAACCGATATTATTTTCAATGGAATCTGAGAACAGGTAGCTTTCCTGAGGAATATAACCGATGAAATTTCTGTAGTTATCAAGATTGTGGTCTTTCAGGTTTTTACCGTCAATCAAAATCTCCCCTTCAGTAGGATCTATCAGCCTGCACAAAAGTAAAGCAATCGTAGACTTTCCGCTTCCGGTTTTGCCCATGATGGCCAAAGATTCTCCTGCTTTGATTTTAAAACTTAAATGATCCAGCGCTTTGATTCCTGTATTTGGATATACATACGAGACATTTCTGAATTCAATATCTCCTTTAATCGTATAGTTCTCGAAATTGGTATTAATGATCTCTGATTTTTTATCCATAAATTCATTGATCCTTTGCATAGAAGCTTCAGCCCTCTGGTTCACAGAAGTTACCCAGCCAACCATAGAGAACGGGAAAATCAGGGTATTGATATACATGAAAAAATCTGCGATTTTACCGATACTTAATTCTCCGGCAATATATTTGGTTCCCCCGATCCAGATAATGGCAACATTCAGCAGACCGATAACAAATAAAATAATGGTAAAGAAATAAGCCTCTGTCTTAGCAAGGTCCAATGCCTTATTCTGATAGTCGGTGACTTTGATTCCGTAGTTCTTTTCAATATACTTTTCCCTTGCAAAAAACTTTACTACACGGATTCCCGAAAAGCTGTCCTGTACAAAGGTGGAAATGGCTGACTGGCTTTTCTGCATGATCTTCGACTTTTTATTGATAATGGAACTTACTTTATAAATGGCAAAAGATAGAATAGGAAGCGGAAGCAAAGTCCATAAAGTCATGGAAGCATCCGTTTTTACCATATAAATGGCAGTGATCAGAACCAGAACGATGAGGTTGGCCACATACATGACGCCGGGACCAAGATACATTCTTACAGCAACCACGTCTTCACTGAGCCTGTTCATCAGGTCTCCGATGGTTGTCTGCTTGTAATCCGTTAAAGATAAATCCTGGTAATGCCTGTAAATTTTATTTTTAAGCTCATATTCAATTCTTCTGGAGGCAACAATGATTGTCTGTCTCATCATAAAAGTAAAGAATCCGGTTAAAAGTGAGCATCCCACAATGATTCCGACGTAGATAAGCACCTGCTGATTGAAACCGAGATTTCCGCTTTTGGTAAGCTCATCCACGGATTTTCCTACAAACTGAACCTTATATATATTAAAGAAATTACTGGCAATGATAAATAGTACCCCCCAAAACAAAAGTATTTTGTGTTTCCAAAAATAAGGGTTTAAGGTTTTTAGCGCTTTCATATAGTTTGACAAAATTACAAAAATGTCATCACACTACGAATTTCATCAATTTTAAATTTTGTATCTTTGCACGCATAAAAAAGCTCTTTGAATGTTAGGAAGACGACAAATCCGTGAAAAAGTAGTACAGACAGTGTATTCTTACTATCAGAATCCTGTAAAGTTTGATGTTTTAGAGAAAAACATGTTCGCTGGAATAGAGAAAATCTATTATCTCTATATCTACCAGCTTAATTTCCTGGTGGCCCTGAAAGATCTGGCAGAACACCAGATTGAGATCGGAAAGAACAAATATCTTAAAACAGATGCTGATATAAATCCTAACCAGAAATTCATCAACAACCAGGTATTGCAGAAGCTGGAAGAAAATCCTGAAAGATTATTCTTTACAGGACAGCACAAACAGCTGAAATGGGATATGCATGATGATCTTCTGGTAAAGACTTTCCAAAGAATTACTGCAGGGAAACGTTATCAGGATTTCATGAAAGAAGAAGGTTATTCTTTTGAAGAAGATCAGAAATTTATTGGAAAACTGTTCTTAAGATATATTGCTGAAAATGATGATTTCCATGATTATCTTGGAGATAAGGAACTTTCATGGTATGACGATATCCATATTTCAAACTCAATGGTACAGAAAACAATCGGTTTCCTGAGAGAAGATGAAGAAAGCAGAACCCTGATCAAAATGATCAAAGATGAAGATGATAAGACTTTTGCCAGCAAACTGTTGAAAGACACCCTGAACAATTGGGAAAACAACGAGAAAAAGCTGGAAGAAAGACTGGAAAACTGGGACCTTGAAAGAGTTTCCCTAATGGATAAGGTTATCTTGTCTACTGCGATTTCAGAATTGGATAATTTTGCTTTCACGCCTTCAAGAGTTATTATTAATGAATATATCGAAATTGCAAAAGTATTTGCTACAGACCGTTCCAATATCTTCATTAATGGTATTTTAGATAAATATTGTAAAGATCAAAATAGAATATAAAATGAAAAAGACGTTATCAATTATCGCCTTGTCTATTATAGGTTTTGGGCTGGTTTCATGTAAAAAAGAAAACAAAGAAACTCAGACTGCTGAAACAGTAGCTACAGATTCTACAGCTGTCGGAGCTCCGGTAACTGCTGATTCTACAGCAACTCCTGCTGCTCCTGTGGAGGAAACAGCTAAAACTTCAAATGAGCCATCTACTACAGTTGCTTTATCAGAAAGCAATTTCGATTTTGGAAAAATCAAAAAAGGAGATAAGGTAGAGCACGTATATGAAGTGACCAATACGGGGAAAAATCCATTGATTATCTCTGAAGTAAGACCAGGATGCGGATGTACAGCTCCTGACTTTACAAAAGAGCCGATTATGCCTGGTAAAAAAGGTAAGATTACCCTGCATTTCGATTCTTCAAGCTTTGACGGAAACGTACAGAAATATGCTGATGTTTTTGCTAACGTAGAAAAAGCTCCGATTAAATTAACGTTCACAGCGAACATTCAACCATAATCAGAAAATATGTTGACAGTATTTTTGCAGGCACAGCCAGGAGGATCTTCATCAATGATGCTGATCATGATGGGAGTAATGTTCGTCGGGTTTTATTTTCTGATGATAAGACCTCAGATGAAAAAACAGAAGCAGGAAAAAAACTTCCAGGAAAACCTTAAAGTAGGAACCAGAGTAGTCCTTACATCAGGTCTTCACGGAAGAATTGCCCAGGTTCAGGACGACGGTTTTGTCATCGAAACATTATCCGGAAAACTGAAATTCGAAAAAGCAGCAGTTTCAAGAGAAATGACTGAAGCACGCTTTGGAGATAAAGCAAAGGCAACGGAAAAAACAGAGACTGAAGAAAAAAAATAATTCAGTCTGAAAATATTTAGCTGCGGCGGGTGAACGAAGTTCACCCGCCGCAGCCTTTTTAGTGGAAATACTATTCATTAATAAATTATCTTTGCCTTATGAGTCAAAATACCAATAAAACAGTTCTTATTCTGGGAGCCAATTCAGATGTGGCGAAGCAATGTATCAAACAATATGTTTCCAAAGGCTATTATGTGATTGCAGCTTCCAGAAATACACAATCACTGGAAGATTTTATTACAGCCAATCAACTCAATCCTTCACAGGTCTCTGTTTTATATTTTGATGCTGCAGATTTTGATTCCCATCAGGCATTTTATTCTGCACTTCCTGTAAAACCTCATATCGTTGTATATGCTGCCGGCTTCCTGGTAGATAATCAACAGGCGCTCACTGATTTCAAAGGTGCCAGACAAATGATGGAGGTCAATTATATGGGAGGGGTTTCGATCCTGAGTATTATTGCTATGGATAACAGCAATAAGAACCTTGAAAGAATAATCGGTCTTTCTTCCTTATCCGGTGTGAGAGGCAGAAAAAGCAATTTTGTTTATGGAAGTACAAAAGCAGCATTCACTCAGTTTCTCGCAGGTTTAAGGCAGGAACTTGCTTCCCGTAAAATTATTGTCAATGCCCTGGTAATCGGTTATATCAGAACAAAAATAAATGCAGGGTTAGAATTGAATGAATCACTGATTATGGAACCGGATTACGTAGCAAAATTTATAGTCAACGCCGGAAATTCATTTACCATTGTTCCTGATTTCAAATGGAAGATCATTTATCATATCCTGAGATTGCTGCCTGAAAGCCTGGCGGCAAAACTTCCATAACAACAATTTTATACCGCTGAAGAATAAAAATAGATGGATTATGTAAAAGCGGTATCGTTTTTGTAATGCTATGTCCGGAATTATTTCTTCTCAGTAAGACCGGTTTTAAAATGATCATTGAGTAAGACGGATACTATCTTTTCCGTCATCAGCTATTTTTCATATATCCTGTCCGTTCTTTAATCTTAAAGATTGAAGAAGGATTTCTTTTTGACTATAGATTTCGTTTACTCTCTATCATTTTTTTTTCTGTCAGAGAAAATCAGAACAATTGTACAAAAAACATAAATATAAGCAGTAAAAAAATGGACGATTTAGAATTGAACAAAATTCAGCAGCATTGGGATACCTTAATCTCTTCAGCTATTTCATGGGCACCTAAAGTTATTACAGCAGTTATTTCCGCATTACTGATTTACCTTATCGGGTCGTGGATGATCAGAATGATAAAAAAACTGGTTGAGAAAGCTTTCAAAAGACGTAATATGGAAGCGTCATTACAGCTTTTCCTTCTAAATATTATCAATTGGGGACTTAATATTCTTCTTTTCATTGTAGTGGTTACCCAGTTGGGTGTACAAACTTCGGCATTTGTTGCAATGATTGGTGCTGCCGGTCTGGCGGTAGGTCTGGCGTTACAGGGATCCCTGACCAACTTCGCAGGAGGAATTCTTATTTTATTATTGAAACCTTTTAAAATAGGAGACTTTATTTCAACCAATTCCGGTGTATCGGGAACCGTACAGGCGATTGATATTTTTCATACCAAGTTGGTTACTCCGCAAAATCAGTTAATTGTTATCCCCAATGGAGTCGTTTCAAACAACAGTATTACCAATTTTACCCAGTTAGGAACACGCAGAACTTCTTTGGATATCGGTATTGCTTATGATGCAGATCTCAGACTGACCAAAGATATTCTGATGCAGGCCATTAAAAATAATCAATACGCACTTACGGATCCTGCGCCACAGGTAGTGGTAACAGAACTTGGAGACAGTGCCGTAAATGTATCGGTGAGAGTAAGTACTTCCACTGAAAATTTCTGGACAATGAATGAAGAACTGATTATAGAATGTAAAGAAGCCTTAGATAAAGCCGGAATTGGAATTCCTTTTCCACAAAGGGATGTACATGTTTATAATCAATAATAGATATAACTTTAATTTAAATTATACTGAAAAATCCTGCATTAATGAATGCGGGATTTTTTTTGGACTGAATCAGGGGGCAATATGCATATTATTTGATAATAATCTTTGGAAATTCAAACTTGGTCATAAGCTGATTATAATGTTCAAGAAATAAAAGAGAATTTCCGCTATGTGATTCAGAAATTGGGTTTCATTAAACCCTCGTTAAGACCAGTTTTTCAAAACGGATAGTGTAATATTCTTCTCATTCCTCTTCAATATTACCTTATATTTGCGCAAAATAAAACAATAATCATGATCAATAAACTTTTCCTATTTTTAGGAATATCAGTATCAGTTGTTTCAGTAAAAGCACAAAATCAATTTCTGGATCCTAGCTTTGGCACTAATGGAGTAGTGTCTTATACGCCGAATAGTAATAATAGATTTATTTATGAAACAGGAGCTGTAACGTCCCAACAGAAAATTATAGTGAGTGGAACTTATTATAGTATCCCCAATAATAATCAGACAACAACCAATGTTATTCAGAGATTGAATGCTGATGGAACAATCGATAATAGTTTTAATACGCTATTTATTTCTCCTTCACCTTACGGACCTCTCTCTAGATTACTTAGAATGGGTATTCAATCTGATCAAAAAATCCTTCTTGGAGATTTATTAGGTAATAAATTGATAAGACTTAATGAAAATGGAACTTACGATACTGGATTTGGTAATAATGGAACGGTGGACGGAACTATTTTAGATGATTTTGTTAGCAATCTTGGAATGTCAGGACTCTTTAATTTTAATAATGTGCTAATAACTAATACTAATAAAGTCTTAGTATGTAGCTCTATAGTAGAAAATCAGGTGAGGAAATTAGCAGTTCTTCGCCTTAATGAAAACGGTTCTATAGATACGGGCTTCGGAAATAATGGAATACTATTAATGGAGAGCGATTCAGGCCGTTTAGTGGTTCAGAACGATTCAAAATTGGTTTTGATTGGTCAAAAGTTTAATGGCATCTTTATGAAATCCAGATATTCGGAAGACGGTATTTTGGACACAACTTATAATAATAATCCTGTTTCATATACTCCTATACCCAATTATGTAACTTACTTATGTACAGCTACAGGTAAAGATAATAATACTTATATATATAGCTTTTCTTCTGCGGCAGGTATACCGACAATGCTCATTACTTTAATGAAATTAGATCAAAACGGAGAACTGGATAATAGTTTTGGGACCAATGGGATTGTCAATGAGGTATATTACAACAATAATACTAGTTATTATGTGGATACTAATATCCTTTTTCCTACTTTATTATTAGACAATGCAAGTAATTTATTTTTAATATGTACTGCAAGTCCTACAGGAAATGCAGCGGATACGAATCAATTTATTAAAAAATTTAAGCCAGATGGCTCTGTTGATCAGGGTTTTGGTAGTAATGGTGTAGTAGATATTGATTTGAATGGTAAAGAATATATGAATTCAGCCATTTTAACCCCTGATCAGAAAATTATGGTATTTGGAAATTATCAGACTCCGGTTAAAGGGCTTATTACAAAGATTCTGAATAATACAAATGCATTGTCCGTTAAGGAAGAACGTTCTAAGATTGAATCTGTAGGTATCTACCCTAATCCTGTGAAAAATATTCTTCATATCAATAGTGGGCAAACGAAAAATCTGGATGTTGAAATTACAGATGCAGCGGGTAGAAGTATATTAAGAATAGGTATTAAAGACAATAAACTTAATGTAGATGAATTGCAGAAAGGTATTTATTATCTGAAAATAGGAAATACAACCCATAAGTTTATCAAGGAATAAAAAATAAAAGACGGGATTCTTCCCGTCTTTTTTATTTCAGTTAATTATGACCCCTGTAAAAACTCCAGTACCTTCATCATATCAATTCCTTTGCCTAAAACAGGCTTAAATAGATCTCCTTTTTCTTTGATCCTATCCAGCGCATTATGAATGTTAAAATCTGTAGGTTGTAATCCCGGCTTCAGCTCGTCCCAATCCAAGGGCATGGAAACGGAAGCACCTTGTTTAGGTCGCAAACTATAAGCACTGGCCAGGGTTTGCCCGGTCCTGTTCTGAAGATAATCCAGATAAATTTTCTTTGGGTCTCTTTTTTGAAGACTCCTTTCCAGGGTGGTGATCTTCGGTATTTTTTCATTGACCTGTTTCATCAGAATGTGGGCAAAATCTTTTACCTGATCAAAATCATAACGTCCGCCCATTGGAATGTAAATATGAATACCTGTACTTCCGGAAGTTTTACAATAGCCTTTTACTGAAGCTGCTTTTAAAACTTCATTCACCTGAAGGGCGGTTTCAATCACTTCATCAAAAGAATTTTTAGTGGAAGGGTCCAGATCCAAAACAAGATAATCCGGATGTTCCAGATCCGGTAAAGAGCTGTTCCAGGGATTCATGTCGATGCAGCCTAGATTATTCAGGTAGGCTAAGGTTGCCTTGTCGTTGCAGTAGATGTAGTCTATATTTTTGTCGTTCGATTCAGAGTAAACCTCCGTAGTTTTGATCCAATCCGGAATATGTTCACCTGCATCTTTCTGATAAAAGCTTTGTTCTTCAATTCCGTTGGGAAAACGATTCAGAGAAAGCGGGCGATTCTTCAGATGAGGTAAGATATAAGAGGCAACAGACTGATAATATTCAATCACATCTCCTTTAGTGATTCCATCTTTTGGAAAATAGACCTTATCCTGATTCGTAAGTTTCACTTTATGTTTATTTAAAGTGATCTCTTTTTCTTTATCGGAAGTTTCTGTTTTTTTGGAAGATGCTTTAGCTTTCATTACTTTAGGTTTTTCGTTGAAGGATGAATTGTTAATTTGTTCAGGTTCTTTATCCTCACGGATTGTTATAAATACCGGATGACGGAAGATACCGTCTTTGGTGATCTCGGAATATTTGATTTCACATACCAGTTCAGGTTTTGTCCAGGTTACAGGCATATTCGTTTTAGGAACATCGGTAAACGGAGAGCTTTTGATGACCAGTTTCCGGAGCCTTTCGTACATTTCCTGTAAAGAAGCAGCATTGAACCCTGTTCCCGTATGACCGCAATAAGTCAGTTCCCCGTCAATATACTTTCCAAGAATCAACGCTCCGAAACTTTTCCTTGAACCTCTTGGCTCCGTAAATCCGCAGATAATGACTTCTTCCGTATTGGAAAACTTGATTTTAAGCCAGTCGCTGGTTCTGTGATTTTCCACATATTGACTATCTGCCCGTTTGGCGATCATTCCTTCCAGTTTCATTTTTTTCATTTGCTCAAAAAATGCAATACCTTTTTCCGGAATATGTTCACAGTATTTGATGACATCGGTTTCCACCAGTGCCTCTTTTAAAAGTTCCTTTCTTTGAATAAGCGGAAGTTCTTCCGTGGAATGGCCGTTCAGCCAGAGGATGTCAAAAACCTGATAAACGAGAGCAAGATTGGGATTATCCCCGATTTGCTGTAAAAGCTGAAAATTAGGCTTTCCCTGATCGTCATAGGCTACCACTTCACCATCCAGGATCATCTGATGCTTTTGCTGTTTGAAATCCTGAGCTATTTTGTCAAATTTCGGTATGAATGAAATGCCGTTCCGGGAGTAAAAAAGGGGAGTATCCCGGCTGAGGTCTGCAATAGCCCTGTAGCCGTCCCACTTAATTTCAAAAACCCAGTCCTTATCATCAAATGCTTCTTCAGAAAGTCTCGCAAGCATAGGCCTGATAAAGGATTTTAATTTTTTTTCGTTAGTCAGGGAATTGAATTTCTGAAACCGTTTTTCCGAAGTTATGACTTCTTTTTTCCGCTTTTTTTCAGGCTTTTTTTTTCCTCTAAGAATTGGGTGACCAAAGATTTTGGTGAGGTGTTTTCTTCAGCATCATAAGGACTTTCAGCAAACTCATCCTTATGTTTGATCAGAAGCCATGCATTGTCTTCAGAATTTTTCATTTTGACCAGGGCAAATTCTCCTTTAAGTTTTTTACCATGCAAGATAAATTTTAAGGAGCCTGCATGTAATTCCTTCAGCAGTTCCTTTTCATCAGAAAGTCTGGAATTTTCATCTAATGGTTCATAAGTTCCGCTGTCCCATACCTCAACCTGTCCGGCTCCATAATTTCCCTCAGGAATATTTCCCTCAAAATCTTTATAATCGTACGGGTGATCTTCTACCATCATTGCCAGGCGTTTGTCTTTTGGATCCAGTGAGGGGCCTTTGGGAACGGCCCAGCTTTTCAGCACCCCTTCCATTTCCAGCCTGAAATCATAGTGAAGTCTGCTGGCAGCATGCCTTTGAATCACAAAAATAAGTTTGTCTTTGCTTTTTTTTGTTTTTCCTTTGGGTTCGCTGGTTTCATCGAACTTACGTTTGTTATGATAATCTTTAAGAGCCATTACGATGCGGATTTAGATTTGGAACTGTTCAGACTGGCCTTTAGCTGGGCCATAAGGTCAATCACTTTACCTTCTTTGGCAGGAAGGGCCTTTTTGGCTTTACTGCTTTTACCTTTCGCTTTCTGCTTGATGATCTTCAATAGATCATCAGAATACGTATCTTTATACATGGCAGGATCAAAATCCTGAGAAAGCTGTTCAATAAGATTGATAGCCATTTTCAGCTCAGCGGGCTTCGGAGCTTTATGGGCAGGTATTTTTAAATCCGAATAATCCCTGATCTCCTGATCAAACCTCAGGCGGTTCAAAATCAGAATGTCATTTTTATAAGGCCGGATCAGCCCAATGGCTTCACTTTCCCGGAGGACAAATGTGCCTACTCCTACCATTTGGGTTTCTTCAAGTGCCTTTAACAAAAGCCTGTATGCACTCTCTCCATTTTTCTGAGGCTCCAAATAGTAAGGAGTCTCAAAATAAATACTGTCTACTTCTTCTTCCTTTACAAACTGATCAATAGAAAGGATTTTTGTTTTTTCAGGGCTTGCAGCTTCGTAATCTTCCTCATCCAAGACGATATATTTGTCATCCATGAGATAACCTTTCACGATGTTTTCCCATTTTACTTCTTTTCCTGTATTTTCATTCACTCTTTTAAACCGGATGTTGGAATAATCGGATTTATCGAGCATATCAAGGTCCAATTTGCTGGTCTCCGTCGCAGAGTAAATCTTAACAGGAATATTTACTAAACCGAAGCCAATGGCGCCATTCCAGATTGCTTTCATTGTCTTACGTTTTTAAAAATCAAGCAATTAACATGCCGATAGAGCTTTATGTGGTACGTGTTGTTAAGCTTTTTGCCAAATGACAATGGTTTTTCCGGGCGACTTTTATACCTTTATCTTTCCGTAAATGGGCGGATACAGCAAAGACATGGAAGAACTTTTTAATTACATCAGAAAATTTGGAATCCTGAATGCACAGGATGAACTTTTGATTGCTAAAGGAATTCAGGAAATAACCGTTCAGAAGGGAGATCCCTTTATAGAAGCAGGAAAGGTAAGCCAAAGAATTGCTTTTGTAAAAGAAGGAGTGTTCCGGTCTTTATATTATAACAGGCAGGGAGATGATTTTACCCGCTATTTTATCTATGAAGGAAGGTTCATCGGAGATTTCCAGGGCTTTACTGATCAGCTTCCTGCCCATGAATATATTGAAGCTATTACAGACGCCGTATTACTTGTGATAGATCTTAATACCTTTAAGATCCTGGAAGAGAAAATTACGATATGGCCGGTTTTATTTGCGAGAATTCATGGTTTTGTTGCAGAAAACAAACTTAAGGTGGCGAGCATTATGCTGAATCAGGATGCAAAATCCCGCTATATCCATTTTTTAAACCATTACCCCGGCCTGGCCAACAGAGTCCCGCAATCTATGCTGGCGTCTTACCTGGGGATTACCCCTTCATCACTGAGCAGGATCAGAAGAAATATTTTGTGAGCAATGTGCCCATAAATATACAATTAGGACGGGCTTTAGCCCGTTCCTGTTGTTTCAAAAAATTCCATTGGCTTTAGCCGAAACTTATCAAAGCAATAATCTGAACGGAATCCTGGCTTCATAATCATCAATATTTTCATCAGTCATAACCTCATACGTTTTTTGCCAAATGACAATGGCCTCCCTTCTCATCTTCCCTAGCTTTGTACTATAAAATTTTAAATAATATGGATATTGTCCTGGGATTGCAGTGGGGAGATGAAGGTAAGGGAAAGTTTATTGATCTTATCAGTGAAAATTATGACATTACAGCGCGTTTTAACGGCGGATCTAATGCTGGGCACAGCATAGAAAGAAACGGGCGGAAAATAACGCTTAAAATGATTCCTTCGGGGATCTTTATGAAAGAAGTACAGAATATCATTGGTACAGGAACGGTTCTTGATCCTGTAAGTTTTAAAAAAGAGATCCTGAATCTTCAGGCCTTTGATCATACCGTTCAACCGGAAAAAAATATCATTATTTCTAAAAAAGCTCATCTGGTAATGCCTACGCATAAGCTTCTGGATATTTTTATGGAAGAAAATCCGGAGTACACTACCATTGGAACGACAAAAAACGGGATTGCACAGGCGTATTCCAATAAAATATTAAGACAGAATCTGAGAGTGGGGGATATCGGATCTCCGGATTTCCAGAGCAGGGCACAGCATATTCTTGAAAGAGATTATAAGATGCTGGAAGATGGAGGAATGATTGTTTTGCCTGCCTTGGAAGAAATCACTAAAGAATTTTTTGAGGCCGTGGACTTTCTTAAAAAATTCACATGTACAGAAACTGAAATTTATCTCAATAAGGCTTTATCCGAAGGTAAAAAAGTATTGGCGGAAGGATCTCAGGCAGCCATGCTGGATATTGATCATGGTACTTATCCGTATGTAACATCCTCTTCAACCACAGCATCGGGGGCAAGCAGCGGATTAGGAATTTCACCGAAAAAGATCGGTGAGATTTATGGGATTGCCAAAGCTTATTGTACGAGGGTAGGGAACGGAGCTTTTCCAACGGAACTTTTAGACGAATTTGGGGATGATCTCAGAATGAAAGGGAATGAATTCGGCTCCAATACCGGCCGCCCACGAAGAATAGGCTGGCTGGATCTTCCGGCACTGAAATATGCAGTAATGATCAATGGTGTTACTCAGCTTGTTCTGACTAAAGCAGACGTATTGAGCGGATTGAAATCTGTAGCGGTCTGTACTCATTATGAACTGGAAGGAGAAATGATCCCGGTCGCCGGTACGCTTCCCGAAAATGCAAGACCTGTACTGAAATGGATGGAGGGATGGAACGCCGATTTTTCCAACATGAAAAATGCCGCTGAACTGCCCCGGGAAGTAATCAGTTTCTTATCATTTCTGGAAGCAGAACTGGAGATTCCTGTAGGCTATCTTTCTACGGGGCCGGGAAGAGAGCAGATTTTGAAGCTGACCAATAAATAATTTTACAGTAGAAGCATAGAATAAAAGAAGAGGTTAGAATAAATTTCTAACCTCTTTATTTGTATGGAAAAGTTTAGTTAACTTTTGTAAGTATAAAGCGCTGCTTTGTAGAGGGCTGAACTGTTTGGTTTGTAGTGCCGATTACAATAGGGGTAAGATTGGTCGTTAAGCCATCTTTTACCTCTAATCTCAGGGCCGGTGCATTCTTGGGAGCGAATCCAAAGCCATTATTTCCCAGATTGAATAATAACCATTTCTGAGAATCCGCATCGGAATTGGTTCTTAGTTCAACAGCAGTTCCATTTGTTGTCCCGTTACCTTTTACGGTTAACACTTTTGTAGGATCCAGTATAGATTTGATGATATAATATCCATGATCTGATTTGGTGAAGGTAAATCTCTGGTTATTCCCTGTAGAAGATGAATATAAAATGATACTGGTGCCGTCTGTCGTGGAACTTCCGGTAATATCTACATTTTTATCATTCGCTAATGCTGTTGTCATTGTATAGGTTCCGTTGATTGCAGAGCTGACATTTACAGGTCCGTACAAATGATTTATTCCAGCATAATCACCGGCAGATAACCCTGTCCTTTGCTTGGTAAAAGTGGATCCGTCCAGCTTAGTCATTACAGGCTGGCTAGGGTCTATGGCAAAATCTGTAGATTGATACATCATGACTGAACCGAAATCAAACGCACCATGTCCTGCATAATCATTGTAAAGGTTGAAGTTATGGCGGCTTCCTTCTACTGCTTTGTTAACATCTACAATAATATACTGGTCCCGGTCCGGACGGCACTGTTCGTGCATGATTCCCATAGAATGCATTACTTCGTGAGCAATAATTGCCGGATAAGTAATATTATAAATTTTAATACCGTTAACTCTGTTTTTTTGCCATCCAAGCGGAGAACTGTTGGATGTTGTATAAGTAAAGGTGATGTATTCTGTTTGATTGGTACGTTCAACAAACTGCATATTGGTTTGAGAAGAGATCATATCAAACGCTTTGTTGATATTGGTAAGGAACGTGTTGTAATTCTGAGTGCTCATAGTTCCCTGGCTGGGTAATGTATAGTAGACTGTGGCATCCGGCCATGTCTTAATAAAGGAGCTTACAATGGTACTTTTTTCTGCTGTGGATATTCCGGAGTTGGCCTGCATCTTTAAATTATTAAACTGCTCGGAGCTAATAGTAATATCGTCTGCATAAAAATATTCACCATTTACTTCATTAACATAGGTGTATTTTCCGTTAATTAATAATTTGTGAATCTTTGTATTGTCCAACTGTGTCGTTGTTTGATCTATTGAATCTGCTTGTGCGTTTTCAATATCCGATCTACATGAATTCAGTGCCAGAACAAGGCATCCTGTTAAGAGTAATAGTTTGCTTTTCATATTATTTATATTGGTTGATGATCAGTTTTTAATATGAACAGCTATATTATTATCCTACCCAAAGATTATTAAATTAATCAATTCCTAAGCTTTGATTAATGTCTTCATTATAATCCAGCTGTGTGCTGTAAATATATTAATAAAAGATTATGTTTGTATATAACATAATATAATGATTGTTTTGTTGGTTTTTCTATTTAATAAATGTATTTATTTCGTTGATTAGTTTATTGTGTTTAATTTTTTACTACTAAATATTAAATTAGATTATTTCACTATTTATGGACATGCAGGTCGGAACACTACTTTATACTAACATAAAAGTTTATTCTGTTAAAAAAATTAATAAAGAGTAATGAAGTAGGTGGTGTTATGAATCCAAATAATACTGTCTTATAAATATTATTTTCACAAGAACTATACTGAGGATTTCTGTAATTGAGGATATAAAAAAAGCGGGGCAAATACCCCGCTTTAAATTTATGCTTTTAAATCTAATTTTAATTCTAACTCATCGAGCTGTGCATCAGCAATGGGAGCCGGAGCGTCAATCATCACATCACGCCCGGAATTGTTCTTAGGGAATGCGATATAATCTCTGATGACCTCATTTCCGTCAAGGATCGCTACCAGACGGTCAAACCCGAATGCCAGACCTCCATGTGGCGGTGCTCCGTATTTGAAGGCGTTCATTAAGAATCCGAACTGAGCTTCAGCTTCTTCTTTAGAGAATCCTAAAAGGTCAAACATTTTAGACTGAAGATCTCTGTCGAAAATTCTGATAGATCCCCCTCCGATTTCGTTTCCGTTCAGAACCATATCGTAAGCGTTGGCTCGGGCTTTTCCAGGATCTGTTTCCAATAAGTGAATATCTTCAGGTTTTGGAGAAGTGAAAGGGTGGTGCATTGCATGGAATCTTTCCGTATCCTCATCCCATTCCAATAGAGGGAAATCAACAACCCAAAGCGGAGCAAACTCGTTTCCTTTTCTTAATCCCAAACGGTTACCAAGCTCCATTCTTAATGCAGAAAGTTGAGCCCTTACTTTATTTTCGTTTCCTGAAAGAATCAGCATTAAATCTCCTTCCTTAGCTCCGAATTTTTCAATGATTTTTGCTAAATCTTCCTCACTGTAGAACTTATTGACCGATGAGGTCTTCACTCCGTCATTCTGGAATTTTACCCAAACCATTCCTGAAGCTCCGATCTGTGGACGTTTTACCCAATCTACAAGCTCGTCGATCTGTTTTCTGGTGTATTCTGCACACCCTTCCACATTGATCCCTACTACCAGTTCTGCATCATCAAATATCTTGAAGTCTTTTCCTTTTACCAGCTCATTCAGTTCTACGAACTCCATTCCGAAACGGATATCCGGTTTGTCGTTTCCGTATTTCCTCATGGCATCCGCAAAAGTCATTCTTGGGAAATCTCCGAATTCCTGACCTGTAATATCTTTTAAAAGCGTTTTGGTCATTCCTTCAAAAACATTCATCACGTCTTCCTGTTCTACAAAAGCCATTTCACAGTCGATCTGTGTGAATTCCGGCTGTCTGTCTGCTCTTAAATCCTCATCACGGAAGCATTTTACAATCTGGAAATATTTATCCATTCCTCCTACCATCAGAAGCTGTTTGAAAGTCTGTGGAGATTGGGGCAATGCATAAAACTGTCCCGGGTTCATTCTGCTGGGAACCACAAAGTCTCTTGCTCCTTCCGGAGTCGATTTGATCAGAACAGGAGTTTCCACTTCGATGAAACCTTCGTCAGATAGATAATTTCTTACTTTCTGAGCCATCTTGTGACGGAAGATCAGTTTATCTTTTACCGGATTTCTTCTGATATCCAGGTAACGGTATTTCATTCTCAATTCCTCTCCACCGTCAGTTTCATCCTCTATCGTGAAAGGTGGAAGCTGTGAATCATTAAGAATCGTTAATTTCTCTACTAAAATTTCAATTTCCCCAGTTGGAATATTAGGATTTTTGCTCACTCTTTCAATGACTTTTCCGGTCGCCTGAATCACAAATTCACGTCCTAATTTTTTAGCCTCTTCCATAAGTGCTGCAGAAGAACGCTCCTGATCAAAAACCAGCTGGGTAATTCCGTAACGATCTCGAAGATCTACCCAAATCATAAATCCTTTATCACGGATAGTCTGTACCCATCCGGATAGTGTAACTTCTTCATTCAGATTTTTCAGAGATAATTCTCCGTTGGTGTGTGATCGAAACATAATTATTTGTTTAAAGTTCAATGTTTAAGGTTCAGTCCCGAACCTTGAATTTTTCGTTGGCAAAGATAAGATTTTTGCAGGTTTTATAAATAAAAAAACTTCCGAAAGGAAGTTTTTTGAATATGTTTTTTGCTGATAAAAGAATACCAGATGTTGTCTGATGCTTTCTATGGTAGTTTGGGAATTAGCTTTTGATCCACGCAAGAGCTTTATCCAGTACCTCATCTTTACCATTTTTGATCCCTTCTACGGTAGGTTTAATCTCAACATCCGGAACAATTCCGATTCTCTGGGTTTCTGTTCCGTCCGGATAATAGATTCCGATCCCACTGATCATGGTTGAAATATTTCCGGGAAGAAGGATTCTTGAAACATTACCATCGGCACCCGCCGTTGTGGAACCAAAAACTTTTGAATTGGGAGCGGTTCTGAATGCCATTGTGTGGTATTCGGCACTACTTTGGGTAGTTTCATTGATAAGAATTGCAATTTTTCCCTTATAATGTTCAGCTCCGCTCCCCTCTACGCCAAGATTGGGAGTAAATGTAAAAAGCCCGGGCATCTGGTTGGTGGTCTGGGTGAACTTTACAAAATCTGAAGAATCTTTTTTTAATAGTTTTCCCATAGAAAATACAACAAAATCAGAAGGATAGCTCCTTAAGTCGATTACGATTCCTTTGGTATTTTTGAGCTGGCTGAAGCTCTCGGAAAGCTTTTTACCATCTGCGCTTCCCATATAGAAATAGCCGGTCTGGTTATCCAGTATTTTAAAGAAATCTTTCTGTTCCTTTTTAATATTCAGTTCTTTAGGTTCAAATGTTTTTACTGTCAGGCTTTCTGTTTTTCCGTTTCTGGAAATCTTGATATTCATTGTTTCGGAATTGCTTCTCAACAATTTCTTTGCAATATCTCTCAGTTGGGTAGGGTAATTGGAAGCAGGACTTATTTTTAACAGTTCCTTTACGATAGGGTCTACCGGCTTTCCGTTAATTTCTGTGATGATGTCTCCTATCTGCAGGCCGGATTCTTTACCAAGCTGATCATTGATATAGCTGCTGACAACTGCTTTATTCTCTGCGAATGTAAGCTTTACAGGAACATGTCTTGCTCCGAAATATTTGTCCAATACCTTATTGGATCCCCATATGTTGGCATGGGTGTCATGAATTCCTGCGATGATCTCTAAAGCGGCAAGCGTATAATCGGTTTCATTTTTTGCGTCGGCAAATTTGGGAATAAACTCGGGCAGCACTTCTTTCCAGTCTTCCTTGATCAGGTTTTTGTACGGAAAATAATACTGAATAATATTCCAGTATTTATAAAGCGCAAGGAGACGGAAACCGGCATCCGGATATGCATCATTTTCATAAGGTTTTTCATTGCTGAAATCAGGATTTCCCACGCCATCATAGAAGTCTACGTAATAATTGGCTTTGGGTCTTTTGGCGTCTTTGATCTGAAGAAGAAGATCGGAAAGCTCTTTTGAAAACCCTGAACTGGTGATCCAGTTGAGATCCGGAGCTATTTTTACGTTTTTTGTATCGAAGGTGAATTTCTCAATCTGAAAGGTTCCCAGACCTTTGATCCATTCTGTCAGAATCTGATCTCTCTGTTTCGCTGAAGCACCCGAGATTTTAGGCAAAATTCTGAAAAGCTCATAGTCCCAGTTGTACTTTCCTTCGGCTATATTGGGATGATAATATTTCAGATATCCCCAGATCAGTCCCAGATTTTTTAAATTCTCCAAATTCTTTTTGCCGGTATCAATACTGCTGATTTTTGAGCCCTTATCAAATTCAAGGTCAAGATCAGCATTCACCTGTTTCTTCTGAAAAGCTGTGGCTTCCTGAATATCTTTTCCATCAATCGTGATTCTGATATTATCAAACCATGCTTTTCCTTTGCCTGTAAAAAGAGTTCCGACTACAATTTTCTTTGAGTTTTCGGGAGAGAGGGTAAGAGTGGTTTCATATTTCGCCCATGAAGTTGTGCCTTTTATATTTTTGCTTTGCATATTATCAAAGCCGACTTTGGGATCTATCCGCATCCAGATTCCTGCAAATCCGTCTGTAAGGTTTTCTGTTTTGATATAACCGGAAATAGTGATCTTTTTTCCGGCGTAGTTTTCAGGAAGTGTATACATAAGCCCTGTCATCCCTTTCTCAGCAGATTGCGCCAGAACTGAGTATTGGCCATCCTGTTTTTCTTTATTGTCAATAGAAATTGTTGCCGGGCTGTCTCCAATGATGCTCCATGATTTCGGAAGATTATTTTCAACACTTTCGAAGCTCAGGTTATCAACTTTACTTTGCCCCTGGTAGATAAAAGGCAGTAGCATCAAAAATGCGATGATGTTTTTTTTCATGGTATTTATTTTTCCCAAATCTAGTGAGTTAAATGATTTATCAGGCTATATCAGGCTGATTTTTAAATAAATTTTATCAATACAGATTCATGTTTTAAGAGATTTTTAACAAATATACCTCTGTTAAAACTTTTCATATGCAAAGTTATATTCAATTTTGAATCAATATTTTTGTCATACAAATCACAAAGATTATGACACGATACCTTGATTTTTTGAAGAGGGCCTTTAATGGAGAAGATACTGATTACACAAAGGTAAATATCAGAAGTGCCGTTTTGCTTTTAGCAATACCAATGATGCTTGAAATGGCTATGGAATCGGTATTTGCACTGGTTGATCTGTATTTTGTAGGACATCTGAAAGAAAGCGGTTTTGCAATTCAGACGGTAGGACTTACGGAATCTGTGCTTTCTGTGATGTATTCTATAGCTATCGGAATGAGTATGGCGGCTACAGCCCTGGTAGCAAGGAGAATTGGTGAAAAAAATCCGGAGCAGGCATCCAGAAGTGCGGCGCAGGTTTTATTGGTTTCAGTTGCAGTCACATTGGTTCTGAGTTTACTGGGAGTAATATACGCTGAAGAAATTCTTATCCTGATGGGAGCAAGGCCGGAAGCTGCAGCTTATGGGAAAGATTTTACAAGAATTATGATGGGGAGCAGTACTATTATCATGCTGCTGTTTCTGATCAACGGTATTTTCAGAGGGGCAGGCAATGCAACGATCGCTATGAAAAGTTTATGGATTGCCAATATTGCCAACATTATTCTTTGCCCGGTCCTGATAAAAGGTTTCGGTCCGGTTCCTGCAATGGGACTTACCGGAGCTGCATTGGCTACAACAATAGGACGAAGTATAGGAGTAATTTATCAGCTGTATCATTTGCTGGTAGCAGATACCCAGATCCGTATCAGGCTTGCTTATTTTAAACCGGATTATGGTTTGATTCAGTCTATTATCAAAATTGCGACTCCCGGAATCTTTCAGTTTGTGATTGCTTCATGCAGCTGGATTTTCCTTGCAGAACTCGTGGCTACAACAGGTGGTGAAAATGCTTCTGCCGGCTATCAGACAGCTTTGAGGCTGATGATGTTTTTTATGCTTCCTGCATGGGGGCTGAGCAATGCCGCTTCTACTCTGGTGGGACAGAATATGGGAGCTAATGAAATGCTGAGAGCTGAGCAGTCTGTGATGAAAACGGTAAAATATAATGTGATATTCATGTTGACCGTCAGTTTAATATTTATCCTTTTCAGCAATTTTCTGGTCGGTTTCTTTACCCAGGAGGCGGAGATTAAAAGTTTTGCCCAAAATGCCCTTCACATTATGAGCACAGGATTTATTTTCTACGGGATCGGAATGGTCATGATCAATGCTTTCAACGGGGCAGGAGATACCTGGACCCCAACGTGGGTGAATCTCTTCGGATTCTGGCTTTTCCAGATTCCTTTGGCTTATTTTCTTTCAAAATACCTGGAAATGGGACCTAAAGGTGTCTTTATTTCAATTCCGGCGGCAGAGACATTGATTACTATCGTTGCATTTGTTTTATTTAAAAGAGGAAAATGGAAAACCATTAAAGTTTAGAAGGAATAGAAACTGAGGATTGATCAAATGAAAATATGAATCATTATTTTTAGAATTGTCAGATAATTATATTCCTGCCGGCAATTCCCCTTCTATCTTCCAGCATCCACCTTCCTACTTTTTATAAAATTTTAACAGCCTGGTTTCTTGGCTTTTTAATCCATATTTTCTAAATTCGTCATAACAACAAATATTTATTACTATGGGAAAAGGAGACAAAAAATCGAGAAGAGGAAAGATCAATTCCGGAAGCTATGGAAAGAGAAGACCAAGGAAAGCTTCAAAATCTTTTGCAGCGACAGAAGAAAAATCTAAAAAGTAACAGCAATAAAAAAGACCAAAGAAAATTTTCTTCGGTCTTTTTTGTATACAAATTAAATTAATTATTTTCCAAAAATATTTCCAAGAATGCTGCCTAAGCCGCCACCTTGCTGCTGTTGGTTTCCACCGCCACCCAGTACACTTCCTAAAATATCATTCAAAGGATTGCCTGAAGACTGAGATTGCCCACCACCTAATACACTTCCAAGGATGTCATTTAAAGGGTTGGATTGCTGAGCCTGAGCCTGGCTGGATGCATTACCGAGAATTCCTCCTAAAAGATCACCAAGACCTCCTGCTCCTACATTGCTCTGCTGTTTCTGCTGTCCGATATACCCCATTACTACAGGTGCCAGCATGGCAAGAATAGGTCCTATCTTATCAATGGAAATTCCTGTATTCTGTGACAACTGGTTTTCTACACTGCTTTTTTGACCTCCAAAAATATGGTCAAGGATAGACCCGCCTTCAGCCTGTCTCGCTTCAACTTGTGAAGGATCATTTAAAATACTGCCGTTATGGTCTTTATCTAAAGCATTATTTAAAGCTTCTGCTTCTTTGGCGTCCTGAGATTTGTTTCTAAGGTAAGAAATAATAAGAGGGGCAGCTACAGCCAATAGGGCAATAACCTGGTTTCTGCTGATTCCGAATTTATTTTCAGCCTGTTCAGCAACCTGGTTGCTTGTGTTCCCTGTAAGTAGGTCAATTAAACTCATTTTTGTGTTTGTTAAGTATTAAGTGAACCAAAGTTATCAAAAAATATGCCTTACAAAATACCTGCAGTTCATAATTATTGTTAAAGTTTTCGGATCTGCTCGTCAGTGTATCCTTTGCTCTTCAGAACCATGATATATTCTTCCGCACTTCTTGTCATCCATTCGATAGGTTCGGGAGCTTCTTTTTTATCCAGGGTAAATCCTACAATTCCTGAATTATTGTACATCCATGGAAGTAAATAATAGGCAAGTCCTCCTTTGTAGCTTTTGAAATGATCAATTTCCTTACCTTTTTGGGTAGACCGTACGATGTTGTAGGAAAGAAGATATGCTAAAGGGATAAGAAGACATATCCATGAAAATTTTCTGAATCCGGCGTATTGTACAGAAGACAATCCGTAGCCTATGGAAAGGGCAAAAATTACATTAAAGGGGAGAAAGAAAACATAATTGTCTGAAACGGCATAGAATGTTGAAAAACCATAGACACAGATCGCTCCTGTAAAGAAAACATAGAACATTTTCCTATGGGCTTTATACAACAGAATCACACCCGCTATTCCGAAAAATACGAACAGATTAAAGTTATGAACAAGGTAAGCCAGTGAGACGAAAAAATCTTTTACATATTCCAAAGGTGCTTTTTTTAAGGAATTTTCCACCCAGTTTCCCTGAGGTGACGAATACGGGGAGTTTAATGGTAACCCCTGTGCTGTATTAACGATGAATAAAGATGAAAATAATACAATGAAAATAAGCAGGGAAGTATAAACATACTTTTTTTCATGCCTGAAATAGAACAGGAAAACAAGCAGGGAAGGAATAAGCAGGATATTCTGAATATGTACCCAAAGGCCAATCCCTAAAAAGAGGCTGCTGAGTATAATGTACTTATTTTTATTTTCTGCAAAAACCTTTATCATAGAAAAGAAAAAAAGGCTTACCCATAAGGTATTGTAAGTGTAGACCTCTACAATTTCTGCATTTCTCCAGAAAGAAAAGCTGAACCCGAACACAACAGATGCAGTGACGGCAACCCAGTCTTTTCTGATCAGGTTTCTAAGGGTAAGATAAATCACAGAAACCGTTGCTGCTCCGGAGGTAACTACTACAAACCGGCTGGCTTCTATCGCATTCAATCCCGTGATAAGTTTTATCAGAATAACTGTATTGTTGTATAAAAAATGGCTGGTCGCATCAGCGGTTGGTACCCAGATTTCTTTTTCTGCCGTCAGCACAAATCCTACACAATCTGCAAAAGGAATTTTTGTGAAACTCCCTATATAATAAATTCCCAGAAAGACAATAAATATGAATAATGCAGATAGATATTTATTCATTTTTAATTCTTTACAATAGGAACATTAGAGCAGGCTTCCCCAAACATCAATGATTTAACAATAGGTTTAAGCTGTTCTACCAGTTCTATATAAGCGTTTTCAGGGATTTCCTTGTCTGAGCAGCCTTTTACCAGGACCCTTTTGCCTGTCATATCACTGAAGTCATAAGTCTGTATGGCGTTGTGCATCAAAATAACCTCAAGGTCCTCACGGTTCCCGAAAACGATCTTTTTGGCAACATCCGTAAGTTTGGCAGTAAGTACAAAATAAGCCCAAAGCGGAATAATCGTATCCACAGAATTGTAGATATAAATATAGGTGTTTTTATAGTCGTCTGCATTGATGGCTTCTACCTTTTCACGGAAATCTTTTTCCTTCAGGATTATTTCCTGAAACAGAAAATCTTTAAGATCGATCCCCTTTCTTTCTCCTTTTGGAACTAAGGTAGACAGATCAAAATTGATAAGACCGCTTTCGGCAACTTTATTTCGGATTTCAAATTCTTCTGACATTTTTATCATTATCTTTGAACAAATTTACGAATTAAGATCATATCTATTTTAATTTGTTCTCTATCCCTGCCATAGAAATCTCACATGATCCCGAATCATCTGAGGTTCTGAAGGCATAAAAACAAATAATAAGATTTCGGAAGAAATGAAATATTACATTATTGCAGGAGAAGCTTCCGGTGATCTGCACGGGAGTAATTTAATGAAAGCCTTAAAACAGAAAGATCCGGATGCGGAGTTCAGATTTTGGGGTGGTGATCTGATGAAAGCTCAGGGGGGAACGTTGGTTAAACACTATCGGGACCTTGCATTTATGGGATTTCTGGAAGTGGTAATGAACCTGCGTACGATCCTGAATAATATCAGATTCTGCAAAGAAGACATTCAGAACAATAAACCGGATGTGCTGATTCTGGTAGATTATCCCGGTTTTAATTTAAGGATTGCCCGTTTTGCAAAAGAATTGGGAATTAAAGTGGTATATTATATTTCTCCCCAGCTTTGGGCATGGAAAGAAGGCCGGGTGGAAATCATCAAAAAATATGTGGATGAAATGATGGTCATTCTTCCGTTTGAAGAAGATTTTTACCGTAAACACGGCGTACATTCTCATTTTGTAGGACATCCTTTGCTGGATGCTATTTCGGATCTGAAAGAAATCAGTATTGAAGGTTTTAAGTCTGAAAACGGACTCAATGAAAAAGAAATTATTGCGCTTTTACCCGGATCCAGAAAACAGGAAGTGGAAAAAATGCTTGAAATCATGCTTTCCGTAAGACCTTATTTTAAAAACTATCAGTTTGTGATTGCCGGAGCACCAAGCCTTCCCAAAGAGTTTTATGAGAAATATGTGGATGATAACGTACATTTTGTTTCTAACAGGACCTATGATCTGCTGCGATGCTCAAAGGCTGCCCTAGTCACATCAGGAACAGCTACCCTGGAAACAGCACTGCTTGATATTCCTGAAGTGGTTTGCTACCGTGGAAGCAAAGTTTCTTATGCTATTGCTAAAAGACTGGTTAAAAATATTAACTACATCTCACTTGTAAACCTGATCATGGATAGGGAAGTGGTGAAAGAGCTGATCCAGAATGACCTGAATACCAAAAACCTCGTCAGTGAACTTCAAAAGGTTCTGGAGGGGGAAAAGCGACAGCAGGTTCTTGCAGACTACAGTCTTCTAAGGGAAAAATTAGGAGGTAAAGGGGCCAGTGAACATGCTGCTGATGTTATTTTGAAAGTATAAATTCCGTAACTGTTTTTTGAGATTTTAAATCCACTTTTTACTATGAAATATTTTAGCCGGTTTCTGTTATTTGTTGTATTTATATTTGTATTCTCGAAAACCTCTGCTCAGGATAAAAGCAGGGATCAGGTTCAGATCTTTTACTATGGCTGGTACGGAAATCCGGAAACCGATGGAAGCTATTCACATTGGAACCATGAAATTCTTCCTCACTGGAAAGACCCGAAATGGAATAATCTCGGGCATTATAAAGGCGGTGACGATATCGGGGCAAATTTTTATCCGGCCTTGGGGAATTATAGCTCCAACGATGCCAGCATCATTGAAAAGCATATGAAAATGATTAAGCAATCCGGAGCAGGAGTGGTGGTGATCAGCTGGCTGGGTAAAGATTCCTTTACTGATAAAAGTACCCGGAAATATCTCGATATTGCAGACCGTTTTGGCTTAAAAATAGCCTTCCATATTGAACCGTTTTACAAAAATACCACGGAATTTAAAGATCAGATCGCCTATCTCATCAAAACATATTCTTCTCATCATGCCTTTTATAAAAAAGAAGGGAAACCATTGCTGTATGTTTATGACAGTTATAAAATTCCTAAAGAAGAATGGGCAGAAATTTTATCAGAAAAAGGAAAAGAAACACTTAGAAATACTCCGCTGGATGCCTTGTATATCGGACTGTGGGTAGAGCAGAAAGATGCTGAATTCTTTGATGCTGCAGGGTTTGACGGTTTTTATACCTATTTTGCCAGTGAAGGTTTTGTATTCGGGAGTACAGCAGCCAACTGGAAGTTTCTTGCAGATTATGCAAAAGATCATCATCTGATTTTTATTCCTTGCGTTGGGCCAGGTTACTCAGACACCCGCATAAGACCATGGAATGAAGCTAATTTTAAAGACAGAAACGGAGGGAAATATTACGAAAATATGTTTGATGCGGCGATTAAAGTGAAACCTGATTTTATCGCGATCACTTCATTCAATGAGTGGCATGAAGGTACTCAGATAGAACCTGCTGTTCCTAAAAGATCTGGAGATTTTACTTACGAAGATTACGGAAAAGATCCGCAGTTTTATATCAAAGAAACGAAGCGACTGACGGATAAGTTTCTGAAAGGGAAATGATTTGAATTTAAATGTTGTTTTAATAGCAAAAAATCAAGCGTTCTATTGGCTGTTTTGTCCACTAAATGATTTTTAACCAGTAATTACAGAGATAGTATACGGTCAATTAATTTCCTAAATTGGTGATATAAACAATTGGAAATTGCAAAAACAACCTCTTCTTATTCTCACAGTTTGTTTCATCCTTGGAATCGTTTTTCAGGATAAAATACTATTGGCAGATATTTACATTTATCTGGTGATGCTGATAGGGCTTGGAGCTTCGGTTCTCCTGTTTTTTCATTCTTATTTTTTACACTCTGTAAGGTCTGTTTTATCAGGTCTCTTGTTTTTTTGTGCAGGAATTATCCTTCATTTTTATAATACCCCTGAGACAGATTCTCTTCCGGTAGATAAAGAAAAGAGCAGTGTTGTTTTTCGGATTACCGGGAAATTAAATTCAAATGAAAAGTACAAGAAATACGAAGGTACTGTACAGTTGAAAGACCATCACTTTAATGCGGTCATTTATCTTCCTAAAAATAACAAAGAACTGGATTTTGCACATTATTATAAAGCTGATGCTTTTATTACACAGCCTCATTCGCCTCAGTATGACTTTCAGTTCGATTATGCAAGGTACCTGAAACGGAAAAATATTGGGCACCAGATTTATATTCAGGAAGAAATCTCCTCAGCAGCCCGTATGGATTTAAGTATTGCCGATAAGTTCCGCCAGTATAGATTTATGGTGCTTAAGAAAATTGACAGCACAGGAATGTCTGTGAAAACCAGAGAATTTCTGAAAGGGATCATTCTTGCAGACAGAACGGAAATGGATGCTGATACCGTACAGGATTTCAATAAATCCGGGCTTGTTCATTTTCTGGCCATTTCAGGCACCCATATTGTTGTTATTTTCGGGATATTTTACTTTTTGATGGGGTATTTGGGGCCTTTAAAATTCAGAAAGTATACTGTGATTTTCAGCCTGGTTTTTATCTGGCTGTTTGCTGGTTTTATCGGGTTTGGAAATTCAGTGCTGAGATCCTGCATGATGCTCAGTATATATTTTGTGTCGGTATTGCTTCAAAGGAAGCCGGATCTTTTACATTCACTGTCTGTGTCTGCACTTGTCATTCTTGTTGCTGATACCCAACAGTTTTATGATGTAGGCTTTCAGCTGAGTTTTGTAGCGGTGTTGGGGATTTTCTGGCTCAATCAGCCCCTTTTGAAATATTTTCCGAGACAGGATCATTACTTAAAAAAGCTGATGTTCAATACCATTACGATATCCCTGTCTGCCCAGCTGGCGACTCTTCCGCTGGTGCTGTATTATTTTCATCAGTTTTCTTTTATTTCAATTATTGCCAATTTTATTATTGTTCCTTTTTCAGAAGTGATCATTGTATTTTCCTTTCTGATGACAGCGCTTGTTTCGATTGGTTTTGATTTTGAATTAATCAGTACTCTTTATGACTTTATTATTCAGGTTCTGCTCAAAATGATACACTGGTTTGCAGAAGCAGATGTTTTGTTTTTTGAAAACATTCCAATGAATCTTATTGAAATCCTGTCTGTTTCAGCAGTGATATATCTGCTACGTCCCGCGATTCTTAAGTTTGATTTTAGAAATTCTGTAAGACTGGCGATGGCTTTTTTAATATTTTTAATGGTAAGAACCGGAAGCAATGCTTTTGAAAACCGGAAAGAAGAAATACTTTCCCATACTTTGGGCAGGAATAAAGTAATCTCGGTCAAGAGCGGGGCTAAAGCCTGTTTCTGGATTTCAGACAGAGCAGATTATCATAAAGCATTACAGTTTATTGTTAAACCTTATTGCTCTTCAAGAAGAATAGAGGGGTACGAAATAAAAACGCTTCCGTCATCAGCACAGAAATTGGTTTTCAGGGATAGGATTTATGATCTGAAATGATGGTTCTCAATTTAGTTGTTTTCCTGCATTTATAACGGGTGGAATTCTTATTTAGAAAGATTACAAACTGTCTAATTGTGAGATTTCTCACTTTTCGATATTGTTAAACTTTCTTAATTTTGTGGAAATTCAAATTTAAACTTATATGGCAGGTTTAACGAGTTCTACGATAGGTAGAAAATACGCTATGGCATTATCAGCTCTGTTTTTGCTGATTTTTCTTATACTGCATTTGACAACCAATTTGTTATCAGTCCTGAACAAGGATGCATTCAATACAGCATCTGACTTCATGGGCTATAATCCTTTTGTGCAGTTCTTAATGCAGCCTATTCTTGGTTTTGCAGTAATTTTCCATTTTGTAATGGGATTTGTGCTTGAGATCAAGAATAATAAAGCACGTCCGGTAAAGTATGCAGCAAACAATGCATCTGTGAACTCTTCATGGATGTCCAGAAATATGATTATTTCCGGAGCAGTGGTGTTGGCTTTCCTTGCGCTTCACTTATATGATTTCTGGTTCCATGAAATTACTTACAAGTATGTAGATGGATTAACTCCTGATGCAGAACGTTTCTGGCCGGAACTTCATGAGAAGTTTGCTGATCTCTGGAGAGTAGCTTTATATGTAATCTCTTTTGTATTGTTGGGATTACACTTAGCTCACGGTTTCCAGTCTTCATTCCAGTCAATCGGAGCAAGACATCCAAAATATACGCCGGTGATCAAAGCTTTCGGAAAATGGTATTCAATCCTTATTCCTGCAGGGTTCATCATCATCGCAATTTATCATTATATAACTCAATAATATCAATATACTAGTATGAGTAAGTTAGATTCAAAAATTCCGGCGGGTCCTCTGAAGGACAAGTGGAAAAATCACAAAGACCATATGAACCTTGTTGCACCAAACAACAGAGATAAGATTGATATTATTGTTGTAGGTACAGGTTTGGCAGGAGGTTCTGCTGCAGCTACTTTAGCTGAGCAAGGATATAACGTAAAAGCTTTCTGCTATCAGGATTCCCCAAGAAGAGCACACTCTATTGCAGCTCAGGGAGGGATCAACGCAGCCAAGAATTACCAGGGAGACGGTGACTCCACTTACAGATTATTCTATGATACCATCAAAGGGGGAGACTATAGAGCAAGAGAGGCTAACGTTTACAGATTGGCTGAAGTTTCTGCCAATATTATCGACCAGTGTGTTTCTCAGGGAGTACCTTTCGGTAGAGATTACGGCGGTCAGTTAGATAACCGTTCATTTGGTGGGGTTCAGGTAAAAAGAACATTCTATGCAAAAGGACAGACAGGTCAGCAGTTATTGTTAGGTGCTTATTCTGCAATGAGCCGTCAGATCGGTAAAGGCAGAATCAAGATGTATAACCGTCACGAAATGCTTGATCTTGTCATTGTAGACGGAAAAGCAAGAGGAATTATCGCAAGAAACCTTGTAACAGGTGAAATCGAAAGACACTCTGCTCACGCCGTAGTAATTGCTTCAGGAGGGTACGGAAACGTATATTTCCTTTCTACCAACGCAATGGGATCAAACGTTTCTGCTGCATGGAAGATTCACAAGAAAGGAGCTTACTTCGCAAACCCTTGCTACGTACAGATTCACCCGACTTGTATTCCTGTTCACGGAACGCAGCAGTCTAAACTGACTCTGATGTCTGAATCATTAAGAAACTCAGGAAGAATCTGGGTTCCTAAAAAGATTGAAGATTCAGTAGCCATCAGAGAAGGTAAACTGAGACCTGAAAATATCAAAGAAGAAGACAGAGATTATTATCTGGAGAGAAGATACCCTGCATTCGGTAACCTTGTACCGAGAGACGTTGCTTCAAGAGCAGCTAAAGAAAGATGTGATGCAGGATACGGAATCGAAAATAATGATACTCAGGAAGGGGTATACCTTGATTTCTCTACAGAGATCATGAAAAAAGGTAAAGAAGCCGCTATCGAAAAACATATTCACAATCCTACAGATCAGCAGATCTATGACCTTGGTAAAAAGTGGGTTGAGGAGAAATATGGTAACTTATTCGTAATGTACGAAAAAATTACTGCAGATGATCCTTACAAAACCCCAATGAAGATTTATCCGGCAGTTCACTACACAATGGGTGGTGTATGGGTTGATTATAATCTTCAGTCTACTATTCCAGGATGTTTCGTAATTGGTGAAGCAAACTTCTCAGATCACGGAGCCAACAGATTGGGAGCATCTGCATTGATGCAGGGTCTTGCAGACGGATATTTCGTACTTCCTTACACTATTGCAGATTATCTTTCTGCAGACATCAGAACAGGAGCTATTCCTACCGATTCAGCAGCGTTTAACGAAGCTGAAAAAGGAATTAAAGATAAAATTGATTTCTTCATCAATAATAAAGGAACACATTCAGTAGATTACTTCCACAAGAAATTGGGACACATTATGTGGAATAAAGTAGGAATGGGAAGAACTCCTGAAGGATTAAAAGAAGCGATCAAAGAAATCGAAGAAGTAAGAAATGATTTCTGGAAAAATGTAAAAGTTCCTGGTGAAGGAGAAGGAATGAACACTGAGCTTGAAAAAGCATTCAGAGTAGCAGACTTCCTTGAATTAGGACAATTAATGGCTATCGATGCACTCAACAGAGAAGAATCTTGTGGAGGTCACTTCCGTTGGGATCACGCAACTCCTGATGGAGAGGCGGAAAGGGATGACGTAAACTTCAAATACGTCGGAGCTTGGGAATATCAGGGACCGGATATCAACGCAGAAGTGTTGCATAAAGAAGAACTGATCTACGAGAACATCGAGGTTAAAACTAGAAGTTACAAATAATCTCCAACCTATAAATATAACATTATGAGTGCAAAAAAAGGCTTACATCTTACGCTGAAAATTTGGAGACAAAAAAATAATAAATCTAAAGGTCAGTTTGAGACCTATAAAATATCAGATGTATCTACAGATTCCTCATTCCTGGAAATGTTGGATATTCTGAACGAAAATTTAATTAACGAAGGTAAAGAACCTATCGCTTTCGACCACGACTGTCGTGAGGGGATCTGCGGAATGTGTTCCCTTTACATCAATGGTAGAGCGCACGGTCCGGATACCGGGATCACTACCTGTCAGCTTCACATGAGAATGTTCAAAGACGGTGAAACCATCGTTATTGAACCTTGGAGAAGTGCTGCCTTCCCTGTTATCAAAGATTTGATGGTAGACAGAAGTGCATTTGACAGAGTAATGGCTGCGGGAGGTTTCATTTCTGTGAACACTTCAGGTAATACCCTGGACGCCAATGCTATTCCTGTTCCTAAAGAAGATGCAGACAAAGCAATGGATGCTGCTGCATGTATCGGATGTGGAGCTTGTGTAGCTACATGTAAAAACGGATCTGCAATGCTGTTTGTCGGAGCTAAGGTATCTCAGTATGCTTTACTTCCTCAGGGTAGAGTAGAAGCGAAGAGAAGAGTTCTGAACATGGTGAAGGCTATGGATGAAGAAGGATTCGGTAACTGTTCAAATACCGGTGCTTGTGAAGTAGAATGCCCTAAAGGTATTTCTCTTGAAAATATCGCAAGAATGAACAGAGAATACATGGCTGCTCTTGTAGATCAAGGATAGAATTGATTCAAATACATAAAAAATCGCCTTCATTTCGGAGGCGATTTTTTTGTGAACACAATTTTCCTGTTAAAATTTGTTAACTTATTGATAAGCTTTGGTATTCTTTATTTAATAAGTATATATTTGAAGGGTCGTTGAATTGTATTGTGAGAAACATTTCAGCCGGCTTTTTTACCGATAGAAAATAGTTGAAAAGTAATTGGAAACTCCCTTTGGATCGGTTGTAATAAAATTTTTAAAAAAAATAATCAGTATGAATTAGCAAGCCCTAAAAAGCTTATTTTTGTATAATATTAAAATTGAAATGAAAAAATATCTTTTATTGTTTATCATCACAGCTTTCGTGATGTCTTGTTCAAAAAAAGTAGAGGTTAAAGGAAAAATCACTGGAAGTTCACCATTAGAAAGAATTGAATTTGTAGAAGCTTCAGGAGTAGGAACCTTACCTTTGATTAATATAGGTTTAGATAAAGACGGCAACTTCTCTGGAAGTTTTGAAGCACCGAAAGACGGAATGTACGTCATCAACTATGCCAACAAACAAAATCTGATCTATCTTGAAGGTGGGCAGAAAGTAAATATCTCTGGAAATTCAATGACTTTCCCTAACGAGTACGTTATCACAGGAGATGCTAAAAAGAATAATGATTTCCTTACGGCAACTCAGAAATTCCTAGGTGAGTATGGTAATAAAGTGAACCTGGGTGCCCTGATGGCAGGTGACGAAAATGCATTTGTAAAAGGAATGCAGAAAGTAGAAGCTGACATCAACAAGAATATTGATGATCTTGCCCAGAAAAACAACCCTAGCAGAGCGCTTTTGGAATGGAAGAAGAACGATGCGAAAGTAACGATTCTGAACCTTCTTGCGAATTATGAAATGTCTCATGGTCCAATGTCAGGAAATCCATCTTACAAAGCTTCCAAGGCTTTTAAAGATTATGAAACCAAATTAGATAGCGATAAAGATGCAATGGTGAAAACAATTCCTCTTTACAGACAATATCTTCTAGTAAAAATGACTCCTGATTTCCAGAAGTATGCAGAAGCAAACAGCAAAGGGAAAAAAGACATTACAACATCAGAAATGTTTGCCCAGTATTTAAAGACTAAAAAAGATCTTTCACAGACTGCAAAAGACTATCTTTTAGCATTTGTAATGGCTCAGGCAGATATTCATCCTACCACTCCGGCCAAGAATATTGACAAGATCAAGAAACTTATCGATACGGATATTAAAGATGCTACTATCAAAAGTGACCTTTTGAAAATGCAGGTAGCCATTACAGGACTTAAAATCGGCGATGCAGCTCCTGAAGCGGCATTGGTAAAACAGGACGGTAAAGCTTACAAACTTTCTGAAAACAAAGGAAAACCATATATGCTATTCTTCTATGCTTCATGGAATCCTTACATCAGTGAAGCTACAATCCCGGTTTTAAAAGAAGTGGTGAACTTCTATAAGTCTAAAATGAACTTTGTATTCGTCAACGTTGACGATACTAAAGATCAGTTTGTAAAAACAAGCAATTCTTTATTAAAAGGTATTCAGGGAGTAAATGTTTACGGTGAAAAAGGAATGGAATCCGATATTGCTAAAAAATACGGAGTATATGGATTCAAACTACCTTGCTTTGTCATTGTTGATAAAGATGGTAAAATTGCCAGCAGATCTTTTGTTAACTTAGGAGAACAGGAACTGGTAACAATTCTGGATAAACTTACAGGGCTTTCAGCACCAAGGGTAGATCCGGGTATGCAGCAGCCTCAGCTGCAGATTGATCCTTCAGCGCAGCAACCTGCTCCACAGCCTGCAAATCCTCAACCGGCTACAACAAAATAATAAACTTTCACATAGTTAGAACCTTATCTTCGGATAAGGTTTTTTTTATTGTATTTTTGCAGAATGAATCCGGAAGGGTTCATGATTAGAAAAAATAGAATTTGTGGAATGAGAAAGAAGAAAAATATAGTTCTTGAAAATATTAAGCTGTTAACTGCCGGTGCAAAAGGAGTAGCTATTGGTAAAACGGAAGACGGTAAAACAGTATTGGTTTCAGGAGCAATTCCGGGAGACCTTGTGAATGTGAGAGTAAAAAAAGCGAAATCCAAATACTATGAAGGAGAAGCGGTGGAAGTATTGGAAAAATCTCCTTTCAGAGCAGAACCGAAGTGTGTGCATTTCGGAACCTGCGGAGGGTGCAAATGGCAGAATATGACCTATGAAAAGCAGCTGGATTTCAAACAGGAAGAAGTATACAACAATATCAAAAGAATCGGAGGTATTGAAGATTTTGAAACAGTGTCTATCCTGGGATCAGCAGAACAGTATTTTTATAGAAATAAAATGGAGTTTTCTTTCTCCAATGCAAGATGGCTTACCCAATATGAAATCAGTTCCGAAGAAAATTTCGGAAGTAAAGATGCTTTAGGATTTCATATTCCGGGAATGTGGAGTAAGATTCTGGATCTTAAAGAATGTTTCCTGCAGGAAGATCCTTCCAATGCCATCCGTTTGGCAGTGAAGAACTATGCGGTAGAAAATGGCCTGGACTTCTTTGATGTGAGAAATCATGACGGATTTCTGAGAACATTAATGATGAGACAAAACTCTAAAGGAGAGTGGATGGTCCTTTTCCAGCTTTACAGAGAAGAAAAAGAAAACAGGGAAAAACTTTTTGAATTCCTGCTAGAAAAATTCCCGCAGATAAAAACATTGGTGTATGCGATCAATCCTAAGCAGAATGACTCTATCTATGATCTGGATATTGAAGTTTATTTTGGAGAAGGATTCCTGATGGAAGAAATGGATGGATTAAAGTTCAAAATAGGACCGAAATCATTCTTCCAGACCAATTATAAGCAGGCTTTGGAACTGTATAGAAAAACCCTTGAATTTGCCGATTTAAAAGGGGACGAAGTAGTATATGACCTTTATACGGGAACAGGAACCATTGCACAGTATGTAGCAAGAAATGCCAAGCAGGTAATAGGAATAGAATCCGTTCAGGAAGCTATTGATGCAGCAATTGAACATGCAGAACTGAACGGCCTTACCAACTGTACTTTCTATTGCGGGGATATGAAGAATGTCTTCAATGATGAGTTCCTTGAAAGTCATCCGAAAGCAGATGTGTTGATCACCGATCCGCCAAGAGACGGGATGCACCAGAAAGTAGTAGAGCAGATCTTAAAGCTTTCTCCTGAAAAAGTGGTGTATGTAAGCTGTAACTCGGCAACCCAGGCAAGAGATCTGGCCTTGATGAAAGACCATTATCAGGTAGTGAAGATATTGCCAGTAGATATGTTTCCGCAAACCCATCATGTGGAGAACATCGCATTGCTGGTGAAAAAATAAATTTATTTAAATTTGAAATCTTAATATAAAACGCCAGTTCCATCTGACTCAATAAAAAATAAAAATATACAGATGAAATATTTTAAATTTCTCATAACGATCTGTTTTTTAGCCCTGTTGTTTTCCTGTGGAGGAGATGATGATATCTGCGAAAGCGGGGAGGGAACTCCAAGAATGAAAGTAGCTTTCAAGTCAGGAGGAAAGTTAACGAATGTAGATACTCTTTATGTAGCAGTGGATTACGGCTCAGGAAAAGTGGATTTGGGAAAACTTGCGAATGTTGAATCAAGGCTGATTCCTTTAAGGGTAGACGATTCGCCATATACAGATCTGTATTTTAAAACCAGAATCAAAGGGCCAGAATCAAAGGTAAGAGTAAAATATACTACCAGGGCAACCTATGTATCTCCGGGATGCGGTATTAAAAAATCTTACGAGAATTTAGCTTCAGAGTTAGTAACTCCGGATCCTTTTACAGGTCTGGAACAAGGACAAAACCAAATAGAGAATGAAGACAAGACTAATCTTTACCTTATTTTTTAGTGTATTAGGCGTAATAAGCTGGGCACAGGATAAGCAGGATAAAAAAGAAGAAAAAAAAGAACATTGGAAATACGAACCGAACTTTATGGTTGGTTTTGATGCTCTGAATGCCGGTGTTGGTTTCTTTTCAGACAGGAAACTGTATCAGGGATTTATTTCTTCAAAAGTTAAAGGAAATATCCATGCTGTGGCAGAAGCAGGTTTTGAAAAGAATATCTATCAGAAGAACGGTTATGATGCTAAAGTAAACGGCCCTTTTGTGAAGTTGGGTGCATTTTATATGCTGGCAAAGGATGCGGAGAATGAATTCAATGGATTCTACGTAGGAGGAAAAGTTGCCGGGGCATTCTACAATCAGGAATATATGGCCATTCCCGTTCGTGGATTTGGAGGAAGTAATTCTTCTGTAGCTTTCCCTTCTTCATCACAGTCAACTTTCTGGCTTGAAGGTACGTTGGGAGGCAGGGTACAGTTGTTCAGCTCCAACTTTTATATTGATGTCAACCTTCAGCCCAGGTATTGGGTATACACTTCCAAACAGGATGATATCTCTCCTATGATTGTACCGGGCTTTGGTAGAAGCTCTTCTAAATTCAACATGGGATTTGCCTGGAATCTTGCGTATAAGTTTTAGAAACAGATTGATAAAAATAATAGATCCTCAGATTGTATCTGGGGATTTTTTTATGTTATGGCTTGATAGAATATTCTGTTGTGAAAATGTTTGATATAGTTGAATTATGGTAAATATTATATGTTTTTATGTTGTATTTGTTTTTTTATAAAAATATAACCATATTTTGTATATTAATGATGTATTTTTTTCTATTTGTGTTTTTTGTCTGAATTATTTTTAATTTAATTCGTTGTTTAGTGAATGTTTTTATATTTTTGTTGAATATGAATTTAAAAAAATAATTATGAAGAAACTACTTACTACCTTGATGTGTGCTTTGGTAGGAGGAACAGCGTTTGCACAATGGACGCCCACCTCTGCTAAAGTAGACAGAAAGCAGAAGTCCGGAGAATTAGCTGTAACAGGCGTACGAGGCTATTATAAGCTGGATCTGGATTTATTAAGATCTCAGTTAAGCGGAGCACAGGAAATGGGCAAAAATGCCAAGCCTGTTGTTATTTCTATTCCAACTTTAAGTGGTAAAATTGAAAAATTTAATGTGTACAGCTTCCCGGTTGTAGTAAAATCACTGGCTGACAGATATCAACTGGGTTCTTACGTGGGAGCAAGTATTGATGATCCTTCAAGAACAGTTCGATTCTCTGTTTCGCCAAGAGGGTTCAATTCAATGATTATGCAGGATGGACAATATGAGTTCATTGATCCTCAAGATAGCGGCAAAACGGTTTACGGAGTTCATCCTAAAACAATTCAGACAGGAAGTAAGAGCTTTGTTTGTACTACCAATGAAAGTCCTGCTGCGGTAAAAGCTATTGATAAAATGCTGGAAAAAGGAAAATCATTTACCAACCAGGTTAATGATTTTTCAAAAATGTCAGATAAGAAATACAGAACGATGAGGCTTGCCATGTCTGTTACTGCTGAATACGCTATTTATCATGGTGGAAATTTACAGGGTGCCGTGGATGCAATCAGTACAACAATGACAAGGGTAAATGGTGTATTTGAAAAAGATTTTGCATTACACCTTAATGTACAGGATCTTCCCGGACTTATCTTCTTTGATCCGGCTACAGACCCTTATTCTGATGCTGCAGATATGGATAACTGGAATGTTGAGTTACAGCAAACCCTTACAAATACTCCTGGTGTAGGTAACGGTGCCTATGATATCGGGCATCTGTTCGGTGCTTCCGGAGGTGGTGGAAATGCCGGATGTATCGGTTGTGTCTGTATAAACCCAACTTCTGCAACTGATACCGCTAAAGGTTCAGGATTTACTTCACCTGCAAATGGGCAGCCGGAAGGGGATGCATTTGATATTGATTATGTTGCTCATGAAATGGGGCATCAGCTGGGAGCTAACCATACCTTTTCTCATGGCCTTGAAAGCAGTGGGGTGAATGTGGAGCCTGGTTCGGGATCTACTATTATGGGATATGCCGGGATTACAGGTGCTAATACCGATGTACAGGCAAATTCAGATGCTTATTTTCATACCGTAAGTATCAGACAGGTTCAGACTAACCTTCTTGAGAAAACGTGTGATATTGAAACACCAGTTAACAATAATCCTCCTGTTATTGCAGCGTTGCCTACTTACAGTATTCCTAAGGCAACTGCGTTTGTATTGACTGCTTCTGCAACCGATCCGGAAAATGACCCGATGACTTATACATGGGAACAGGTTAATAATGCCAACCTTGTTATCAATAAGAGTAATTTAGGAAAAACTTCTTCAGGAGCATCTTTCAGATCAATAGCACCTTCTACAAGTCCTTCAAGGTATTTCCCTAAATTCTCATCTGTACTGAATGGAGTTTTAGATAACGGATCTAATACCTGGGAGTCTGTATCCATGGTTCCGAGAACAACTAAATTTGCCGTGACGGTAAGAGATAATAATTCTGTGGTAAGTCAGCAGCAGACCCAATATGCAGAGCAGACCATTATTGTAAAAGATGACGGGCCTTTCAGATTGGCAGCTCAGTTTGCCGATGTAAATACACCGACACCAATACAGTGGATTGTAGCCAATACGAATGCTGCCCCTTATAATGTTACTAACGTTAAAATTGACTATACAACTGATGGCGGAAATACATGGAATGTTTTAGCAGCTTCTACTCCAAATGACGGTTCTGAGAACTTTACCTTCCCTGCATCCCTGAGCGGACAAACCATTAAGGTAAGAGTTTCTGCTATTGGAAATGTTTTCTATACATTAGGAAATGTAACATTAACTCCTCTTTCGCCATGTAGCAGTGCAGCACCTACCAATGTAGTGGTGAGCTATATTACAACAAGTTCAGCAAGTGTTTCATGGATGTCTTATACCGGTGCCACATACAAATTCCGTTATAAAAAGACTACAGGGTCAGTTTGGACGGAAATAGATACAAACGTACCGTCTGTAAACTTGAATAATCTTGATGACGGTTCTACCTATGAAGTACAGGTAGCTACAGTATGTGCTGGAACAGTGGGAACATATTCTACATCTGTTAATTTCTCTACAAGCTCTATTAATTATTGTACTGCAGCAGGTAACAATGGTACTGATGAGCATATTTCAAATGTAACGCTGGCTAACGTCAATAATACAACCCAGGTTGGTAGTGGTTACAGTAACTTTACAAATAATACAGCACTGCAAATTAATTTAACAAAAGGGAATACCTATCCGTTATCTGTGACTTTAAGTCGTACAGGAGCTCCGGACTATGATGGTATGGCTGTATTTATAGATTTCAACAGAGATGGTACTTTTGATAACTCAGAGAGGGTTCTTAATTTCCCTGTAGGTATTGCGAATGCTCCGGTTACTTCTACCGTGGTTATTCCGGATGATGCTATTGAAGGAAAACCTTTAAGAATGAGAGTACTTGCCTTATTTGCGGGTGCTAATAATGCAGGATACTCACTGCCTGCAACATGGGCATGCGGAATAAAGTCGCCTTATGGAGAAGTGGAAGATTATAATGTGGTAATCTCACCGGCACCTCTTTCTACTTCAGAAACAAATAGTAAGAATAATGGTATTCAGATTTATCCGAATCCTGCAACTGACGTTTTAAACATAACCAAGGTTTCAGATAAAGCGGCTTACAAAATTTATAATGCTGCAGGGCAACTTGTAAATAGCGGAAATATCAATAATGGAAAAGTAAATGTTTCAGCTTTAGTTAAAGGCGGATACATAATTACAATAGATGATAAAGGCATTGAGCAAATCAGGTCTAAATTCATTAAGAAATAAAGTTTTTCATTAAATTTTTAGTAAATCCCCGGCAACCCCGGGGATTTATTTATTTAACGTATAAAGTGAAATATCGTTTAATTTTTACAAAAAAAATGCTTTAATGAATATATTATAATGAAAAAATGATTAGATTTGTGTGATTGTTAAAATAATAGCGTATGAGATAAAAAATTACTTTTTTACTACAGATTTATCTGTAAAAGGGAGATTTCAAAAATGTCTTGGCTCCCATAAACAAAAGATCTATAACTACTTTTACTAGTTTTCATTATTAAATTTTAAAAAATATGAGTGTATTTTTACTCGGTAAAATGAACAGGCGCTTTAAGCCGTTCATTACACTGCTTTGTATGGTTTTCGGACTCCTCATACAGGCACAAACAGTTACGATTGGTACAGGAACCAGCACTCAAAGGTATCCTTTGGCCGGTTACTACGGATTTGAAAGATCCGCATCCCTTTATACTGCTTCAGAAATTAATCTTCCTGCTGGAGGAAGTTTGTTGTCTGTGGCATGGAATGCTACAGCATCCACAAGTTTTTCTCTTCCGGTAAAGATTTATGTGAAACCTGTGGCAAGTACTGTAACAACTATTACAGCACAAAATTGGGATACTGCAATTGGTGGTGCTACCTTAGTGTATAACGGAACCCTGAATAATATGCCTACAGGGTGGAATACTGTAACATTACAAACCCCTTTCTACTATAACGGATCAGATAACATGATGGTTTATGTAGAGACCAGTTATGGAGGGTACGGAACGGGTACAACAGCAGGAAATGCTTTTACTTATTCTACTGCTGCCTCGAAGCATATGTATATCCGTGGGGATAATACTCCTCCTACGCAGGATGGAACAGTAGGCCCGGAGAGACCTAATATCAGGATGACTTTCGGACCTGCACCTGCATGTCCGCCACCTGGAGTGATCACTTTAACCTCCGCTACCACTACAAGTGCTGGTATCAGCTGGACAGCTCCTAATCCTGCACCTGCGGGAGGGTATGAAATTTATTACAGTACTTCCAGTACAGCTCCTACAGCTACAACACCTCCATCACAAACAGTGACTACAGGTACAAGTGCAACGATTTCTCCATTGGTTGCCAATACGACATATTATATATGGGTGAGAGCAAAATGTGATGCTGCCAATCAAAGCTGGTGGGTGGGTCCTATTTCCTTCCATACAGCATATTGTACGCCAACTGGAGGTTCCAGCTCAACTCAGTATTATCTGAACAACGTGACGACTACGGGAGGTATTTCAAATTTAGGTTATACAGCGAATTCTTATACAGCGTATGTTAATTCTACGGCACCTTTTTCAGCAATACCTTCAGCTACTTTAACGATGAATCTTGCTAGTAGTATGCCTAGCAGTTTCAGTTCTTTCTATTATTATGTTTGGATTGACTGGAATAATAATCTTAGCTTTAACGACCCGGGTGAAACGATCCTGGCGACAACAAATTATGCTACAACAGGTACCGCAACTATTCCGATACCTGCAAACACACCACCGGGAGCTTATAAAGTACGAACTGCGACATCCTATTCAGGAAATATCAATTCGTGTGGTCCTGCACCTTACGGTAACTATGTAGACTTTACATTGAATGTTATTGCATTACAGCCATGTTCAACTGCACCTCCAAGTAATATCGCTGTATCAAACGTTACGGCAAGTACAGCTGTTGTAAGCTGGGTACCTGCAATAGGTGCAACTTATGTGGTGCGATATAAGCCTGTAACAGGAACTACATGGACATCTATTACCGTTAATACAACATTAGCGAGCAGCCAGCTACTGGCGAACTTATTGGATCAGACTCAATATGAAGTTCAGGTGGCTACAGTATGTGGTGGCGCTACAGGAGCATTCTCTCCTAGTGTGACCTTTACTACACTTGCTCTTAATTATTGTACGGCAGGTCCTACCGGTAATACCTCTACAAGTGGTTATATTAATAACGTAACCGTTACACCAACCAATGCTCCGATTATGGTGAGCAATTCTGCATCTGACGGTTACAAAGATTATACTGCAGATCCTACCAGACTGGTTATATTACAAAGAGGTGGTGGAAATACCAATAAAATTTCTGTTAACAAATACTGGCCGGGATCTTCCTCTTCTTATGGAGTTTCTGCTTGGATCGATTTTAACAGAGACGGAGTTTTTGACGTTACTGAAAGAATCCTGAATACTACTTATAATACGACTACTCCGGTAACAGCTAATTTCACAGTACTTCCTTCTGCATATACCGGTACTCAGAATACCCGTATGCGTGTGGTCATGACTTATTTTGATGATTCTGATCCTTGCGGATCATTCAGCCAGGGTGAAGTGGAAGACTATGCTGTGAAGTTTATAGATCCTCAGAACTGTACAACAGCAGCTCCAACCAATATTACGGTAAACAGTCTTACTGCTACTTCTGCTACAGTATCATGGGTAGCAACCACAGGAGCTACTTATACCATAAGATGGAGAACAACATCTGGTGGTACATGGCAGACGATGACTTTACCTGCAGGTCAGAACTACTATACAATTCCTGGTCTTACAGAACAGACAAGTTATGAAGTTCAGGTTTCTACCAAGTGCGGAACTTCTACAGGTAGCTATTCATCATCAGTAACATTTACGACGCCACCGTTGTCTTATTGTCAGATGACAGGTTCAGGTACGAACGATCACATTTCCAATGTAACCGTTACTTCTTCAAACCCTGGAGTTCCTGTAATGAATAATACTTCGGTACAGACCAACTATATCAGCTATACAACTCCTGAGACCCTTATTACTTTAGATGTTAATTCTCAGAATAATAAAATTTCAGTTTCAAAAGGCTGGAATGGTGCAACAGGAAATGTAGCGGTAACTGCATGGATCGACTTCAACAGAGACGGACAGTTTGATAATACTACAGAGAGATTTATACTTTCCGCAGCTAATACAACTACACCGGTTACAACAACCTTTGCAGTTCCTTCAACAGCTTATACGGGACCGTTAACTACGACCATGAGAGTGGTAGCAAAACGTTCAAGTGCTCCTGTGATGTGTCAGAATGCTGTAGACGGAGAGGTAGAAGACTACAGAGTTAGAATAAGACCTTGTAGCAATGCCAAACCAAATAATCCTGTATTTACGCCTGCACATAATTCTGTGACTATTAATATTACAGGAGCAGGAGTAAGTTATTTGGTAAAATACAGAGTGTTGGGAACTACAACCTGGACTCAGGTATATGCTTCTGCATTATTGAATAACTTTCCAAATCTAACAATTAACGGATTGACTCCGGCTACAACATATGAAGTAGAAATTGCCGCAATTTGTGGAGATGTTGTTGGTACTCCTACTCCTATCACAACATTCACTACAAGATGTGATCCTACTCCTCCGAATGTGACTGTAACGAACATTACGCCAACAACTGCATTGATTACGTGGTCTCCACTTGCAGCAAGTGCTACTTATACGATGCAATGGAGAAAAGTAGGTACCACTACTTGGAATAACGTTAGTTTACCTAACCCTCCTGCAAATACTTATGTATTGGGAAGTACAACTCCTCTAGAGCCATTTACTACATACGAAGTGCAGATTGCCAATAAGTGTAACGGAGAAAATACCATCAATCCATATTCAAACCCTAAAGTATTTACAACAGAAAGAATATGTGAAATTCCACCTCCGGGATTAACGATTACTCAATTATTGCCTACATCGGCTGAGATCAAATGGGATCCTTTCCCTGGAGCAACGTATGTTCTTAGATACAGAAAAGTTGGTATTCCGAGCTGGACAGAAGTTCCTACATTGGTTAACAACCTTGTATTGACAGGTCTTACGGAATTAACGAAATATGAAATGCAGGTAGTAAATATCTGTAACGGTACCCCTGGAAATTATACCCCTCCATACTATTTTACAACCCCTACGGTAACGTATTGTAGAATGGCTTCAGGAAGTTCTACAGGAGAGCATATTTCTAAAGTTACTGTGAAACCGAATGGTAAGAAAGTAATGGAAAATGAATCAGGTGCATCTACTTATACAGATTATACCGGAGTGTCTAAGACTTTCATTGAACTGGTTCAGGGATCTACTGACAATGAAATCATCATTGAGAAAAAATGGACAGGAAATACTTACAATGAAGGAATTGCAGTTTGGATTGATTTCAACAGAAACGGTGAGTTCGATATTAATGAAAGAATCTTTACTTCACCTCCAAATACAACAAGTCCGGTATCAGGTAAGTTCAATGTACCTACCGACGCATTTGTAAGCATGACAGATTACAAATATGTAGTAATGAGAGTGGCTATGGAAAGAGACGGCGTTCCTGTAAACTGTACCAGCTTTAAAAATGGGGAAGTTGAAGATTACACGGTAAGAATTTCTAAACAGGTAACTCCTAACCCTCTTGATCAGAATGATATCATGATCTATCCTAACCCGGTAAGTTCTGTATTGTTTGTGAAAAATATTAGCAAAAGAGCAAAATATAAGATCTACAATGCTGCCGGACAGGTGATCGCAGACGGTATTTTACTCAACAGCCAGATCAATGTAAGCAAATTGATCAACGGTGTTTATGTAATTGATATCGATGATAATGGTAAAACTGTTCAAAAGAAATTTATCAAACAATAATCAACTAAATTTCAGATAGAAAAGCCTCCAGAAATGGGGGCTTTTTTTTGTCTTTTGATGAGTTAATTAGTCACTGTGTTTTGAATTTTTTCATATTTTTCAATAAAACTATGAATATTTTTAATTACTTAGAGTTTTTATTGCTAAGTTTTCAATCAAATTAGCTAATGTGTTGTTTGTTGATATTAAAGTGTTTAGTTTTGTGAGATTAATACAAAGCTTTAAGAGAAATTATGAATAAAACTTTTATTTCTTTCTTTTTCCTTTGTTTGTTCGCAATGGCTCATGCACAATGGACCCCTGCAGCACCCGATGGAAAACTCATCAGAGATGGCTTGCCCAATGACAGCTATTACTCTTTAGACATTTCACTGCTAAAATCTCAATTGAAGAATGCGCAGGAAACAGGCAAAAATGCAAAACCTGTGATCATATCTTTACCTACTTTAAACGGGAAAATTGAAAAATTTTCTGTCTACAGTTTTCCGGTTGTGGTGAAAGAGCTGGCAGAACAATATCAGCTTGGCTCCTACGTAGGAGTAGGAATTGATGACCCTGGCAAATACCTGAGGTTTAGCTTAGCACCTCATGATTTTCAGTCTATGATTATCACCGGCGAAGGATCCGAATTTATAGAACCTGCGAATACCGCTAAAACTGTTTATAGGGTTTATCCTAAAACAAAAGGAGGGAAATCCGGATTTGTGTGCTCAACCGGAGAAGAGGAAAGTGATAAACTTGAGATAGAAAAGCTACATCAGCAGGGGCAGTCTTTTACGAATCAGGTGACAAATTTTGGAAAATCATCTGACCGGAAATACAGAACATTGAGATTAGCACTGAGTGTGTGTGGTGAATATACCCAGTATCACGGAGGAACTGTAGCCGGAGCATTGGCTGCTATGAATGCAACGCTTACAAGGATCAATGGAGTTTATGAAAAAGACTTTGCTCTTCATTTAAATTTACAGAATTTTCCAAGTCTGATATATACCAATGCAAACACGGATCCCTATTCCGCAACTGAAAACGGAACCCAGAACGGTATCGTGGGCTGGAATTCTCAGGTTCAGAATGTTCTTACCGCAACCGTAGGTAATGCAAATTATGATATCGGACATTTATTTTCTCCGCCGGGCGCCGGTGGAAACGCCGGATGTATCGGCTGCATATGCCGGGATAATCTGACACCTGCAGGAAAAGATAAAGGTTCAGGCTGGACTTCTCCAGGCAATAATCCTCCGGTAGGAGACAATTTTGATATTGATTTTGTTGCCCATGAGATAGGACATCAGCTGGGAGGAATACACAGTTTTTCTTATGACGCTCCTCAATTAGGTTCTGCAACAAGTGTTGAACCGGGTTCAGGGTCTACCATTATGGGCTACGCAGGTGTTACAGGAGCAAATACTGATGTTCAGCCACATTCAGATCCTTATTTTAATACAACCAATATAAGAGACATTCAGGCCAACCTGATTAGTAAAACCTGTGATATAGAAACACAGATTACCAATACGCCGCCAGTAATCGGGGCATTGCCTACTTATAATATTCCAAAAGGGACAGCTTTTGTCCTGACAGCATCAGCTACTGATGCGGAGAATGATCCAATGACGTATACCTGGGAGGAAGTAGATATAGCGAATGAAGTGATTAATACGAATAATTTAGGGAATACGGCATCCGGACCGTCTTTCAGATCAATTGCACCATCCAATAGCCCTACACGGTATTTTCCAAGACTCAGTTCTGTTCTGGCAGGTGTTTTAAATAATTCAAATAATCTATGGGAGGCCGTGTCTACAGTGGCCAGAACAACCAGATTTACAGTGACTGTGCGTGACAACAATCCTGTTTCCACAGAACAACAGACACAGTCGGCAACCCAGACAATTATTGTTGGAAATAACGGACCGTTTAAAGTGAACCCTACAACTGTTTATAATAACGGACCCACTAACGTAGTCTGGGATGTTGTGAATACCAATGCAGCACCCTATAATGCTCCTAATGTAAAAATTGATTTTACTACAGATAATGGCGTTACCTGGAATGTAGTGACAGCTTCAACACCTAATGACGGATCCGAAGCGCTGGATTTCAGTCCTTTTCCGCTTACTGTAGGAGGTACTGCAAAAATCAGAGTAAGTGCTCTTAATAACGTATTTTATGCTATTGGAAGCGCTCCGATAAGTACATTGCCAATCTGTAATACTAATGCTCCGGGAGGAATTGTAGTGACAGCTACTACACAAACAACAGCCACTATAACCTGGAATGCCTCCTTTAATGCAACTTATATAGTACGGTACCGTGTAGCGGGAGCTACTGCATGGATAACGGTTAACCCCAATCCAACCGTTAATACGACAACACTGCAAGGACTTACAGCAGGTACTCATTATGAAGTTCAGATCGCCAATATCTGTTCTGGGGTAACCGGAAACTTTTCGGCATCCACAGTGTTTATGACTCCTTATTGTACGGCTACTTCTACGAATACCAATAATGGATATATTTCAAATGTCACGGTAGCAGCTACAAGCTCTTACACCATGAGCAATAACTCCGGAGCTAATAATTATACCGATTATTCAGCGGATGCTACCAAATTAATAACCCTGGTCCGGGGGACTGGTAATAATACGGTTTCAGTATCAAAATTCTGGCCGGGAACGATGAGTAATAAGGCTGTAAGCGTATGGATAGATTTTGACAAGAACGGGACATTCGAAACAACAGAGAGGGTACTTAATGCAGCCAATAACCAGGTAACTCCTGTAACGGCTACATTTCCGGTGCCTGCAACAGCTTATTCAGGGCCTCTTACCACAAGGATGCGGGTCGTTATGAGAGATATAAGCAGTCCGGCTGTCTGCGGATCTTTTGCCAATGGTGAAGTAGAAGATTATGCTGTTAAACTTATCGATTTGCCGACATGTACCACCGCAGCACCTTCTAATATTACCATCACCAATCTGACACCAACCTCTGCCAATGTATCATGGGCTACTACGGCAGGAGCCACTTATATATTAAGATACAGAAAAGTAGGAACAACAGCATGGACGACTATAAATCCTGTGTTGCCTCCGGGAAATAACTATACCATTCAAGGCCTTACAGAACAGACGCAATATGAAGTTCAGGTGTCAACAATATGTAATAATAACCAAGGAGCATTCTCTCCTTCACAACAGTTTACAACACCGGTATTAACCTATTGTCCTATGACAGGTACAGGAACAAATGAACATATTTCAAATGTAACTGTAACTTCTGTCAACCCTGCTTTGGCTGTAATGAATAATACTTCTGTACAGAATAATTACACCAATTATACCACCCCTGCCACCCTGATCACCTTAGAAACCGGATCAGTAAATAATAAAATTTCAGTAGCTAAAGGGTGGAGCGGTGCAACATCAAATACAGCCGTTACAGCCTGGATCGACTTTAACAGGGACGGGCAATTTGATAACGCTGAAAGAATTCTAATTTCAGCAGCCAGTTCCAATACACCGGTTACCGCAATGTTTGATGTTCCTTCAAATGCTTATTCAGGACCATTGACAACAACCATGAGAGTGGCTTTACGAAGAACAAGCGCGCCTGTAATGTGCCAGAATATCACAGATGGTGAAGTGGAGGATTATGCCGTAAGATTAAGACCCTGCAGTACTGCTACACCTACCGGATTCGGAGTGAATACAGTAACTCATAATTCTGCTGTTATCAACTGGACTGCAGCAGCGGATAATATTACTTATCTTTTACAGTATAGGGTGCAGGGGGCTGCAGCATGGACGGATATTTATGTTACCAGCATACCTTATACCCTGAATAACCTGTCACCTTCTACTACCTATGAAGTTAAAATTGCGGCAAACTGCGGAATATCTTTAGGAACATTCACACCGGTCGTAGTATTTACAACAAGATGTGATCCTGAACCTCCGGGAGTAACGGTCAGCAGCATTACCACAAACTCAGCCCTGATTACCTGGGCACCAAGTGTGACAGGAGTAAAGTATAAAATGCGATGGAGAAAAGTAGGAAGTACAGGATGGCCCAATCCGGAAATCGATCTGCCTGCAGCACCGGCCAATACCTATACTCTTGGCAGCCTTGATCCGTACACAGCCTATGAAGTACAGATTGCCAGCCAGTGTCCGGCAGAGACTATCTGGAACTCTTATTCAAACCCTGTAATATTTACTACAGAGAGAACCTGTGAACTTCCTCCTCCGGGACTTACCATTACCCAGCTGTTGCCTACATCAGCAGTTATTCAATGGGATCCTTTCCCAGGAGCTACTTATCTTCTGCGATACAGAAAAGTAGGAATTCCAGGCTGGACAAATATTCAGGTTGCTACCAATAATTATACCCTGACCGGATTATCTGAACTTACGAAATATGAAATGCAGGTTGCCAACATCTGTAATGGTATTCCCGGCACCTTTACACCACCTTACTACTTTACCACACCTACCGTGACCTACTGTAGAATGTCTTCAGGAAGTTCAGTAGGGGAACATATTTCTAAAGTTACAGTGAAGCCGAATGGTAAGAAAATAATGGAAAATGAATCCGGGGCATCTACCTATACCGATTATACAGGAGTTCCTGAAACATTCATAGAACTGATTCAGGGATCTGTGGATAATGAAATCATTATTGAGAAAAAATGGACAGGAAATACTTACAATGAAGGAATTGCAGTCTGGATTGACTTCAACAGAAACGGAGAATTTGATGTGAACGAGAGGGTATTTACTTCACCTCCTAATACAACAAGCCCGGTATCAGGAAAATTCAATGTACCTGTAGATGCTTTTGTAAGTATGACCGACTACAAATACGTGGTAATGAGAGTAGCTATGGAAAGAGACGGAGTTCCGGTGAACTGTCTTAGTTTTAAGAATGGGGAAGTAGAAGACTATTCTGTGAGAATTTCCAAAAACGTTATTTCCAATCCTCTCAATCAGGATGATATCCTGATTTATCCTAACCCGGTAAGTTCTGTATTGTATGTGAAAAATATTGGCAAAAGAGCAAAATATAAGATCTATAGTGCAGTAGGGCAGGTGATCGCAGAAGGAATTCTGCTGAATAACCAGATTAATGTCAGTAAGCTTATCAATGGGGTATATGTGATCGACATTGATGACAATGGTAAAACTGTACAGAAAAAATTCATTAAAGAGTAAGCTCCTTAGACCGTAAGAGCTTTCAGAATAGAAAATTGATTGCACCTTATTATTAAAAAAACTCGTTAGAAATTATTCTAACGAGTTTTTGTTTATTCAATTGCAAAGATGACTTTTTCAGTCTCTTCTTTTAATTCTTCCAGATTGGTATTGTTGTAGATAATGCAATCTGCCATTTTGATCTTATCTTTTTCAGACATTTGCTTCTCCATCACTGCCTGTACTTCACGGTAAGTTTTATTATCCCTGTCCATAACCCTTTTGATCCTGATATTATCTTCAGCAGTTACCAGAAGAGATTTGTAGCATTGCCTGTTAAGTTTCAGCTCAAACAACAATGCTGTTTCTTTGAAAACCAGGTATTTGGTTTGTTTCTTTACCCAGTCCTCAAAATCTATCCGTACAGCCGGATGAATGATTTCATTTAACTGCTCAAGCAGATCCTGATTACTGAAAACTTTCCCCGCAACAAACTTTCTGTCATAGAGGCCATTTTTATCATATGATTCTTCGCCCAGGAGTTCTTTGATTTTTATCTTAAGATCTTCGCTCTCATTGACAATGGCTTTTGCCCTGTCATCCGAATAATATACCGGAAAACCAAATTCTTCAATAAAATGAGCTACTGTGGTTTTACCTGAACCGATTCCTCCTGTAAGGCCTATGATCTTGGGTGCGGGCGGCTCTGCCTGCTGTGCCTCTGAATGTAATTCTTCCATACTTTAAAATTAATATCCAAAAACATCATTAAAGCTGAATGTCTCATCCAGTCTTACTCCTTTCTCTGTCATCTTAAGACTTGCCAGCTCATGGTGAGCATCATGTTCAAAGAACAGAAGGTATTCATTATCGATACATTGTTTAAGGAATTTTCCTTTTTCTTCCAGTGTTAAAAGCGGTCTTGTATCATATCCCATTACATACACCTGGTTGATGTGTCCTGCAGTAGGAATAAGGTCTGCTGCAAAAACCACTGTTTTTTCCTGGTACTGAATAACTGGAAGCATCTGCTTTTCCGTATGTCCGTCTACAAAAATGACATCCATTTTCAGATCGGGAGCGAAACCATAATTTCCTGTTGTTGGAAGCGGTAAATAGTTCAGCTGTCCGCTTTCCTGCATAGGCATGATGTTTTCTTTAAGGAAGCTGGCTTTTTCTCTTGCATTAGGTTCCGTTGCCCATTTCCAGTGGTTTTCGTTGGTCCAGAAATTGGCATTTTTGAACGCCGGCCTGTATCCTGTTCTGTCATCATTCCACTCTATAGCTCCACCGCAATGGTCAAAGTGAAGGTGGGTAAGGAATACATCGGTAATATCTTCCTTTACAAACCCATATTTCTTTAAATTTTTATCAAGGTTATCATCTCCCCATAGAGAATAGTGCCCGAAAAACTTATCATCCTGTTTGTTGCCCAATCCGCAATCTACAAGAATCAGTTTTTTTCCGTCTTCAATAAGCAAAGAGCGGGTTCCAAGCTCGATCAGGTTTTTTTCGTCTGCCGGATTTGTTTTTTCCCACAGACTCTTTGGGACGACTCCAAACATGGCACCGCCGTCCAGTTTAAATTTTCCACATTGTATTGGATATAGCTTCATATGTATATTTTGATTATTTCTTTTTTATTAATTTCATTTTTTCAGCAATCTTCCTTGCATTATCATCAGCAGACTCTTCAAGATGTAAAATGATGTTTTGAAAGTCATTCTCTTTTCTGTTCTGAGAGAGTTTCTGCTTGATAAATATTTCGGTAGGAAGTATCTTCATTCCAAAAGCGCCTTTCATTTCTTTTTCCACAAACTCTTTTCCCATATCTTTCACCATCACCGGGCACTGCTGGAAATTTTCATATTTTGAGGTTAATTTTTCCAAATGAGCGTACAGCTCATCATGGTTCATAAGTTCCACTTTTCCATAGATCTGTACCGCCTCATAGTTCCATGTAGAAACATTGATGTGATCATACCAGCTGCTGGAAATATAAGCATGGGAACCCAAAAAATCACATAAAACCTCATCACCGTTTTTTAAAGTTCTGGCTTGTGGGTTTACTCTTGAAATATGAGTCTCAATATAAACATTTTCCGGATCATTTTCGTTCAGCATCATCATGGAATGAGTAGCACGTATTTTATCAACAGAAGAAATGAGTAGTGCAAAAGAATTTTCTTTAATAATTTCTCTCATCACATCCATATCTTCACTTCGGTACAATTTAGGAACAAACATAAATAATAACTCTCTTTTAAAATCTTACACTCAAAACTTTGAATCAGTATCCCTGAACTGCTTAATTAAAATAGTTCGCCCGGATTTTTAGGCCTTGAAATACTTAAATGCTGATAGGCTTTATCAGTCACCTCTCTTCCTCTCGGAGTTCTGATGATAAACCCTTCCTGAATCAAAAACGGTTCATATACTTCTTCCAGCGTTTCCGGATTTTCCCCAATGGAAGTGGCGAGAGCAGAAATACCTACCGGTTTTCCTTTGAAGTTTTCAATCATCACACGCATGATCTTATTGTCCATTTCATCCAGACCGAACTCATCTACATTTAACGAATCCAATGCATATTTGGTAATTTTGATCTCAATCTCTCCATTCCCTTTAATTTCTGCAAAATCCCGAACCCTTCTCAGCAGTGCATTGGCAATTCTGGGCGTTCCCCGGCTTCTTCTTGCAATTTCTATCGCCGCATCTTCATAGATGGCAACTCCCAGTACCCTTGCGCTTCGCTGAATAATCACAGATAAAAGCTCAATAGAGTAGTACTCAAGCCTGCTTTGGATTCCGAATCTGGCAAGCATAGGTTTGGTGAGCATTCCGCTTCTGGTAGTAGCACCTACCAATGTAAAAGGATTCAGCCCGATTTGTACACTTCTGGCATTGGGACCCGTTTCCAGCATAATATCGATTTTGTAATCCTCCATAGCAGAGTACAGATATTCTTCCACAACCGGAGAAAGACGGTGGATCTCATCAATGAAAAGAACGTCATTTTCTTCAAGGTTGGTCAGTAAGCCTGCTAAACTTCCCGGCTTATCCAGTACAGGACCGGAAGTAATTTTGCAGTTGACACCAAGCTCATTGGCAATGATATTCGCCAGGGTTGTTTTTCCAAGTCCGGGCGGACCGTGTAATAAAACATGATCTAGCGCACCACCACGTCTTTTGGCAGCCGTTACAAAAACCTCAAGATTTTCCAGCGTTTTTCTTTGTCCCGCAAAATCTTTAAAGCTCTGGGGACGGATCTGCTCTTCCTGCATCAGCTCCTCTCGTGAGTAGTTTTCTTTATCTGGATGTAAAAAATCTGGCATTAATTCATTTCATTTACCTCAAAGATAGGAAATTTAGACTAAGATTGAAAGGGAGATCGAGAAAAGAGAGGAAGGGGATAAAGGTATAAAGTATATCATAGGGCAGGATATAACCAATTGAGATATTTTAAGTATTTTTGAGAGGAATAATAAAAGTTTGTGCTGTGAAATTAATACCGTCCGGATTATTCAATATGCCGGAAAATAATAAAGTATTAAAATAAACAGTTCATCTTCTAACCTTTAGCCTAAATAAATGAAATTAATAGGACCATTCAGGCAGGTTGTGACACTTGCCAACTTACCATTAAGAGGAAAACTTACTGACGAACAACTGGAAGTGATTGCCGACGGAGGAATTGTAGTTGCCGATAATACCATTCAGAAAACCGGAAATTTTGAAACATTAAAGACAGAAAATCCTGGAATAGAAATCGAAACAATTGAAGGAGATCAGGTTATTCTTCCTGCTTTTGTAGATTCACATACCCATATCTGCTTCGGAGGAAACAGGGCGAATGATTTTGCAATGCGTAATGCAGGGAAAACCTATCTGGAAATTGCAGAAAGCGGTGGTGGCATCTGGAGCTCTGTACAGCATACCAGGAATGCATCGGAGGAAGAACTGCTGAAAATATTATTGGAAAGAATCGGTTTCCTTGTTGATCTTGGAATTACCACGATTGAAGTAAAAAGCGGTTATGGCCTGGATGTGGAAAACGAACTGAAAATGCTCCGCATCATCAAAAAGGCACAGGAATCTACTGAAGCTACTTTAGTTCCGACCTGTCTTTCCGCTCATTTAAAACCAAGAGATTTTGAAGGAAATAACCCTGAATATTTAGATTACATTCTTACGGAGATTTTACCGAAAGTAAAAGAAGAAGATCTGGCTAAGCGTGTGGATATCTTTATTGAGAAATCAGCATTTCAGCCTGAAGAAAGTAAAGAATTTTTACTTAAAACTAAAGATTTAGGTTTTGAGATTACTGTTCATGCAGACCAGTTTACACCGGGAAGTTCCAGAATCGCCGTAGAAGTTGGAGCAAAATCTGCAGACCATCTTGAGGCAACCGTTGATGAAGATATAGAGTTCTTGGCAGAATCCGATACAGTAGCAACAGCACTTCCGGGAGCAAGCTTAGGATTGGGCGAAAAATTTACACCGGCAAGGAAATTATTGGATGCCGGAGCAATCGTAGCCATTGCCAGTGACTGGAATCCGGGATCTGCCCCGATGGGAAATCTGATTACCCAGGCCTCTATTCTGGCTACTTTCCAGAAGCTGACTACTGCTGAAGTATTGGCCGGGATGACTTTCCGTGCGGCCTATGCCCTTAATCTGGAAGACAGAGGAAAACTGGAACCGGGTAAGAAAGCTGATTTTGTAACTTTCAAAACCAATAACTTCCAGAATGTACTGTACAGCCAGGGAAGCCTTAAAGCTGAACATGTTTATATTAACGGAAACCGTATTGATTAAATAATAAAGCCTTTCTGAGTATGGAAGAAAAAGAGAATAAACAAAAGCTGGATTATAAAGAATTTTGGGACTGGTTTGTAACGATGGAAAAAAACTTTTATCATGTCGTTAAAGAAGGTGGTCAGGAATCCATTGAGAAGGACTTTTTTGATGTCATTTCTCCTAAACTCAGACAGGTCAATGAAGGATATTATTTCCTGGCAGGAATGTTCGATCATTCCACTGCAGAGCTGATTATTACCGTTGAAGGGCAAATAAAGAATATTGTTTTTGCCGAAGAACTTATTGCAGCAGCTCCGGTACTGGAACACTGGAAATTTACAGCGCTAAAGCCGGCAATGGATGTCAATAAAGTGAATATCACGATGGATGGTTATCAGTTTACCAAAGACAATATCTTCTTCTATTCCAGGGAGCAGGAAAAATATCCGGATGAAATTGATCTTGTCTTTGTGTACGATGGAAATGCCGAAAACAAAAATGCCATTACAACGGGAGTCTGTATTTTTCTGGACAGCTTTTTGGGTGAACTGAATTTTGCAACACAGATTGATACCTTTACCGTGGTAGGAAAAGAGCATGCGGAGAAAGAGCTGGTTCCTGTTGAAAAACTAAAAGATTTCCTGTCATGGCGGGAGAGAGAGTTTACAGAAAAGTATAAAAGTGTAAAGAGAGCTGAAGCCGAAGATGAGTTTTCAATCCTGAGGGCTCAGCTGGATAATGAGAGACCGCTTATAGCCTGTATGAATCTTCCATTATTGCAATTTGATGCAAAAGCTTCTTATCCGTGGATTTCGGTTATTAAAGCCCATTATAACGGAGATAATAATGACGGCCTTCCTGAAAAAGAAGATTTTGAAAAGCTGAGTGATATCGAAGATAAAGCCGTTGAAGAGCTGAAAGAAGCAGGATACCTGTATATAGGAAGAGAAAGTGCAGATAATGTCAAGGAAAGCTTTTTTGCAGGAAAAGACTTCAGGCAGATTGCTAAGGTTTTCCAGAAAATAAAACAGAGCAATCCGGAATATCAAATGTCATTCAGGATTTTTAAAGATAAATACTGGCAGTTTTTTGAATATTATAATAACGCTGTATAGGCAGGTTGATCACTGTCTTAGCGCTAAAATACAGGAATGTGGAAGAAAAAAGTTCTTCCACATTTATTTTTTCCGGATCTCAGAAACCTATATGGTTGGGTTGTTAAAAAAAACAGGTTGATCATCTGCAATGCCAATCCAGATAAAGTATAAAAGCAATCTATCGTATTTACACTGAATTCTTTGCATAATCTGTGGAAGGCACTTTTTTATCTAAACAATATTAGTTAGCTTTACAAGGATATAATGATGTGACTAAATTGAATTTTTAAAATTATGTTTCAGAATATTTGGCAGGGTAGATTAGATGGAGAAGAACTTCTTTTCCACAGGCTATTTCAGAGAGTAAAGGAAGAACAGAATTACGATAATATTTCAACGGACGATTTCGTATTGCATGGTTTTGCGGTAGATGAAGGAGTGAGGAGAAATAAAGGCCGTCTGGGAGCAAAAGATGCCCCGGATATCATCAGGAAAAACATGTCAAATTTTCCGGTTATTTTTCCTGACTTTTCAATGCTGGATTTTGGAAACATTACCTGTGAAGACGGCAACCTGGAAAATACCCAGAACAACCTTGCCAAAAATGTCTCAAAAGTACTTTTAAAAGGAGGAAAATCTCTTGTTTTAGGAGGCGGACACGAAGTGACTTATGCTCATTATTTAGGCATTAAAACAGCCTTTCCGGAACAAAAGATCGGAATTATCAATATTGATGCCCACTTTGACAACAGGCAGCCGGAAAAAGGAGTAGGGCCGAGCTCAGGAACGGGATTCTGGCAGATTGCTCAGGAAGGACCGATCAATTCCCTTCACATCGGGATCCAGAGAAATTCAAACACCCTGAAACTTTTTGATACGGCCCATCAGTATGGGATGAAATATATCCTGGCAGATGAATTGTTTTTCGAGAACCTCGCATCCATTTATCAGCGTATTGATGATCTGCTCAACTCCGTAGATTTTGCTTATCTCACCATTTGTATGGATGTTTTTAATGCTTCTATCGCTCCGGGGGTTTCCGCTTCAGCATATAATGGTATCTTTGCAGACGCAACCTTTATGCATTTTTACAGACATATCTTAAAAAATAAAAAACTGGTTGCGCTGGATGTCGCTGAGGTGAACCCGTCATTTGACCTTCAGGACAGGACGGCAAGACTGGCAGCATGTCTGGTAAATGAATGGCTGATGATTTAAGATAAAGCTATATTCTTCCGATAGAGAAAATCATTATTTTATTGACCCTTAAGGAATGGAATTTGCTGATTTCACCGTGCTTTTAAAATAAAAGCGCTTATAAATTCATTAGCTGAATTTAAAACAGAAATTATATTATGGAACAATTAATTGAAAGCAAGCTTATTAAAGCAGATAAAGCGTTTTCAGTATGGAGAAAAGTGCCGTTTGAGGAAAGGCAGAAGTTAATTGCAAAAGCAGCAGAAATTTTAAAAAATAATTCAGAGAAATTTGGAAGGATCATTACTACAGAAATGAATAAACCGATTTCGGAATCAATTGCTGAGGTAGAGAAATGTGCTTTGATGATGCACTATTATGCCGATGCAGAAAATATTTTAAAACCTGAAAAAGTTGAATCCGAATTTGCTTACTCTGAAGTACATTACGCTCCGAAAGGGGTTATTCTTGGTGTTATGCCATGGAACTTTCCTTTCTGGCAGGTATTGAGATTTGCTGTTCCGGCAATGTTGGCCGGAAATACAGTGGTTTTGAAGCATGCTTCAATTTGTTTCGGAAGTGGAAACGCCATCGAAGAAGTTCTTTTGGAAGCAGGTTTTCCGGAAGGTATTTTCCAGAATCTTGAAGTGGGGCACAAAGTCGTAAAAGAAATCCTTGAGCATGATGCGGTAAAAGGAGTGAGCCTTACAGGGAGTGGAAAAGCAGGAGGAGAAGTAGCCTCAATAGCAGGTTTAAATATCAAAAAATCCTTACTTGAATTGGGTGGAAGTGATGCATTTATCATTTTTGATGATGCGGATCTTGAAGCAGCTGCAAAAGCAGGAGTAAAATCCAGGCTTCAAAACTGTGGCCAGACCTGTACGGCTGCAAAAAGATTTATCATTGATGAAAATATTGAAGATCAGTTCTTACCCATCTTCATTGAAGAATATAAAAAATATGAAATAGGAGATCCACTTAATAAAGAAACCAAGCTGGCCGGAATGGCAAGGCCGGATCTTGCTGATGAGCTGGAAGCCCAGTTCAACAGGGCCCTGGAAAATGGTGCTGAAATCATTATTCCTTTGGAAAGGGTTTCGGAAAACGAGTTTAAACCGGGACTGATCAGAGTTCAGGAAGGGAACCCTATCTTGAAAGAAGAACTTTTCGGCCCTCTTGGCATGATCATGACTGCCAAAAATGATGAGGAGGCATTACAGATTGCCAACGATATTCCTTTCGGGCTTTCCAATTCTGTATGGACAAAAAATAAAGACCGTCAGCTATTCTTTATTGATAACCTTGAATCCGGAACAGTCAATATCAACAGAATGACCAGTTCTGACCCGCGTTTTCCGTTTGGAGGGTCAAAGGCTTCAGGATACGGAACGGAGCTTTCTTTACTGGCTTTAAAAGAGTTTGTAACCGCAAAGACAATTGTAGGCAATTAAAGCTTATATCATTGTAATGTCATTCCGAAGACTCAAAGACTCTCAGTGATCCTTCACTTCACCCCGTTTTGTTCAGAATGACAGGATTACCACATATAAAAAATAAAAACTCCCGGAAATTCAATTTCCGGGAGTTTTTTATATGCTTTGACAAAAGTAACTTTGCTTATTGCTTATTGCTTATTGCTTATTGCTTATTGCTTATACCGTCGTCAGTCTCAAAGTATTTGTCTTTCCACCTTCATACGATGGAGTCGCATTGATATTGATTACGAAATCTCCGGTTTCAATATAACCGTAATTATGCGTTAACATATTCACCTGGATGATGGTCTCGTCGGTAGATTTTTTCATATCGTAATAATAAGCGTGAACACCCCAAAGAAGGTTCAGCATCGTAATTACTCTTCTGTTACCACTGTATACAATGATGTGGGAATTAGGTCTGTGTGCGGCAAGCTGGAAAGCCGTATATCCTGAATGCGTTAGCGTAACGATTGCAGAAACGTTCGTTGTTTTGGCAATTCTTACCGCTGCAAGACATACCCTGTTCGTAATGAATCGTTCATCGATACAGTTGTAGTCTTTTTCGATCGGTTCGTTCTTGTGTTGGTAGAAATGGGTGGTTTCAATGTTTTTCACAATTTTAGCCATGTTTTCTACCACCTGTACCGGATATCTACCTACAGAAGTTTCTCCTGAAAGCATTACCGCATCCGCTCCATCCAATACGGAGTTTGCTACGTCATTTACTTCCGCTCTTGTTGGCGTTAAGCTGTTGATCATCGTTTCCATCATCTGGGTAGCAATGATTACAGGCTTGGAGTAGAATCTTGCTTTTTCTACCAGGTTTTTCTGGATGGCAGGAACTTCCTCCATCGGAACTTCTACACCAAGGTCACCACGGGCAACCATAAGTCCGTCGCATTCCAACAGGATTTCGTCAATATTTTTTACCCCTTCAGGTTTTTCAATTTTTGCAATAATCGGAGTTTTGAATTTACCGTTCGGGTGTCCGGCGATCAATTCTTTCAGGTCAATGATATCCTGAGCATGACGTACAAAAGAAAGGGCGATCCAGTCCACTTCCATGTCAAGCATGAAGTTGGCATCCTGAATATCCTTCTCTGTCAGTGCAGGAAGAGAAACCTGTGTATTAGGTAAGTTCACTCCTTTTTTAGAACTTAGAGGCCCCCCCTGTATCGTTTTAGCTTTTACAGTGTCTACTTCATTGGTTTCGGTAACCTCCAATACCAGCTTACCGTCATCGATAAGGATTCTTTCCCCTACTTTTACATCCTGAGGAAACTGTTGATAGGTCATATACACCTTGGTAGAGTCTCCTTCCATCTTTTCATTGGTGAAAGTAAGAACATCCCCGGGATTCAGATACGAACCTTCTTTTACAACACCTACTCTTAGCTTAGGCCCCTGAAGATCTCCCAGAATACCCACTGAATAACCATACTCGCTGTTCAGCTCTCTAATTATTTCAATATTTTTTCGAACTAAGTCGTAATCTGCATGTGAAAAATTTATTCTGAAAATATCAACACCCGCCTTCATCAGATCTAACATTACCTCCTTCGACGAAGAAGCAGGCCCTAGTGTTGCGATAATTTTTGTCTTCTTTAAATACTTATTCATAATACTGGATAATTTGATAAAGTTCCTCATCAGAACTCAGTGTATAATCTTGAATTGGAAACACAAGATTTTCAGGGAGCAAAATTACGGAAAAATCAGGAAACTGTTCCGAACTATGCAGAATATATTCTACATCTACCTGATTATTTAATAAAAATTTAATATTTTCTTCTTCTGTAAAGAGTTCCGTCTGAACTTTTTTTTGCTTACTTTCAGAAGATTTGTTGGAAATAAAGGTAAAACAGGTTTTGGAATACTTGTGGTAGGCTTCAAATCTGGGAAAAAAATAATCATAATACCCTCCGTGAAAGACAAGATCTTTTTTTCTTGAGAAACTGAGGTTGTTGGCCTGATTGATTTTATAGAAAAACTCATGAGCGGGTATATCTTTTGCTAATCTTACCAATCCTATGGCAATATCTTCAAATTCTATATCATCAAGATCATAAAGTTTTTGAATTTCCAAGTATATTTTCTTTTTTATTTAAAATATAAAATGCCCTCTGTGCTGCCTTTTCCTCTGCCTTCTTCTTGGAGGTCTCCGTTGCGTTGGCAATCTTTTCGTCTCCCAACCATACGTGACATCTGAATACGACCGATTTGTTGACCTGTACCTCCTCGCAGGTTTCGTACTTTATATTCACCTTCTTTTTCTGGCTCCATTCAAGCAGAAGACCTTTATAACTGACGATCTTATTTTCAAGCTTATTGATTTCAGAAGGCGTCAGCAGTTTATCCAGAATGATTTTTTTACACGCATCATAATGGAAGTCTAAATAAACGGCACCAATTAAGGCTTCAAATAAATTTCCGGAGATATTTTCCCCAAGAGCTGACGAACTGTTTTGCTTTTGCAAAAGACTGGTAAGCTTGAGATCTTCTCCTAATTTATTAAGGTTTTTCCTATTAACAATCTTAGATTTCATCTGAGTCAGATAGCCCTCATTAGCCTGAGGATACGTCTGAAACAAATGACAAGAAATAATTGTACCCAAAACAGAATCTCCTAAAAATTCAAGTCTTTCGTAATTGCTGTCTTGATTTTTAGAAGAATTTTTTAAAGAAAAAGCTTCACGGTAAAGAGCAAGATTGTGAACCTCGGTACCTAACACTTTTCTGAGCTCGGTACTGAGAAAATAATCTCTCTCCGTTAGTTGTCTTTTTCTTTTTTTGAGAAGGAATTTAGAAAAGTATTTCTGTAACTCCATTCATTGAATTTAGATTTTCTTAAATAGAACGCAAGCGTTGTGCCCGCCAAATCCAAAAGTATTGCTCATGGCTACTTTTACATCTTTCTTCACGGCAGTATTAAACGTAAAGTTTAGTCTGCTGTCTATATTTTCATCATCAGTAAAATGGTTGATGGTAGGAGGAACAGTACCATGAATAATAGTTCCTAACGCAGCGATAGCTTCAATAACACCTGCTGCACCCAAAAGGTGACCGGTCATTGATTTTGTAGAATTAATCTGAATATCGTAAGCGTGCTCGCCTAATAACTTTGAAATTGCGTTGGATTCTGCGATGTCTCCTAATGGAGTAGAAGTACCATGCATATTGATATGATCTACTTCATCAGCAGTTAAACCGGCATCTTCCAGGCAGCTTTTCATTACCAGATAAGCACCAAGACCTTCAGGATGAGGAGCTGTCATGTGATGTGCATCGGCACTCAGACCTCCCCCTAATAATTCTGCATAAATTGTTGCACCACGTTTTACGGCGTGCTCATATTCCTCAAGAATGATACATCCTGCACCTTCACCCAATACAAATCCGTCTCTGTCTTTGTCAAAAGGTCTTGAAGCTGTTTTCGGATCATCATTTCTTGTAGAAAGTGCCATCATTGCATTGAATCCACCCACACCACTTGCTGTAACAGCGGCTTCAGAGCCTCCGCATACAATCACATCTGCTTTTCCAAGCTGGATCAGCATTTTGGAATCAATAATAGCATTTGCTGAAGAAGCGCATGCAGATACAGTCGTATAGTTGGGTCCATGGAAACCGTACTCAATAGAGATGTGCCCCGGAGTGATATCCGCAATCATTTTTGGGATAAAGAACGGGTTGAATCTCGGAATTTCCGTATTCGCCCATCCTAACACTTCCGTTTCAAAAGTCTCTAAACCTCCGATTCCGGAACCCCAGATTACTCCGACTCTGTTTTTATCCACATTGTCTTCCATAATTCTGGAATGTGCTACTGCTTCTTTAGCGGCAACAAGCCCCAGCTGGGTATTTCGGTCCATCTTTTTAGCCTCTTTCTTATCGAAATGCTGTAACGGATCGAAGTTTTTTACCTCACATGCGAACTTGGTTTTAAAGTTTGTGGCATCAAAAAGAGTAATCGGAGCGGCACCGCTCTCACCTTTCACAAGATTTTCCCAGTATTCTTTTGCATTATTTCCTATTGGTGTTATTGCTCCAAATCCGGTTACAACTACTCTTTTTAATTCCATAAACTTTGTTTAATTTCTTTTTTGTTGAAGAATATTATTTATTTACTACTTCTTCGATGTAAGCGATAGCGTGTCCTACAGTAGTAATTTTTTCAGCTTGGTCATCAGGGATCTGAATGTTAAATTCTTTTTCAAATTCCATGATTAACTCAACTGTATCTAGTGAATCAGCTCCTAAATCGTTAGTGAAGCTAGCTTCAGGAGTTACTTCTGTTTCTTCAACGTCAAGCTTATCAGCGATGATAGCTTTTACTCTTGATGCAATGTCTGACATAGTAAATTATTTTTTTAATTGTTAGATGCTGCAAATATATAAAATTCTTTACGATAAAACATTTTTTTAGTCTTTTTTGTGGACAGGAGGCTGTCATTTTAGATCAGGATAGTTTAGTCTTTTAGTTTTCAGTCGTTTATATTTGATTGGATTAGAGAGGATTAATTTTTAATTTCCCGTAAATTAAATTATTTTCCGGGCAAAATGTTTAAAAACCCATAAGATTCGTCTCTGCCGGCACAAAATTGAATGAGAAGTCTGTACTTTTTTACTTATATTTGTGTGTTATGAAATTAACACGTTAGCTTTTTAAATTAACAAATCCTGTTTTCTAAAGAATAGCTTGCAGCTGTTCTCTTGTTTCTATTGTTATATTTAAAAGCTGAAAAATGAAAAATTTCTTTGAAAGTCCTTTTAAAGGCAAAATCATAAAAGACCATATTCAGAATCCCAATATCATTGCCGGTAAATATTCTTATTATTCAGGATATTATCACGGGCATTCTTTTGATGACTGTGCCCGGTATCTCCTTCCGGACAGAGATGATGTGGATAAGCTGATCATAGGATCTTATTGCTCCATAGGTACAGGTGCGAGTTTCATCATGTGCGGAAACCAGGGGCATAGACACGACTGGATTTCAAGCTTTCCTTTCTTTTATATGTCAGAAGTAGAATCTTTCCGGAATAGTAAGGATGCTTTTGAACCGGCTGGGGATACCGTCATTGGGAATGATGTCTGGATAGGGACAGAGGCGATGATTATGCCCGGAATTACAATCGGGGATGGCGCAGTTATTGGCAGCCGGGCTTTGATTACCAGAGATGTGGAACCTTATACTATAATGGGTGGAAATCCTGCAAAACCGATAAAAAAAAGATTCAGTGATCATCATATAGAGCTGCTGCTTGAAATGAAATGGTGGGAATGGGATGAGCATATTCTGAAAGATGCCATACCGGTACTGTGTTCTGCAGATATAGCTCTGCTGTATGAATTTTATAAAAAAATAAAATAATATTGAGGCTCCATCGGAGCCTTTTGTATGGGAATGCTTTCTGTTTCGCATTGTTTTTGCTGATGATCTATTAATAAACACTTAAATATTAATATCATGAGCAAGGTAATTGGAATTATAGCCGGAAGCCTGCGCAGGGAATCTTTCTCCAAAAAGATTGCGAGGGCGTTACTTCCCATGGTACCTCAGGATTTTGCGTTCAGAATCATTTCCATTGAGGATTTACCAATCTACAATCAGGATTTTGATGACCATGACAACGTTCCTGAGTCCTATGTAAAGTTCAGGGATGAGATAAGAAGCATTGATGGAATTATTTTTGTGACTCCGGAGCATAACCGTTCCGTTCCTGCTGCCTTGAAGAATGCGATTGATGTAGGATCAAGACCTGCAGGCAAGAATGTTTGGGATGGAAAACCAGGTGCGGTATTCAGCAATTCACCGGGAAACCTGTCTGCTTTCGGGGCCAATCATCATGTAAGGCAGAGTCTTGTATTTCTCAATATTCCTGTCATGCAACAACCGGAAGTTTATCTCCCCCATATTGATAAGGTATGGGATGAAAACGGAAATCTGAAGGATGAGAAAGTAAAAGATTTCCTTCAAAAGGCGGTGGATGCCTACATTGAATGGTTTAAAAAGAATAGGGTTCCTGATGGAAACCCGGAAACCTGAAAATGAAAACACTGATAACTTCAGTGTTTTTTTATTGATGAATTATAAAAATGATAACCCTATGGATGTTGTCTTTAAGGTTGACCTTCAAGGCCCCGAAGATATTTTTCCTCAGCATTTCCATATCCGGAGTATAGGATCTGGTAATCATCATATCCGTAATGGGTTGAAAAATGATACCCGTTTTCCGGATCCAGGGGGCTTTCCAGTGATCCTTTTACAATGCGTCCATTGTCAATGACGATCTGAATCAGATCAATAATGGGATAAGAGCTGGAAATATCCATGAAACTTACGATAAGGAAGCTTTTCAGTCCAAGTTTTCGGACAGTCTCCATCAGTTTCCTGGTTTCTTCTGAAATAGGATCTTTCTCTATGTCAATCTCACTGATGCAGCCATAATGATGAAGATCTTCACATACCCTATCCATTGTCAAAAAAGGAAAAGGAATATCTGTATAGTCACTGCCATCGTAAGCCTTGGCATAAAAATGAACGATGTCTTTCGGGATTTGGGGATTTCCTTTTACAATGATACAGCTGATGAATTTCATGATGCGTTTTTTTAACAGGAAGAAAAATGACGGATATGTGCTATTTTTTATGAAAAGCTTTATAGGTAATATTGTAAAAGTATAAAAAAATCTTTTAAAACACTGATCATGAAAAAAGTCATCATTCTGAATATTTGATTGATGGTGTGTTTAATGAGTACCATTGCAAAAGCAATAGTTTGAGTTTCATAATTTATATTGGTTAATGTAAAAGACTGCCTCACAAATGAGGCAGTCTTTTTTAATGTGAAGTCATGAATTTTTCGATCTGTTTAAATTGTTCAATGATCATTCCTGTAATATCATTGAACAACAAAATATTAGTTAATGCTAACATTTTTATGAAATGAAACTTTAAATTATTTTCATATAACTTTCTGATAATCAGATTAGGTGTATTTTAAATGTAGTGTGCTTTTTTATAAGTGTATCTTTTATGTATTGTCTTTTTTTGAAAATTGTGGCAGATGTAATTATTCTTGCATTGAAAAAAAAATACAATGAAAAAAAATGCACTACAAAATTCTGATCAGAGTTGTATTGACGAAGTCATGACTGATACGTTTTCAGCTTATGAGAAAGGCGTTTTAAATATTGTTTTAAAACGGATACAAAGGCGGGTTGTTCGCATATTTTCCCATATTGTTCCTTCTCACAATTTGCAGATGTCCCCACAAACAGAACCAATCAATATACTGATCAGGCGCAAAAGATCTGTTTTTTAACCTGCTTTCTCTGAAAGCTGCCAATATCTTTTAGTCAAAGAGATCTTGCCTTTCAGAGTTTACATAACAAAACACAATATACTTTCTTTATTGAAAGGACAGAAAGTATATACATATCAACAGCTAATTATACAAATTATGAAAAAGATTTTTAACCTTTTAGCCATTTTGGCGCTGGGCCCACTGGCCTTCTCACAAGTTGGGGTAAACACTCAAACTCCTGAAGCAAGCTTAGATGTAAGAGCAAAAAACCACACCGGAACCACTCCCGGTGATGTGACTGCAAAGGATGGGGTACTGGTTCCGAGGGTATCTTCATTATTAACAAACGGTACTGTAAACGGACAGTTAGTCTATCTGGTAGCCAATAACGGTAGTTTTGCAAAAGGATTCCATTATTGGGACGGCGCTGCATGGGTGCCGATAGGAGCCGGAGGTAATGGTGACGGGGATGCATGGGGAGTCACAGGAGAAGATCAGACTTCGAATATTGGAAGAACCGGAAGTGTGGCTATAGGAGCCAATGCTCCTGATCCCTATGCAAAACTGGATGTGTCCTCCAGCAATCAGGGGATATTGGTTCCCCGTATTAATTTGACTTCCAATACACTTGACCTGAATTCTGATGGAGACGGAAACGTGGCCAATCAGCCTGCAGGTTTACTTATTTATAACAGTGGAAACACTTTTGTAAAAGGATATTATTTCTGGAACGGGACGGAGTGGAGAAGTATAAACAATTCCGTTGTTACGGCACCCGTTATTGCCGGATTAGATTGTCAGAGCGCCATCTTAGATCCCAATATGTACCAGACCGGCATTGCCTATAACGGATACCTGAAAATTCCTTATACAGGTGGTAACGGGGCTTCTTATGTTGAAGGATCCACGATTACAGTGAACGGGCTTCAGTTTAAATTACAACCGGGCACACTTGCCTATGGCTCAGGAGTATTTGTCTTTTCTGTTGCAGGAACACCTACGGTGTCTTCACCAATCGAAACATCAATTCCTGTTCAGGGTTCCGCAGGTAATAATTTAATACCGTTTCTTAGCCCGGCTATGAATTGTACCGCCACTGTTGGAAACAGCACTTCAACGGCAGCTGATGTGAAAGTTGCTGCTGTGATGGACTATATGAAATTTGTTACCGACCCTGACACGGGAGTTAAAGGCTTTGTTGTAGAAGCGAAGACTCCGGATGGCTTATATACGGTAAGAGTATTTATGAGACATTCAGCACAAAACGGAACTGCAACTGCCACGAATAATACAAATAAAACCACCAGTCTAACTGAAAATAACGTTCAGCTGAGAAACAATTCAGCAATCGCTAAAACAATTATGTGGAACTTTACTACATTCTGGGGGACACAAGCAGGAAATAGTTCACAAGTACCCTACGGTGATACAGGAGCTGTACTGGTACCTGCTGGCCAGCCGGGGGGAGCCAAAGGAAACTCATGGACAACGATGGCTTCTGGTACGGCTGCAGCAAATGCAGGTGCATGGGGAGATCCCGGGATTTATAATTCATTGGTTGGAGGCAGTTCAACAACCAGTCCAGGACCGGAATACAGATATTATGCATGGATTGATACGTCCACCACTTCAAAAGTGGCCTATATTGCCACTGTAATGGCTGGAATGGACCCATCTGCTTTACCAACAGCAACAGATGTTACTAAACAGAAGGTATTCATCAGAATAGAACAAATTACCGGCGGTCTATAAACTCATATCATTCAGGGAAACAGGGACATTACCCTGAATGATTGTTATTATTTTTTTTGTATTTTATGATTACAGGCCTTCTGGAGGCCTGTATCTTTGTTAATGATCTACTGTTTTGTTCCGGGTTAACCTAAACTAACTTCATTTCTGCCATTACATCAGTCTTTTGATTTGAAAAAAACTTAATTTTCTATTGGTGACTTATAAACCCCACATATTTTGATGTGACAGGGTTCATAAACTTATTTTCCTAAAAAGGTGAAAATATCCAGATCTGAAAAAACAGAATTATTAAAATAAGCGGCTCCCATCTTCACAGGAAATAGATAAGCATGAATGAAGCAGAAAAATAAGTCACCATGAAAAAGATTAAATTTAACGGAAAACCTTACATTATGAAATTGTATAAACTATTTCATCAGAGTATAAAGGAAACAGATACACATCTGATTAAAAATAAAATAATAGTATTGAATACATATCTATTGTGTTACTCAATGCTATTGCTGGGACTGGCCATTTCAAATCTGAACGGATCAAAAATGTTTTTTTTTACTCATCTTTCCATGTTTATTTTTGTATTGACCAATATTTTTTTCAGATTAAAGCTTAATCCGTTTGTTTACTCCGTTTTTGTTTTTATTGCCTTAATGTCCAACTTTATGTATATGCTTGAATTCGGGGCGCTTTCAGGTGCAGAAATATATTTTGTAACAATATTGACTTCACTTCCCATATTTCTCAATTGGAAAACACAGAAAAGTTATTATTATGGATTGTTTTTCCTGGCCGGCATCATTTTTATCGGCAGTTATTTTCTGGAAGAGCCATTTTTCCTTAAAGGTGATACGGCAGAAGTTTTTCGTAATAAACGGATATCTACAATTTATAATACAATTTTCGGAAGCATTGGGATCATGCTGAATTTTTACTTCATTAAAAAAATAGATAGAGTGAATCATATGCCTGAAAATAATGATACACTACAAAACCTTTTAAAAGCAAATGATCCTCTCTATATAGCCGAGTTTAAAAAAAATAATCCGGCTTTTGTAAAAAAACTATATGCAGCTCACCCTAATCTGTCACCCAATGAATTTAAATTCTGTTCCCTGCTATTCCTGGATTTTTCTTCAAAAGAAATTGCGAGCCATTTGAATCTGGAATACAGAACGATTCAAACCAAGAAAAATAAATTGAGAAGGAAATTAGAATTAGAAACCTATACTGATTTGTATGCTTATATGAAAAGCCTGGACAAAACGATCTGAAAATTTTCAGGAACTTTAAACAAGTTTTTTTGCGAGAAACTTAAGACTTTAATTATGATATATAAGTCTGATGCGAAAGGCCATCTCACAGGAGACAGCCTTTTTGGGTGTAAGGTAGAAGTAAATATTGTTAATCAATACCGGGATAGGTGCTTCTGTATCATTGCAAAGATTTTAGCCTGCTTTCCAGCATCTCCAAATGAGAATCTGTAAAATCCAGATGCGTAACAAAACGGACCAGATGCTTTCCAAAAGGAGAACATAATATATTCTTTTCCTTCATGCCGGCAACAAAGTCTACGGCTTCTATATTTTCCGGAAGTTCTCCAATGACTATATTGGTTTCCACAGGATACAGCCGGATAATTTCGGTATGTTTCAGCAACAGGTCTGCTGTTTTTTGGGCTCTGATATGATCCTGTTTTAGCAGCGGAATGTGATAGTCAAGCGCATAAATACCTGCAGCAGCCAGTCCTCCCGCCTGTCGCCATCCGCCTCCCATTGCTTTTCTTGCTCTTCGTGCCTGTTGTATAAAATCAAATGAACCGATTAATACAGAGCCGACAGGACATCCCAATCCTTTTGATAAGCAGATGGAAATGCTGTCAAAAACTTCGCCGTAATCTTTAGGTGTCTCTGAGGTTTCCGTTAAGGCATTAAATAATCTGGCTCCATCCAAATGTAAAATGAGCCCATGATCTGTGCATACTTTTCTGATTTTTCTGATCTCATCAAAGTTATAAATACTTCCGCCTCCTTTATTGGTAGTGTTTTCTAATACAACAAGTTTTGTAAGCGGTTGATGAATGTCATCCGGATTATTGACAGAGGCTTTTACCAATGCCGCATTCAGTTTGCCATATTCTCCGGCCAACGGCCTTACAGAAGCGAAGGCATTAAGTGCAATTCCTCCGCCCTCATAAAGATAAACATGAGAAAGCTGATCACAGATTACTTCATCTCCAGGCTTCGTATGAACTTTTATAGCCAGTTGATTGGTCATGGTTCCTGTAGGGCAAAACAGTGCGGCTTCCATGCCGAACATAGCCGCTGCTTTCTCTTCCAGTTGGTTCACTGTAGGATCTTCCTTGTATACATCATCTCCCAGTACAGCATTGCTGATTGCATTTTTCATTTCAGGAGTTGGTAAGGTCAGTGTGTCACTTCTTAAATCTATTATTTCATTCTTCATTGTAAAAAAATTAAATATTTAAATTGACTGATCATAGATCAGATTTATTAATTGCCTGTGTATGCCTTATTTTACCATGAATACCTTATGGATACTGGCTTTTAAGCGGCAATGTATAAATAAAATTGTTTTTTATTGTGATATTGGTAAAACAAAAGATAAAAATGACAGATATCTGTCATAGGTTTTGATTTTTAAGCCTAATAACTTTGCAGTCAGGATACTATCAAAATAATCCGGTAAAAAAACACAAACCTTTTATTTAATTATGCTACAGATTTTATAAAGCTGTAATGAAATACAAATGAAAAATGATAAAAAAAATTAACAGATATCTGCCATGACAGATATCGTCTGTAAAACTTATTTCCATTCAAATTTTACACTTTGGTAATACCCTGAACACAACGGGGGAGAAAGAAGATTAATGCATTTAATTTCTTTACAGCAGATAATGTTGTAATCACTTCTTTTCAGAAATTAAATAATTGATTGAGTCTATATCAATAAAAACACAAATGATGAATTTTATTATGATTACAGGTCTTTCAAAGGGCCTGTAACATAAAGAAAAAGAAATTGAGAATGAGCTGGCTGTTCAATTTAGTTTTGAGATCAAAATTCTATTTTAAATAACTCCACATCCATTAAGATTTCTTACGGCATACATCCAATTTGCCTGATGATTTATACTAAATAATAAAAATACAAATTCTTTAAAATGAAAAAAAATGCAATTGTAACAGCAGTTCTTCTATTACTGGGAACAGCACTTTCGGCACAGGTTGGAATCAATACCGCAGCGCCTACGGAAATTATGGATGTCAATGGTACTGTCAGAGTAAGGGATCTTCCTTTAAATGGCTCTGCTAATGCGATCTCCACAAAACCTGATGGCACTAAATCTACTGCAAAAGACCAGCCCTTTATTGCAACTAAAACAGTGGTTGTTGATAATAACGGAGTATTAGGATACGTTAATGGTCTTCCATCTGCTTCTGGTTCGGGTTCTGGAACGCTGAACGTTGGTGAAACTATTGCAAGAGTTTATTCAGTTCCGAATGCAACAGCAACACAAGGTAGTGGTAGATTCAGATTAGGTGCTTATGCGGCTGCTAACGGTCTACCGGCTCTTCCGGTGATGGATGGAATTCAGATGGATCTCTTGGGGTATGATTCAACTTATTATGTTCCTATTATAATAAATACATCCAGTTCTCCTCAAAATGTTAGTTTCCAGACATTTGCAACTCAGGTTAATGAAAACAGAACACTTTTAAATAACACTCTTCAGCCTTGTCCTTTTTTGATAAATACATTCACTGCAAACTTTAATGATGGAAATAACAATGCCGGCTGGCGCGGGGTTGATTCTAATAATATTGTATTTTGGAGTACTAGTGCAGCTGAGGTAGAAACAACGAACTTGCAGGTGATGTCTGGAAATACATACAGATGGTATGAGCTCAAGTGGTGGTGTATGGAAACAACTGGCTCTAAAAGAATATTCTTAGCAGTCACGCGATTTGCATAAGCTTTGTTTTTTATATTAATACAACTTACCATTAATATAAGAAAAAATGACAGATATCTGTTATAGGTTTTGATTTTCAAGCCTAATAACTTTGTAGTCAGGATGCTATCAATAGAGTCCGGTAAAAAAACACAAACATTTTAGTAAGATTATACTGCGGATTTTATAACACTGTCAATAAGTACAAATGAAAAATGATAAAAAAAATAATTCTAACAGATATCTGCAAAGGCGGTATTGATCCGTAAAATAATCCATCATTTTTTACTATAGTATTGCCACAGCAAAATGTGAGGAAAGAGAATTTTAAAGTGGTTTCATTTCTAAGTACTGTTGTACGCGACGGTACTGTAAAGATGGGAATGATCCGAATACAGAGTCAATAGACCATCACTACTCTTTTTTTGGATCGGATAATTGAGTGGAGATTCTATATAAAAAACACAGATGATGATATTTTATTATGATTACAGGCCTTTCAAAGGCCTGTAACATAAAAAAGAAATTAAGAATTAACTGACTGTTCAGTTTTAGCTCGAAATCAAAGTACTATTGATGCAGTTCAGTTGAAAAAAACACAAATATTTTAACAAATCAAATGACAGATGTTGTAAAAAACGGTGATTTGAACAAATGAAAAACAATGAAAAAAATTATTTTTTTGATAGGTACTGTTTTTTGTGCCTGTCAGGTATCCGGACAGGTAGGTATCAATATTGAAGCCCCACATCCGTCAAGTATCCTTACCGTAGCTCCTATGAATCAAAATGGGGAGTACAAAGGAAGTCTTTTAAGCCCTCTTACAACAAGACAGATCAATAGTATTCCCAATCCGGCTAAAGGTCTGATGGTCTACGATACAGATGTGAAGTGTCTCAAAGTGAATAAAGGAACTCCTGAAACAGCTCAGTGGGTATGCATAAGAACCAAATAACAAAAACCAATTGTATGAAAAAATATCAATTAAGTACTGCAGTATTGTTGTTGGGCGTTGCAACTCTTGTGAAAGGACAAGTAGGAATAGGAACAACGTCTCCGGATTCATCTGCCAACTTACATGTGGCACCTACAAATAATACCAATCAGTATAAAGGAACTTTACTGGGGACCATGACTACGGCCAACAGGGATTCTATTTCCCAACCGGCGACGGGGCTGATGATCTATAACACCACAGATAATTGCCTGCAGGTTAATAATGGGACACCAGCCGCGCCCAAGTGGGAATGTCTGGGTGATCAGCCTGATCTTCCTTTTGGAACCATGACTTTTGGACGTTATAAACCGATTTACCCGGGAATTACTTCAAATACATTAAGTTCTCCATTACCTACGTATAGTCCTACCAATACCTTGCTTTATGGGGCTTTTCCACAAAATGGGAATTTTGCTGCCAATGATTTGTTTAGGATTGATGCAGGAAGAAGAACAGGAGATACTTATTCAGCGCTTCTTTATAATGTATCCGGAGAAAGAATAACTTTTAATTTTAATAGTAATGCGTACCACAACCCTGTAGTGATTAATAATTACAATTTAGATCATAATCGGGGGATATATATAGATGGTGATTATATTACCTATTACAGGGAAGCTCAGAACATCTATGTAACAATTACTTCTCCTGCTAAATGGGCAGGAAGAAAGTTTTTAATAGGAGTAAATATCTTCAAGGAAGATACGTCAAGCGTTGTTGAACTGTCCGGCGCCGGAGGCGGGAAAACAAACCAGTCTATGCTCACTTATATTTTTGAGTTTAAATAATTTTTAATTGAAATCTTATACTCGACAAACATTAAGTTTTGTGGCATGACAAAGATGAAAAAATTGACAGCAGCAATCTTATGATCATATCGTTCCATCCGGCCAAAATTCAATAACCTAATAATAAAGAATAGATGAATTTTAAAAATATACATATAGGTCAACTGATTAAAAAAGGAGTACTGGAATCAGAAATTGAAATTTCCCGCATTTGTAAATTCATGAACTGTTCTGAAGAACAAATTAATGAAATGTACACTTTGCAAAGTCTTGATTCTGAAATTCTGTTGAAATGGAGTAAGCTTCTGGAATATGATTTTTTCAGAATATATACCCAGCATCTGATTTTGTATGCTCCGGCACGGGCTAATAATCAATCTGAAATAAAACAAAAATTGAGTTTACCGGCATTCAAAAAAAACATTTATACAAAAGAAATTATTGATTTCATGGTTGAGCTTATAGAAAGTGGAGAAAAGACGAAAGATCAGGTAATTGAAGAATACAGAATACCCAAAACTACTTTATACAAGTGGCTTGATAAATATAAGCCATAGCATCAATATAAAATATGCATAAGAACAAACAAAAGATAGAACAGGAAATTTAAACATTCATCCATATTTTTTAATATAACCATCGCATCGGTATACTTTTCTATCCTATTTAATACATCATATTGTTTGTTATACCGATGCTTTATAAAAAAGCCATTTAAGATAAAAATTTCATCATACCTATTTAATATAAAATACACAATGGAAAGAATTCTAATTATTATCGTATCGTTATGTACTGTCATGATCTCCGGACAGGAATGGTGTGCCTTTGACAAGGTGCAGCAGGAGCTGGAGCAGAAGGATCCGGAAATCCGGAAATCAAGAGAGGAGGCAGAAGCCCGTCTGTTGCAAATGAACGTTAAGGATTATGTGAATAAAATGGGAGTAACCTCTAAAAACGGTTTGTATACAGGACCAATTTATGAAATTCCCGTTGTCGTACACGTCATCGAGTCTTCTGCCCCGTCTAATGCTCATCTTATACGTACTGATGCACAAATTCAGACATGGATAGATAACTGTAACAAGATCTTTGCAACAACCTATGGTAATGGCTACTATCCGGAAGGACCGGGTATTGATGGGGGAAATGTCATTCCTTTTAGGCTGGTATTGGCCAAAAGGACTCCACAATGTACTAACACAAACGGAATTATAAGGTATAACGGGAGCAGTCTGGCAGGATATGATGCTGCAGGGGTAAGAGTCAGTGGTTCCGTAGGACCTAGTGCAGGTCAAATAAAAACCCTAGCCCCACATTGGCCTGAAGGTACTTATTTTAATATATATATGGTAACTCGTATTGATGATAGCTCTTCGGGATGGGCGGGTTTTCCTGGAAATCAAGATCACAACTATGATAGTTTTATGAGTAGTATCAGCCCAAATACGTTAGCACACGAATTTGGGCATGCAATTGGGCTTCATCATGTCTTTAACGGGGCTTCAGATCCTGTATCTCCACCACAGGCCTCCAACTGTCCTGATAATTCTGACTGCACAAGCAAGAATGATTTCGTATGTGATACAGAACCTACCGCTAATCTTTTATACTCGGGCGCTCCTCCCAATACGGCTATTAACCCATGTACAGGGATGCCTTATCAGGGGACCCAGTATAATGTGATGAATTATACCAATCGATCAAGAAAATTTACGGCAGGGCAGAGAGAGCGTAGTGTAGCCATGTTTATGCAGCGACGGTCAAGCCTAACCATATCTTTGGGAGGAACTCCCATTACTTCTCCTGTGCCTACATTAACGGCTTCTGCCTGCAATCCTGCCGGAATTAATAATCCGGCAAATCAAAACTATGGGCCAAACAGGGTTCAGCTCGGTACTATAGATAATTCTTCTGATACATTCTGGACCTATTCCAACGGACATTTTTATATGGATTACAGTCTGCAAAACTGCCATAGAGGTAATGTTTTTACAGATATCAGTGTCAATTCCAATCAGTTGAAGGTAAGCTTTACATCGAGACCACAATTTATAAGGGCATGGATTGATTATAATAATAACGGCATTTTTGAAGATTCGGAACTGATCGGAGCATCACCCACGGCAATCAATCCTGCACAGTCACCTTATGTGATCAATTTTACACCTCCTGCTTCAGCAGTGAAAGATACCTATTTGAGGATGAGAGTTATAGCGGATAGAAGTCAGAGGAATGCCTGTGACAACTTAACGAATGGACAGACAGAAGATTATTCAGTGAGAATTCCTGTAGCAACCTTAAGTACGGTTGAGGTGAGCAGTGCATCTGACGGTATACATTATTCTCAAAACAGCAACTCACTGATCCTTGTTAAGGCAAAGGCTAAAAAATTCGGAAACTATGAAATTTATGATCTGAGTGGAAAAATGGTTCAGAAAGGGAAATCTGATACGAACGAAATTGTTTTAAATTTCTTTACAAAAGGAACGTACGTTCTGACTTTTATTGAAAACGGTCAGAAAGTTTCTAAGAAATTCGTGCAGTAAACAGCGGTTTGTTTATGATAGATATGCTTTTAAAAACAGATGATAAACGAAATTTTTAATGGCATTTTTCAATACAAAAAACACATTTTAATATATTTTTTATGATGGTTGCAGGCCTGTAAAAAGGCTTGTAATCATATAAAATGCAAAATATGCTATTCGTTTAAGGACCATCTGTAATTTAAATAAAGAGCTTAATGCGGAAACCGGAATCGGTTGTATTCAGAAAAACTGTAAAACTCATACTATTGAAGCGTACGGCATTCGGATACAGCATTGTATCAACAGCTTAAAAAATATAAATATTAAGACTACACTATTGATAAACAATAAAAATATGGAAAATAGAGAACCTGATTATGTGAAAATTTTTTCAGATATGATTTCAAAAAAGTTTCCCGAAAAGCAAGCAATATGCCAATACTTTCTGGAAAAGGAGAAGTTATCGTCATTGGATGTGATCACCATTACCCGCATTTTATTTCATAGTTCTGAAATCAATAATAAGCATAAATCCTATGATGATGAAAGTATTGATCAGATATTGGAATATCAAAGAAAAAACAAAATGACCAACCAGAATACAGCTGCAATATTCAAATTAAGCCGGAATACATTAGCAGCCTGGAAAAAAAGAAGTATGGGAAATAAACAAAATTAATTAATCAAAGTAATTCTTAGAATGGATAATAAAAAGTTTTACTTCAATAAGAAATATTACTTCTATGACAGACATCAAAACATAATCATCGCAGAAGATGATTTGGTGGGAAAAAAAATGGATGATCTCGAAGGTTTTTTTACCGATTACAAGGTACAAAAATTACACACTAAAGAACGTGTTTTTATATTGCGAAGATCATTTTTGGGAATTGTAACTTTAAAACTTCATTTATATCTCAGCGAAGATACAGTATATGATTACAGTATTCAGCCTTAAAACTTAGATTTCTATTTTAACATTGCATCGGTATCAATTTTCTTCCTCTATTATAGAAATGTTGTGGATTTCTCCTATTCATTTTTAATCATACCGATGCTTTGTTTTTACTTTAGTTTACTTTCTGACAGCTGGTTTGCAAGAATTATGGCGGATGTAAGAATGTTTTGTCATTTCAGAAATCACCTCGTACAGGCAGATAGGCCCTCTCTGACTAATTTCCATTATATACACAAATTAATATCAGGCAGAAAATGTCATGATATTAATTTGTGATTTTTATTGTTTCTGGTGAAGAGGTATTCATTGCCTGTTGCCATGATCATGCTAAAAACACAATCTGAAACATGCTAATTTAATACCTGCATTTATGAAAAAAAAGATTAATCCAATCGATGAAAAGGAGTTTTATGATTACTTTGTAAAGAACGGAGAGTTGTCTGAAAATTATTTTGATTTTTTTTCAGATTCCATTGAAAGTGTTAAACGTTTTCCTATAGGCCCCTACTTCTGGTTTATTACCAATAATATAGAAATGAAAACGAAAAGGACCAGTGACAACATTGAACTTTTCACTCCTTACAGCAAACAGCAATGGATCAATTCAGATATGTTTTTTTTTATGAATCTCTTTCATCCGCAGGACAGACGTCATATAATGGCTGCATTTGTTTTTTCTGCAACTTTACGGTTAAAGCTTTTAAAAGAGGGAAAAAATGAGCTTAGATTCAACTATTACGGAAGAATGATCAGCGGGAACCATGACTACCGCTGGGTATTATTACAATCTCCACTTCAGATTATTGATAACGGTGAAATAAAAGCTTCTTTTGTAGTTGTTTATGATCTTTCCCATTTTATTATTCAAAACCTGCCACTCCTTTCCATAATAGATCTTGCAGATGATGAGGTACAGTATTTTAAACATATTGATCAGCAGCTCTATAAAAAAGTGGATATAGAAAAACCTAAAATTACGAAACGGGAAAAAGATATACTCAATCTTATGGCGCAGGGCTTTAATAGCCCGGAAATTGCTGAGAAGCTTTTTCTTTCTTATCACACTGTAGAAAACCACAAACGCAACCTCAGGAAAAAAACAAATACCAAAACTTCGGCAGAACTGATTGCCTATACAATGAATCATAGCTTGCTTGTATTTTAATAAGCCAATAGGTTTATCAGATTATTGGATCTGATGCAAAGATGCCCAGATTTGTTTTTTTTTAATTTTTCCGGTCTTATCAATGTTCCCGGCACATGATTTATTCATGGAAACTGAACGATAATGTCTGATATATAATAGCAGTACTCATTGGTATACTTATGGCTATAACGAAAATGAAGATGTATGACCTTAATATCTGTACTGTTATGAAAAATAAGATTAATCCAATGGACGAAAGGCAGTTCAATGATTATTTTAACGAAAAAGATGGGGAACTGCCTGCCAATTATTATGATTTTTTTGCTGATGTCATTCAGAATGCTAAAAGTACTGCGATTGGACCCTATTTATGGTTTATCAATAACGGTACAACGATGATTACAGAGAGAACCAGCGAAAATATTGAGCAATTTACTCCTTTCAGCAAGCAAGACTGGATTGGTTCAGGTACCGAGTTTTTTATGAATCTTTTTCATCCGCAGGATAAAGAATACCTGATGGCAGCCTTTGTTTTTTCTGCAAATGTACGCTTGCAGTTTTTGCGGGAGGGAAAAACCAACGTAACATTCAATCACTACGGAAGAATGATCAACCGGGAAGGGGAATATCGGTGGATATTACTTCAATCTCCACTGCAGATTATTAAAGATTACGAAATAAAAGCTTCTATAGTGTTTATTTATGATCTTTCCCATTTCATTATTCAAAACATGCCATTGCTTTCCATCATAGATCTTGCAGATGATGAGGTTCAGTATTTTAAACATATTGATCAGGATTTGCAAAAAATAGACATGGAAAAACCTAATATAACAAGCAGGGAAAAAGACGTTCTGAGGCTTATGGCACAAGGTCTTAATAGCCCGGAAATTGCAGACAATCTTTTTCTGTCATACCACACAGTGGAAAATCATAAACGTAATCTCAGAAAAAAAACAAATACCAAAACCTCGGCAGAACTGATTGCCTACACAATGAATCATAGCTTACTTGTATTTTAAAAGACAGGTAAAATGTATTTAAAACAAAAAACACTGTAAGAGTACAGTGTTTTTTTGTTTAGTACGGTGTGGAGTTGGAGGATACAGAATCTATCCACATTTTCAAGGCTTTAAGTTTACATGTAAACTTTGCTACCTCCATTGCTACCACCTTAAATAAAATATTTTATAATAATTTTAAACTGTGTCAGACTTTATCATTGCAGAATATTGTTATATAAGCTATAATGCTCATCAATAAGATATAATGTTGCTAACAACAAAAGGTTCCACTGTTCTGATGTTAGAAAAATTTCTTCATGATTAGCTCTGAAATGAACAATAGAGTTTCTTAGTTTATAAAAAAAAGTTGCATGATTGTGATTCTGGTCATCAGGTAGGCTGGTTTTGAAATTTTGAAAATACTGTAACGTTGTTACTTTTGATTCTTCAAAAATTCTATCTATCGCCATATCCTCCTTAGGTTTCCATTTTAAGGAAGTTTCAAATTCTGACACAAAATCTAAAAAGTCAAGAGTTGTTCTAGATTTTAGATGAAGCTCTTTTAAGTAGCTAACAGGAAAAATTCTCTCAATTAGTCGATATAATTCTAAAAATGAATGTTTGTATGTAGTGGAGAAGATGCAATTGATTATTAGACGGTAATTTATACTGTCGGAGCCCATTAAAGATAATTCTGATATCAGGTCAAGGACATCTTGGTTAAATTCTAAGATTAACTCATTAGTAGATTTTGAGAATATATAGCAAGCTATTCGATCAACAGAATTTGTCTTCAAAATAGAAAATTTACTCAATTTAAATATTTGCACAGGTTCTAAAAACTGTAAAATATCTTCAAAATCATGTCCATTGTAGCTTGGATCTAGATGTTGAAATAGAATATTGTCATAGAATTCTAATTGATTAGCTCTCTTGGAAAGTTTTAAGTATTTCTCGGAAACTAATAATGTAGTTATACCACTGTTAATATCAAATGTTTCTAAAATTTCAGGTATTTGATTGTCGGTTATATTTGCACCAACTATTGCTATATAAAATTCGCTGCAAAATTCTATTTCAATAAGTCTTATATCGGAAGTGATAATTAAGATGTCCCTAATCTGTGCTTCTTTAATCCAATCTTTTTCAAAATCTCTACTTTTTATGTATCTTTTCCCGCTTTTTACAGAACCGTCATTATATTTAAGGTAGTCATCAATTAAATTAGAAAAAGCATTAATATTTACATTAATCATGTTTCTCATAAGCCTAATATGATAACCAGCAAACTTCTAATGATGGAATATTCTCACCTAATTCAAATAATGTTTCAAATGACTTTGTGAAGAATTCCCTCTCAAAATCTCCAACTCGGGAAGATTTCACATTTAGTTTTTCACTAAGAGTTGCTAAGGATAAAAATTCTTCAAGTTCGGTTTGTGAAAAAGAATTTACTTTTTTATAAATGGCATTAAATTTTTGTGCAACTGACTCAAAAGATTTTTGTATTTCATCTTCTGATTTTTCAATTCCTGGTCTGCCAAAAATTTGTTTTGCCATTGCTGTAATAAAGCCGACCCGAGCGGGTTGACTCTTAAATAAATCTTTGCCACTATTAAATTTTTTATCATTATCAACTGACTCAAATCTACTAAAATCAATATCAAGCAAAGTTAATGCCCGTAAAGATTGATAATAGTAATCTGAAAAACTATTACTTTCTGTAACTTCTATAAAATCAAGTCTGGTAAACTCATCTGCTAAACGTTCTCTTGTATCAACCCTTTCTTTTCTCCCTCCAAAGGCTAGGTATAATTCGATTAACGCATCAGCGTGATATTGTCCACCTCTGCTTCTACGGCTTCCATCGTTTATACTATATACTTCTATTTCGGGGATAGCATTTTTGATCTCATTGATCATTGTACTAAAAACGGTTTCGACTTGTCGTCTTATATTCCATGGGACTTGTCCAGTATTTAATACCAGCATACGATAAATGAGACTATTAAGTTTGGTTGATATCCAAAATTCTACTCTAATAATATTATCAACTGATAATCCTTCTTCAACAGCTTCAATAATTGCGGTAGTCCTTTGCATGCCATCAATAATTGTTAGATTTCCATCTCCTACATTTTTTATAATGTCAGAAAGATCATTGTCGGATATTCTTGGTATATTATCGAAATCATTATTACTAACTATTACGCCGATAACAATTGGAGGTAAAATCGTACCTGACTTTATATCCTTTACCATCTGTTTTCTGATTCTCATTGCTGAGCTAGTCTTCAGAGGCTCTCTTTGTTCATTAATTCCCCCTTTGTTTTTATAAATTTCGGTTACCAATTTTAAATAGTCTCCAACTGAAACTTCGAGTATTGTCGAATAGCAATTTGATCTATGATCCTTAATGCGTGTTAAATGGCTGAGTTTCATATTTAAGTTTATTTAATGTTTTTAATAATTATATGTTTAATATTTTATAATAACTTTTCCAAGTCAAATCATTACGTATTCATTTTCATGATCTGATTTGTAATGTTCTATAGCTGCCTTAGAGAACCTGCTCATAGTATAATAATTGAAACATCCTCCAACAGTGACGCCTACACCAAAAGGTATCAATTTGCCCAAAGCAATGCCACCTCTTTTTGTACCCCATTTTGTTACTAAAGTAGTTCCAACTCTTCTGTTTATTTTTTGTAGTATCTTACCCGACACATTTCTATTAAATTGTGCCACGGCTACCTTAGTGCCAATTTTTTCAGCAGCTACTTTTGCAGATAATATCACACCACTCCAAATTCCTAAAATATATATAAAATCACGATTAAAGCCTTGTTCCATGTCTCTATTATTTATCACTCCAATTCCATAGCATATTTTAGCCATCATTCTGAGCATGAGAGTTAAATCTGCGGTTAAAGTTGTTCCTTCAATAGCAAATTGACCAACAGTTCCGATACCGGGAATTACGCTTGGTAAAGCAGAAGCTACTCCAATATTTGTATAATTTCTTATGATCTTTTTAGAATATTTTTTGGATAACTCAATATTAGTTAGTTTAGGATAACTGTTTTTAAGCTCTTCAACTTCAATCTTGATATCATGTAGGGAAGGAGCTACAAAATTCATAATTGTCAATAAATCAAATTTTGAAGGTTTTAAATTTTCTTTCATTTCTAGCTGCAGATTAGTTTTTAATAATGGCAAAAGTAATTAGATATTAAAATTAATGAAATAATCATATATAGATTTAGTACTAAATCATTGACGATAGTTAGAAATTAAGATTAAATTTCGTGGAAATTTCAGTAAGTACTAGATTGTTTATCATATAACTTGGAATATTTAGTCTAGAGACAATTGGTAGGTTTTCTCCTTCTACGGTTAGTTCGTCATTCTCAAAGTTAAATTGGATCGCATTTGTATGACTGAAAATTTCTTTTGCAACTTTATTTTTAGCTAATGGATTATGGAAAATAAAAAGACCATCTGAAAGTTCTTCCGGATTATCAAAAGACACAGTTTGAATCTTGTAAATTGGCGGTTCGTAATCCTCTCGAATATTTATAACAGTATTAGGATGAAATTTGAACTTCGAATCAGATATAGCTAAGGATGTCAGTTTACCTAGCGTTGTTGTACAAGAGAATATGATAGCTGAAATATGTTCAAACTTAATATCCTTAAAAATACCGACGGTGATTAAAGAATTGCTGTCAGGCTTAGAGATCTCTGTAACGGGTTTAAATTCATTTGTGGTAGGAATAAAATATAAGCCATACAGTAAAGCCAAAAGTGGATAATAATATTCTCTTCCGTAATCAATTTGTCCATATGAACTCAAAGCAATTAAGAAAGGTGTTTCTTCTTTAATCCAACTTTTGGTTCTGTACTTTTCTAAATATTTTGTACTTTTAGAATGAATAGCATTAGAGTTTCTGGCAATCGCCTCATTTAAAAAATCTCTATAGTTATCTTGTAAATATGGTGGAGTAACCATACTTAGAATGTTCCTCGAATTTCTATTCTTTTCTTCTAAACCTCCTTTTTTTATATTTGATATAACAGCCTCTATATTTAATTCTATTGGGTATTTGATCATGAAATCAGGACTGTTATGTGTAAAATCGATCTCAAAGCCGGCATCTTTTAAAACACGATATAAGTAGAATTCCCAAAAACTTGAATGGAAAGTTGTTTGAAATTCTTTTATTATTTTATTATCTCTGTCAATAAACCCCTTGGTCCAATTTCTAAGTATTTTCCGTTCTTCAAAAAGGACTGGTTGATCACGCAGAAATTTAAATTTGGAGTGCAAAATATTTTCATCCAAATCATGTCTTTTAGCAAATATATCTAATGTCATTTATCTGATGTTAGATTTCTAAATTCAACAGAATATTTTGTGGCTTGTTTAGGATCATATTCAACAGTGATATTTTCATCATTTTTAAATTCTGCATTATCTGACCAATTATATGATCCCGTTATTACAATTTGATTGTCTATTACGCAAAATTTATTGTGCATAAGACCTCCTCTTGCGCCTCTTTTAAGTTTAATATGTGTAATTTTAGAAATGTCAACACCAAATTTCCGATTAATTCCATCATCATAAATTGCAAGTTTTACCTCAATGCCTTCTTTTTGTTTTTCAATTAATTTTTGAAATAGCCTATTGTTTGTAAACCATGCCATAACTACTGTAATAGAAACTTCGGCATCATCTAAAGCTTTTAAAATTTGAGATTCAATATCTCGAAAATGTGCCTCATTTTTAATAGGTTCAACATTACTAATGATACCACCATTAATAAACAATTTTCCGTCTACGTCTTCTATTACATAGCCTTCTGGGTTTAATATTCCGTTAAAATCGGATAAGTGGTTGGTGTTATCTTTTACAAAATTATTTAGTAAATTTCTAAGATTTTGACTGCCATTTAGTTCATTTAATCTTTTCTTGGTATACTCTGTTTTTGATGGTCTCGATCCGTTTAATTTACCAACTTCTGGAAGCCCTTTCTCATCATAAACATCTCTAAAGCCGTAGTTGTTGAAAAATTCTACGATTTCTTTTCCCTTTTTTGCATCGACTATATATGGTATAATTTTGTTTATTGCAAATGACGAAATTTTCATACTTATTACTATTTAGATATGAATTAATATGTTAGATGGAATTAAACACGGCGGTTGATATACAATGTTTCCTGTTATATAATTTTTCGCTCTATTATTGGTAGATTAATATCATAATTTATGCAGTATGATTGAAAATCAATAAGTGTTTGTTTTGCTGTATTTTCATCTATAAATTTATCTAAGTCATAACTTTTAAATAGCATTATTCCTTTTTCATCCTCTTTGTGGCCGTAAGTTCCAGTTGTAAAATCCGTATTATTCCAATTATCTGTATTAAATAATTCCCAAGTATTTTTTCCTATTACAAATATTAATTTGCTTTTAGAAGCCTCCGGTTCCAAAAATAAATCAGGATTAGTCTTTTGTATGCTATTATCTTTCTTTTTATCGAAATATCCAGAATCAGAAATTAAAAAAATAGAAAATCTTATTTCATCTTTATTTATGATCTTTTTATGAAAATGAAATTCATAGAAATATAGATTTAACCAGTCCCATGACCAAAATGTCAAATTGCCTGAACCATTCCTTGGTGAAACATTGCTAAACTTTGAAAAACCACCTAAATATATAAAGTCGTATTTACTTCTGATAAAATTAATGAGATCCAGAATTCTTTTCTGATAATCATAAATTAATCGGTAGGCTTTTCTAACTTCTGTTAAATTCTCATTTAAGTTATGCATAAGGAAAAAGTATTATTTTATTAGTGTTAATTTTGTAATTTGATAATCCGGACAACCAATTTGTTATTTTTGGTTCGCAATAACTTAAATGATTAAAGCTGGCTTGGTCTATTAAGATTTCCTTTAAATTATTTAACCAATTGATTTTATAAAATTGATGTATTTCAAAAGCTTTGATAATATCATCAAGAATTCTAATAATATTTTGTTCATTTTGGTTATTTTTAGATAATATATATTCTTTAAAATTTACAATAGTATTTAATAAATTAGTCCAAGTTGTTTTACAAACTTTAACAGATTTATTTGTATAAAATTCATCTGTTAAATCATTATCATCATCATGATTATAAATACCTCCTAATTGAATAAAATATAAATCCTTGTTTTCAAAACCATATTCGTTAAAATATGCTGTAATTTCTTTTTTTATCTGATCATCAAACTGTTGGAAATAATCAAATCTCTTTGCCTCAATAATAATATCAATGTTTTCAAATCGTAAAAAAATGTCAGGTTCTACATATTTTTCATTTATGGTATTTCTTGGATTCCATTTATCCCAAAAAGAGAGACTTAGGAGTATTCCACAATCAGTGGGGATTTTGTCATGAAGAAGACTGTTTTTTATAATGTCTGTGATGTACTCTGAGGGCAGATATTTAATTAAATCAAATATGCTTGCTGTAAGACTATCCTCACAAATGCAGAAATTGTTAATCCCGTTTTTCTGAGAAATGTAAGAAATCATATCGAAACAATAAATTTGTTGATATGTTGGATATTTAAATTTAATTTTTTCATGGATAATTAGCAGTTTGCTACTAATTTACGGATTTTTCTATATGATATAATATTTAATCAAAGATTTTATCGTTCAGTCTCTTAATATCATTTCTTAACATTAAGAACATTTGCCAAGGAATAAATTTTGACAAAAAAAAACCTGAAAATTATTTCAGGTTTTTTTTTATTAAATATTTTAGGAATGGAAATCTTATAAGGTTTTAGAACGATAAACTTGAATACATATAAATAGGTGGAATACAAAAAGTCCCATTAGCATAAAACAGATGATTCTACCGGTATCTAATACAGAAGTTATTGATAAAACTTCGTGTTTAATTTCTTTATGGTTTAAATTTAAATATTCAATAAGTTTACTACCGTATTCGACATAATTATCAATAATTCCTAAACACAATATGATTCCTAAAATACTGATTAAAATTCCAATAATTGATAATGTTTTCATAAGTTTATTTTCTATTTAATATCCTCTGTTATTTTTGAATTCTTTTTCACATTTTAACGAACAGAATTCTTTTTCATCGGTTACAATAAGTTGATATTTATGTTTATTAGCATCTTGGAGTTCATAACTTTCAATGCAGGCTTTGGGACTTACTGTTAAGACCGTCATTACAGAAGCAATCATCTCAAAAGGGTCTTCAGACTTAGGTTTTACAATTACTCCTAACAAATCCTTTGAGGTATAGATCATCGCTTTGATATCAATTTTTTTTCCACACCATTTACATTCAGTGACTCCAACATCAATCTTGTTTTCAGCCTTAGATAATGGATCAGGATTCGGATCACTCATTATTTTCTTTAGTTTGATAATATCCTCAGATGATAATCCTACATATTTCTCGGTTAGGTTCGCATTATCTATTAGTCTTTCAGCTTCGGGTGTAATTGCTATATCATCCCAAGAAAATGTTTTACTTGCAATAGAATTTAAATCTTTAGTATTAATATTTTGATCATTTTCTAATTTAGTACTTTCTTTCACTACGAATTCTTCAGAATTTTCCTCAAATACATTTTGAGAATACCGGAAATCTAATATACTTTTCCTATCATTATAATCATATACTGTTAGAATAAAGAAAGAGAAAATAAAGTACAATAGTATATTCGAAAAAACGGTAACTTGATAGGGATTATCATCATAATCATCCGGGACGAAAGAAAAAATTATTGCTGAAAGAATTTTAATAACCACCATTATAGCGAAGAAAGGCAATAGAAATGAAGTTGTAATCATTGATTCGAAATCAAGATTCTCAAGGTAGTTTAAATAATTCATGATGGATTTCAGTTTTTGGTGGTTTATTTTTTATAGTAATCTAATCTTTTCTCCTTTGTTCCGTCACCATTTTGATCGTAATATTCATAATCCTGAAGAATTAATTCCTTGGAATCACTATGTTTAATGTAATAACGTTCTCCATCAATATCTAAAATATGTGTTGTAGCATTATAAGAATAAGGATATGTTTCGATACTCCCTATTTGTTGACATTGTTGAGTGGAAGAATTTAAAGTAGTATTGGAGACTGTACAGGTTTTAATGCTTTTGTAGGTGGATTACCGTAATTTTTTGCAATAAAACCCTTAATCTTATCACTGTCAATTCGGTAATTATTATCTAAAATAAAACCGTTCAAAGAGACTTTAAATTCACTTAATTTTAGATTTATGGAATCTATATTTTTGTTAAGCAATTTATCAATTTCATTTTTGGGGTTCCGTTTTCGCAGACTTTCTCGGTAACATTCATTTTCTGAATCCCAATGTTCCGCCAGGATTGAGAATGGCGTTGTAAGGACAGTATCATCTTTTCTGCCCCTACAGTATCTGAAACTGATTTTTGTTTCTCCGGTTTTTTTTCTTAAATAAAATTTTATACTCATGAATGCCCTATTTCAGGCTAATATTCGGCAAAAAAATGAATTTGCAATGGTTAGGCTAAAAGATTATCGTGGAGCTCATTTATCAATTTTTCTATTGTTTGATCTACTTTATCTTTTTTTAATTCACATTCCCATACTGTTATAACTTTCCATCCCATTTGAATTAGTAATTCAGTATTTTTCTTGTCTCTTTTCTTGTTACCGTTAATCTTATCAGTCCAGAATTCGGTTCTGGTTTTCGGAATAACATAATATCTACAATTTTCGTGACCGTGCCAAAAACAGCCATTTACAAAAATTACCGTTTTGTATTTTTTTAATACAATATCAGGTTTCCCCGGTAAATTCTTATTATTTATCCTATATCTGAAACCTTTAGAAAAAAGAAGTCTCCTTAACAGTATTTCAGGTTTTGTATTTGTTCCTTTTATCTGCTGCATATTAAATCTTCTCTGCTCAGGAGTATGTTTATCACTCATAATTGCATATTTACGGGTTCCCGTATTTACAAACGGTAGAACAGAAGTAAATTTACAAAAAATGTGTTTGATAGGGATTATAGGTAATTTTACGGTATTTTATTTTACAGAAACACCGTAATTTTGTAGATTGTAAAAAAATAATTAGTTAAACAATTAAAAGTAATTGTTTTAAGTTAAATAAAATGTCAAAACTAAAATTTATAGATTTATTCGCAGGTGCAGGTGGTCTCTCAGAAGGTTTTGTGAGAGCAGGATTTACTCCTGTTGCTCACGTTGAAATGAATAAAGATGCATGTGATACTTTAAGAACTCGAACTGCTTTTCACTGGTTGAGAGAAGAGGGGCGAATAAATGAATATTATGATTATCTAGAAGGAACTATAACAAGAAAAGAACTTTGGGAGAGAATTCCTAATCATCTTATAAAATCGGTAATCAATACAGAAATTTCAGAAAAAACCTTACCGACAATATTTGATCAAATTGACGAAGAGTTAGGTAATGATTCAATTGACTTAGTAATTGGTGGGCCTCCATGTCAGGCATATTCTGTAGCCGGAAGAGTGAGGAAAGACATGACAGATGATCCACGAAATCACCTTTACAAACATTATGTTGAATTTTTGAAAAAGTATCAACCGAAAATGTTTGTCTTCGAAAATGTTCCAGGTATACTCTCTGCTAATAATGGTCGCTACCTTCAGTTAATTTTTGATGCAGTGAGAGAAGCCGGTTACGAACTTGATAAAAAAGTATTGAATGCACAGGATTTTGGTGTGTTGCAAGACAGAAAAAGGGTAATTATTATCGGTTGGAAAAATAATTTAGAAATAGAATATCCAAGGTTTTATAAGGTTGAAACACGATTTGAAATAGCAAAACATCTGTTTTCTGATCTGCCAAAAATTAAAAGCGGACAGGGCGAATGGGGAGTATCTCCATATATTCAAGATACAAATGATTATTTAAAGGCTTCTGGTATTAGAAATGGTATTTCATTTACTACACAGCATATTTCAAGACTCAATAATGAAAATGATCTTGAAATCTATAGAATTGCTGTTGATAAATGGGTAAATGAAGGTAAGCGACTAAATTATGCTGAGCTTCCTCCACGACTGATAAAACATAATAATACTAAAGCATTTACCAACCGTTTTCAGGTTGTAAATCATAAAGGAGTCTCTCATACCGTTGTTGCCCATATATCTGCAGATGGGCATTATTATATACACCCGGATATTAATCAGAACCGTTCTATAACGGTAAGAGAGGCTGCAAGAATTCAATCCTTTCCCGATGACTATTTCTTTGAGTCAAGTAGAACAGCAGCATTTAAGCAAATCGGAAATGCTGTACCGGTACTAATGGCGCAGGGAATTGCCACCACGATAAGGGAGATGATAAGATGATAAATTGGCAATATTATCCCAAGAGAAAAGGAATACCGTCACATTTAAAAGACATTGTGGATATTTTCAATTTTAATGAGGAATCAATATCTTCAGAGATACATTTTTTACATAGTAATGAGGTTTTGCAAAAGATAACTTCAAGCCTCTTGAAATTGAATTATAAAGTTGAATTGTCTAAAAGGGCTAATGATAAAATTAAGGTTCCAGTTTTATTCGGTATGAACGGTAGACTTGAAAAATATTTTGATGCTGATGCTTACAATGAAGAATTTAAGACGGTAGTAGAAGTTGAAGCAGGCAGAGCGGTGACGAATTATCAATTTTTAAAGGATCTATTTCAGGTTTGTATGATGCATGAAGTGGATTATTTGGTAATAGCAGTTAGAAAAAGTTATGCAAAAAATCAAGATTTTCAAACTGTAATGATTTTTTTTGAAACATTATATGCATCAGGAAGATTGACTCTTCCATTATAAGGTATATTAATAATTGGTTATTAATTTACAAACAAAAAACTAATAAGACTGATACTCATAATTAAATGCACGAATTTAGAGCCGAAATAGCCAAACCAAATCCCAAATCAACGATTAATTCTTACCGAAGCTTTGGGTATAATCTATCGACTGCGATTGCGGATATCATAGATAATAGTATTTCTGCAAATGCCAATGAAATCTCTATACATTATAAATGGGAAGGCCAACACTCTTTTATTTCCATTAGAGATAATGGAGATGGAATGAATAAGGACGAATTGGTTTTAGCAATGACTCCAGGAAGCAAAGATCCCGATGATGAACGGTCTGAAAAAGATTTAGGTCGTTTTGGAATGGGATTGAAAACTGCTTCGTTTTCTCAATGTAAAAGATTGACTTGTGTTTCTAAACGGGTAAATTTTTCAACAATAAAAAGATGTTGGGATATTGATTTTATTAATGATGAAGAAGAGTGGCAATTATTAGATTATATTTCTGATTCAAGTTTCCTTAATGAAATAAATGAGCAAAAATGTGGAACGCTGGTTTTATGGGAGAAATTAGACAGAATAGTAGGTAAAGCTGAAAGCAACAACGAGAGTGTAAAAAATGCATTTTACCAGGAAATGGAAAATGTACGTGAGCATCTCGGTTTGGTTTTTCATAAATTTATCGAAAGTAGAAGAATAAGAATATTTTTTCAAAATGAAGAAATCGAATCATATAATCCTTTTTTACTAAACCTTGACCCAAAACCAGAAATGGGATTACCGGAAAAATTTGGAGATGTAGAGGTTACCTATTTTGTTTTGCCTCATATGTCTGAAATTGGAAAAGAAGATTACGACAAAACGGGAGGTTCTCTTGGTTGGCTTCAACAACAGGGCTTTTATGTTTACCGTGGAGATAGATTGCTTGTTTCAGGAGATTGGTTGGGATTGGAAAAGAAAAGGGACTACGCCAAATTAGCAAGAATATCAGTCAATTTTTCAAATTCAAATGATTTTAATTGGAATCTTGATATTAAAAAATCTACAGCAGCACCACCAATAGGAATTCGTCGGGAGCTTTCGAGGATTGCGAAAATAGCAATTATGAAATCCGCTAAGATCTATAATTGGCGGGGGCAAAAATCTATCTCTCAAATTTCGAATTCAAATTTTGAACCTTTGTGGAAAGATGAAATTACTCGTGAAGGAATCAAAAAATATAAGATCAACAGAAAACACCCGATAATTAATTCTTTGTTAGCTGACAAAAATAAATTGATATCAAAGGCATTGCAGCTTCTCGAAGAAAATGTTCCTGTGGAGCTTATTCTAAACAACCAAAACGAAGACCCAAGCTTTCATGAATTAGAAAAACATTCTGAAACTCCAAGTGATGATTTACTGAATTTAGCTGTTGAATTGTATAAAATTTACATTCAGCAAGGTATTCCGGAATCTTTGGCAAAACAACAAATTATGTCTTCAACACCTTTTAATTTATTTCCATTAATTAATGACTATTTGAAATGAACGATGTAAACCAAACAGCAAAACTTATTTGTCACGCCTATCTAAATTTAGTTCCTCGTGATACAATTGATGATAATACAATTTTAAAAATTATAAACGATAAAATTTCGTCTGCAATAGAGTTTCAAAGTGTAGACAAGGAATTATTATTTGAATTACTCCATGCCGATTTTAGCATAGGAAGTGGGACAATTACAGAACTTTATGATGAGAATGTTACGCCTTGGCTTAACGATGAAAAGGTAAATATCGACTTTGAATTATGGAATAGATACAAGTTGGATATGCAGAAGAACGACCCTGCTTTTCCAGTTAACGATTTGGACGATTTTACAGATAAAATCCTTGATAAATGTGTAAATCCAAAAGAAACAAAATCATTTGACAGAAGAGGAATGGTTGTTGGTCACGTTCAATCGGGGAAGACTTCTAACTATGTAGGTTTGATTAATAAAGCTACCGACGCAGGCTACAAAGTAATTATTGTAATTGCAGGAACAATTAGTTCATTAAGAAGACAAACCCAGGAAAGAATTGATTCTGGCTATATTGGTAGAAATAGTTCTGCTTTCATCAGAGAAAATGAAAATAAAATAATAGGCGTTGGAAAATATAAAGTAAATACTGATATTTATTCTTTGACTTCATCCTATTACAAAAGTGGGGATGAAGGTGATTTTAGTCAATCGGTTGCGAATAGATTAAATATTCCAATAGGAAAAAATCCGGTTGTTTTTGTTATAAAAAAAAATAAAAGCATTCTCGAAAACCTTATCGATTGGTTTTCAAAAGACGTTAATGCAAAGATTGTTGACGGTACTCCAAAGCTGTTTGATGTTCCTGTTTTGGTAATTGATGACGAAGCCGATGCGGCTTCTGTAAATGCAAGCAAAAGTATTGAAGACATCAAAACCATCAATAGATTAATAAGAACTTTACTTAACTTATTCAATCAGAATACTTTCATCGGTTATACAGCAACACCGTATGCAAACTTGTTTATTTCACAAGAACACGATGAAAATGCAACGACAATTGTGAAAAACAAGGAATATAAAATCGGCGAAGATTTATTTCCAAGAGATTTTATTATCAACATAAAAGCTCCTAATAATTACATTGGTGCTGCAAAAATATTTGGCTTTGAAAATCCAAGTGGAGATGATAATGAACCATTGGATATTTTCAGAGCAATTGACGACTATGATCCTCCTTTTTTCAAGACTATTAATAAAAATAATAAGGAGGAATTACCGGAATATCTTCCTAAAAGTTTAGAAAGAGCAATAAAGTCTTTCATTCTTACATGTGCAATACGAAGATTACGAGGACAGGAAAATAAACATAATTCAATGCTTGTTCACGTTGCGTTGCTGGTAAAATGGATTGATAGGGTAGCTTATTTAGTAAACGAAAAGACGAAAGAATACGCCAATGCTATTAGAAGTGATGATACCAAGATTTTACAGGAATTAAAGGGATTATATGAAACAGATTTTGTTCCAACTACTGAAAATGTGTTAGGAAATTTGGATTACAAAGACATCAGAATTAGGCAGCATTCTTGGGAAGAAGTAAAAGGGGAATTAAAAAAAGCAGTTTCTAAAATTGATGTTCGCTCTGTTCACGGAACTCGTTCTACAGCAAATTTAGAATATCACAATATTGAAGAAATTGATTATAATAGATACGAAAACGGTTTGTCTGTAATAGCTGTTGGAGGAAGCAGACTGTCACGGGGAATTACACTGGAAGGTCTATCCGTTAGTTATTATTTGCGAACAACAAAAATGTATGATTCCCTGATGCAGATGGGACGCTGGTTTGGCTATCGACCGGGTTATGTTGATTTGTGCAGATTATACACTACAGAACAGATTTTTGAATGGTTTAACCACATCACAATGGCGACTGAAGAAATGCGGAACGATTTTGATGAAATGACTGCTTCTCATCAACGTCCGAAAGATTTCAGGTTAAAAGTTAGAAATCATCACGGTTTAATGACAATTACAAGTTTGGCAAAACTACATTTCTCGAAAAAAATTGAAATTTCTTTTTCCGGAACGAATCCGCAGACCTACCAATTATTGAAAACTAAGTCTGCAATTGAAAGTAACTTTAAAACACTTAATAATTTAATTTCAGTAATTGGATTTCCTGAAGCTCAAAACAGAAAGGAGACGCGAGGAAAAATTAGATATTTATATTATCCTAAAATTGAAATTGAATCAGTTTGTGATTTTATTGATGCTTTCAAAATTGAACAGCCGAGCATTAAAAATGCAACCTTAAGCGATTATATTAAAGCTCAATCTAAAGATAATACCATTAAAGAATGGAATATCTGTATAGTTTCTAATACTGATGAAAAAGTGTTTATCGATTACAGTGGTAACACACCATTAAATGAAAGACAGGAAAAGGAAGATGTTTTCACTTATGATTTACATTTCAATAATGAATCACTGACATTAGGTTGTAGTGTTCGTAACCAACCAAAAATCACTCGAGGAAGCGACTTTTATTTGATTGCAAAAAATCAGATTGATGATTTGAAAGATAGGCAAGTTGATTTAACAGTAAATGGGTTTACAACGAATAAAGAAATAAAAGAGCAAAGAGCTGCTGAGAAAAAAGGCTTGCTTTTAATTTATGCTTTAGATGAAAGGGGAACACCGAACGTAAATAACGGAATTCCAATAATTGGTTATAGTCTTCACTTTCCAAAAATTGAAAACGAAGTGAAAACGTCATATACGACTACGATTTTTGATGGATTCGATGAAGACCCACAAGAAGAAGATGATTTTCCAAACGAAGATATCGAATAAGTCATGGTTAATATTAAATCAATCTGGGAAACGCAGAAACCAACCGGTGACATTATTATAAAAACAAGAATTGGAGATATTCCACATCTAAATTGTTACGCTGCAACTAATAACATCACTGGACTGCACTTGTACATAATGTCGGTTTCTAGGAATGTAAAAATCCCGGAACTTAAGAATTACCGTTTCAAGGGCGTGGAGATTTTCAGCGTTGAAACTGATGATTTTTGTGAGTTGAATATTTATTTGTTAGACAATGACTTAAAAGATATTTTTTCTTTGTTCATCCAAAATATTCTGGAGGATGTTGCTAAATGTGTTACAGAAAATGAAGCAATTACAAAAACACTTAACGTTATTTCTAAATGGAAAAAACTTTTTGATAAAATAAATTTCAATGGTTTAAGTATTGAACAGCAAAAAGGTTTGATTGGCGAATTGCTTTTTATCAACCATCTGTTAGACTGTCAAAAATCTCCCTCAACTGTACTGAATGCTTGGACAGGACCAGATTTTGAGGATAAAGATTTTGTTTTTGGAGGAATTGGAATTGAAATTAAATTGACATCTTCAAAATATCCAAAAATAAAAATTACCAATGAAGGACAATTGGACTCGCAAAATTTAACCGAATTATTTTTGATTCTCTATATCTCGGAAGATGTGAAAGATAATGGTTTTACACTCAATTCTTTAATCAGTCAAACTCAAAAAAAACTGTCTGAAAATATCGATGAACTTAAGTTTTTCAACGAAAGACTGATGCTTTTAGGTTATTTTGACGAAGATAAAGAACACTATAATAAAATGTTTTCTTTAAAAAGAACTCATTCCTATTCTGTTTCAGAAGAGTTTCCGAAAATCACCAAAAGTAATCTTCCTATTGGCATTTACAATACTTCTTATTTTATCGAACTGTCCGCCGTAGATAATTTTTCAGTCGAAATAGATGAGATTACCCAAAATATTTAATGAATGGAAAAAGCATTAAAAAATTACGTAGAAGAACTAAAATCAGATGTGGCTTCTTTGGTTTACTCAGATGGAGAAGGTGCAAGTTTTGAAGATAAATTTACAGAATACTGCATCGAAGTTTTTGAATCAATCGGAAAGTCTGAAGGTGCAAGAGTTTTGTCTTATATTCATCCCAATAATCAAGGCGGAATCGATTGGAAGATCAACGGCTATTGTCTGAAAGACCAGTTTAGAGATGAAAATAACAAAACGTATTTTGAAACTTTAGATTTATTCATTACGAGTTTTAGAAACGACAGTTTTGAGTACAATATTCCGAAAGATGAATATACAAAGTCTTTGAATCAAATCAAAAGATTCATCAATTCATCACTGAAAAGGCATATTGATTACATCGACCATTCGCATACAGAACTCAACGAACTGATAAAAATTATTGGTAAACAAGGAAAAGATTTTGACAGAATTAATGTGTATTTTCTTATCAATGGTTTTTCAAATCATGAAAAGGAAAAATTAGAAATTAACGATGTTGATGTTTCCGTTCACACTTGGGACGTTGCAAGATTATTTAAAATAAACGAAACAAACAGCGTTCACGAGCCAATTGAAATTGAGTTTGAAAAATTTACCCAAGAAGGAAAAGGGTTGCAATGTCTTCAAGTTCCAAACATTGATGAAATGTATGATTGTTATTTGGCGATTATCCCTGGTGAAGTTTTAGCCAATTTATACAAAGAATTTTCTAACGAATTGCTGGAAAGCAATGTCCGTGCATTTCTTGGTCAGGCCGGAAAATTCAACAAAGGAATTCGGGATACCATTCGTACAAAACCACAAATGTTTTTACCTTACAATAACGGAATTACTGCAACCGCCGAAAGCGTAGAAACAAAATCTGTTGACGGACAAATGGTCATCACTCGACTCAATGATTTTCAAATCGTAAACGGGGGGCAAACGACAGCTTCACTTTATCATACTCAGAAGAAATTCAAAGATGCAGATTTGAGCAAGATTTTTGTCCAAATGAAACTAACGGTTATAAAAGATAAAGAACAGAAAAATAGTGAAGTACCTAATATTTCAAGATTTGCCAACAGCCAAAACAAAGTCTCTGAACTTGATTTGTCATCTAATAATCCTTATTTTGTTCAGATAGAAAATCTTTCGAGGAAAAAATACGTAGTGAATTCGGAAAACAAAAACCAATCACTACTTTGGTTTTTTGAACGCGCAAACGGACAGTATCGTGAAACGCTGAATAAGCAAACCCCAAGTCAGCAAAAAAAATTCAAGGAGCAGAATCCTTCTCACCTGAAGTTTGTGAAGTCTGATGTTGCAAAGTTCATTAACCTTTGGGAATTGGAACCTCATTTTGTTTCACAGGGTTCACAGAAAAACTTCATTCATTTCACCAAAAAAATCAATATTTTAGTTAGTAAGAATAGACTGCCGGGGGAAAATTTCTACAAAAAAATGTTAGCTAATGCGATTTTATTTAAATCAACAGATAAATTATTCGGGCGAAAAGGAGTTGATGCTATTGGTGATACCAACTTAAAATCTTTCACTGTAGCTTATACAGTTTCTTTTTTCCATTATTTGACAGATAACCGACTGGATTTATGGAAAATTTATGAAGACCAAAAAATAGATGATGTTTTAATGCTTACACTCAGAAAACTTTTGGTTTTTGTATATGATCATTTAGTAAAAGAAGCTCATAACAGTTTGATTTCTGAATATGCTAAAAGAGAATCTTCTTGGAATCGATTGAAAGAAACACATTACGACGAAGATTTACAGGCGATCCTTAAAGATTATTTAATTTCTATAAAAGAAAAAGAAGATCGAGAAAGTGAAAAGGATATCGATACAAATGATGAGGAAGATAGGCTTTTTATTATCAGTGAAATCCATAAATTTGGGTTGAAATTTTGGGATGGGTTCGTTCGTTTTCTCGAAAATAACTCCTTGGAAGGCTTTAATAAAAATTCGGTTGAAGAGGTTTTAAAAGCTATTCAGAAAAATAAAAACTTCTTACCTAGAGATATAACCATCGGCAGAAAAATGATTAGGTATTTAGCAGAAAACCCCTCTTTTCTTTTAGATATGAAAGTTCAATCTAAATTAGAGGACAAAGAATCGGTTGAAATAAAGTATATGTTTGATCGTCTAAAGCTTCTGGCAAAAGATGATTGGAAAAAAATAATTGACTTGGCAAACCATACTAATATTTTTACAATACCTGAATTAGGTAATGTAAAATCTATACAATCATCATTGTCAAAAAATGAACGGATTAGAGAGCAGTCATTATTGAAAGCCTATGAATCAATAAAAAAATTAAAAAGGTTTGGAATTAATATTTAGTTATCTAAATTTAGTACTAAACTCTTTTAGAAATATTTATGTTGATATAAATTGCTTGCCACCACCATTGCTACCATTTGATTGATATTTATTGAATTTAAATGAAATCAGTATTATATAAAAAACCCCTTTATATTAATGATATAAAGGGGTTTTAGACTCAAAAGGTTTCATAACCTTTCATTTCGGTGGAGTTGGAGGGATTCGAACCCTCGTCCAAACAAGCAATACATAAGCTTTCTACATGCTTATTCTACCATTGGTTTTCGACGGGAAGCAGAGGATAGACACCCAACTTCCAGCTTATCTTCTAAAATTTTCGAGCTTTAGCCAAAGCTTCTAAAGCCTTATTTCCGCATTCCTATATCCCAGGATCAAACGCCGCAGAACAGAGCATTTGTGGAATATCTTGCTTCCCTACTAAAATCTTCGGGAAAACGCTTGATCTACTATACTTCGATATTAAGCTGCAAGAGCGAACTCTTCGTTGCCAGTTAAAATTTTGTAGCAAGGGATTATAGAGATCGCGCTACGGTTCTCTGCATGCTTACTTACCCATTGACCTTGCTGTCGAAACCAGTCAACCCCATAAATAAAGTGAATGCAAAGTTACTACTTTTAGCCAAATATAATTCATTAATAGATCATAAAATTTTATAAAAAATACCGGAATAAGCTTTCCGGTATTTCAACAGTGGTTTCTATGAATTTAAAAATTAGTCCAGGAAGTTCCGTTATACACTTTGATATATCCATTTGTTGTGTCATAAACCATCAAACCTTTGGGAGGGTTTCCGATATTAAGCTCCGGTGCTGAAACCAGGGGTAAAACCAGTCCCTTTGTTTCGCCGCTATCTTTTCCCAGTATTAAAACCCCTTCGGCAGTGGATGTATCGGCGTTGATAATGGCTCCCCGAGTTGTTTTATCAGTGTTAGCAGGCGACCCGGAAGTAGTTCCGCCGGGAACCACAGTACTCCAGCTTCCGTTATAGTATCTGAAGCTTCCTGTAGCGCCATCAAATGCTATTGTGCCTGGAGTGGCATTAATTGCGGTTACATCTGTTACCGGTGTAAGGAGTATTCCTCTATTATTTGCGGAACCAAATTCCAATAAAGATGATGCACCAAAGCCGGAAGTTTTGTCTATTCCTGTTTGTGCTGTTGCCCAAAAGCCTGCGAATAAACTGAGTATATATATTGATTTTTTCATTTTACTTGATTTTTATCATTAACAATATTAATTGCAGAAGCTGGATTTTGTGTTATCAATTCCTAATTCTCTCCAAACACTTCCATTACTTACAAAGAATTTTGACTGTTCGATATCATATACCACAAGGCCTGGTTGTTGGATCATAGCCAGTCTGTTGGCAGTGGTCACACGGGAGATCACAAAGCCCAGCTTTTGGGAACGGAGTTCTAGGTAAGTGTTGTTGGTGGTGGGCTGCCAGCTGTCATTTACGGTACTGATTCCCACGATTTTTCCGGTAACAGGTGCAGGTACGGCGCTTGCAGGAAGTACGGCAAGGGTGAAATAATTATTATTGCTGTTAGCATTAAAGTTGATGGCAAAATCTATATTCGTTGCGCTATAGGTAATTTTCTTTAATGACACATTGGTTGTAAAGTTGGGGTCATCAGCCAATATCGCATAAAGGCTTCCTGTGCCGGGGTTGGGGATAATATTACCGGAAACATTGGTCGCCATTCTTATATTGACACATCCCATATCACCTGTATCCTGTGCTCTCCATATTCTTGGCAGCCTGTTCATTGTTTTTCCGCCTATGGTTATCGGAGTGCTATATGCTGTTACGGATAAGTTATTGTCTCCCATCATGGTAAATTGTTTATCTGATGCAATGGCGGGGTGGGTAGTGGTAGGTGCATTCTGGCTGGTGAAATCGGTGTCGGTGCTTAAAGTTATAATCGCTGCAGGATCTGCTGCAATTGAAATTCTCTGATCCAGCCCGCCGGCATCATCACGGCCAATACCAAATACCCTGTTGTAGAAAGTTGTATTTCCTACTCCTGTCCACACAACATTATCTGTATTGGTAGTACTTGCACTGTTGAGATAATTCATAGGAGCTGCAGAAGTAGCGAGCGTCATACCATATTTAATAGCCAGATAAGAGTCTACTTTTTGCCTTTCGACCGGAGTAAGTGTTCTGGAATAAACAATATTCTCCCCGATTACACCTGTGAATCCACCATCATCACCGCTTAGCGGTGAATCTGCATTTCGGCCGAAGTAATAGCCTCCTGTGATATTTCCTTTTGCTCCATAAGTAGCCAGTTGGTTTGTAATGGCTCCGTTTCTTCCAAATGAGAGGCTCGTATCTTTAACCTGAGTGTATCCAATCGTAGGTATTGAAGCACTGTAAGCTCCTCCAGGTAATCCACTGTAGTAGTCTAAATTTCCGTTGGTATCTCTCATGGCTATAGTGCCACTTGCTTCAAAGTGTGGTGAGTCATAATTTGTACCGTCTTTAGTGGTATTATTTCTTGCAATTCCAAAAAATGCGACCCCGCTTATTCCATTCTTAGTGACATTAAAAATATCATAATCCAGGCTGTTTACGGTTTGTACCGAAATATTACCAATTCTTTGTGTATTGACAGTAAAATTAACACCGGGATTAAAGTTCAGATTGGTTTTGCTGCCGGCTATGACAGAAGGAGTGGCATTGCTTCCCTGTTGGGTGGCAACATGTTCTAAAGCCTGGTCTGTCCATGTGGTAATACTTCCGGTTGTGGGAGATATCCCTGCATCAGCCCTGTTCCATAAGGATATACCTGTTGCTACACCTCCGGGGCTTGATTTAAAAGTAGCAAAAGTAAACAGGTCATTGTCTGCAAAATCTATAGTAGCACTAACGTAAGTCAATCCATTGATTACCGTAGGATTGGTAAGTTCAATCCAGGTATCTGTAGTATCAAAAGTAGTGTCAAGATTGGAAGATCTTACCAGATATACTTTCTGGTTGGTATTACTGATCGGAAAGCTTATCGTAACATTGCCCACGGTTCCGGTTTTTTCCTGTACCAGCCAGATCCTTTGGGTTCTGTTATTAACCACAATGCCTGATGGCCCCGTGATAGGGGTTGTGTACGCTGTGGATCCCGTATCAGATCCTATTATGGATGAAGAAATGTCGTTACTTAATGCAGAGGCTGCAGTATTGGTGGTTACCGGACTTCCTGAGCCATTGGTCATGATAGGCTGTATTCCTGTATTCTGGCTTTGGCTCTGTCTTTGATCAATGCTTCCTGCATCATCCCTTGCAATACCGAAGATGTTGTTATTGTAGGTAGCGGTAGGTCCTGTAGCACCTGTCCAAAAATCTGTTCCATTGCTGGAAGTGTAGCTTTGATTATTAGCTGCCAGCGTTATTCCATATTTGATCGCCAGATAAGAATTTACTTTTTGTGTTTCCGCTGGAGTCAGGTTTCTGTTATAGTAAATAACATCTCCTATGAGCCCTTCAAAACCATATTGAGTGTTTCCTGCAGAATTATTACCTATGCTGAAATCATAGCTGTTAGGGTTAAAAAATGCACTATTGTTAGTAGTGGCAGTGTTTCCATTGACTCTGAGTCTGTTAGTATTGGTGGAGCCGGATTGGGTGTTCCCGCCATGCAGTAAGAACATTTTAGATGGAGTCTGGTCTATAGTCTGCTGGGCAGAAGTAGACCCACCATCACTTAGCCAGTCTGATACGGCATATCCTGTACGGTAATTCGTGGTGGTGCCTGATATGTTATAATTTGCTAAAGTAATACCGTCCCAAAAGCCGCCGCTGTTTTTTGTAACGATAGCTGAGTATTGATTAGCGGTTCTGGTACTGAAAACTGTTGCAAAAACCTCAGTTTGTGCGCTTCCTGCGGTGACATTCATATTACTGAAGTTAGGAGCATTGGTAGGGATTCTGAAATACCCACCGGTGACATCACTTCCTGTAATTTTAACCACCGGATTAAAATTGATAAAGCTTCCCGCCTGGGGTGGGCCGCCTACTACAGCAGGAGAAAAGGCATTGGCAGACTGATCTTTCCATGCAGTGATATTATTGCCGGAAGTGGTAAGCCCTGCATCAGCCTTCATCCAAACCTGCAAATTGGAGGAAACTCCTCCAGGGGACTGTTGTGCTGCAACATTGGCTGCAAAAAGCACAATAACTAAATAGTTTTTTTTCATTTTTGAATTTGTTGATGAATTATTATTTGTAATTGTATTTTAGTAAAGTAGAGAGAATAACCTGGGAATAAATTAAATGATAATATGATTATTCGGACAATGGGATTCGCCAACGGGGAGATTGGAGTCATGCTGGTAATGCAGTTGTAGAAACAGAAAATTTTAACAGGTTCTAATCTGGTTTGCATTGCTATTGCAGTGGTGTTAACACTCATAATGAGTATAGTAAGGGCAAAACACTAGCTGCTAATAATATTTACATCGGTTATATTTTGTTTATGTTTTTACAGTTTATGGGTAGGATTACTTTGGGACAAAGTTAAAGTGCAGGAACATAAAATAATATAGCAGATATCTGTCATTTTTTACCGGGAGAATTGATATTATACATGTTTTTTAAACAATGCGGAAATAATAATATGGATGACAATAAATTGCGTGTAAATTATTTTATCACATTATAAAGGAAGTTTAGTGAGTTTTTGGTTGCTAAAAGAGAACAGAGGTCGTTGCTGTGAAGTATGGTTCCATGATCTGCTCATTTTGCGTACGATGATCAGGTATATAATTTGAATATTGTGAACTTCTTTGCTGAAGTACTGTTGATCGTGCATTCAGCTAATAATCTACTGTTATATTGTAATGTTTAACCATGGAAATTATTATTTTAAATGATATAATTTTGTATTTTCATAAAAAATGTCTACTTTTGCAATCCAAAATGAGATGTAAAATATGTTAATAATTCCAGTTAAAGATGGTGAATCCATCGACAGAGCTTTAAAAAAATACAAGAGAAAATTTGATAAAACAGGTACAGTTCGTCAATTAAGAGCTAGACAACAATTTATCAAGCCTTCTGTAACGTTAAGACAAGCTAGACTAAAAGCGGCTTACAAACAAAGAGCACTTAGCAAAGAAGAGCAGGCTTAAGATTTTTTCTTAACCATATATTAATTCACTTCTTAAATTCTTATATTTGAGGAGTGAATTTTTATTTTTATACCCCATGATGCTGGAAAAGTTTTTAGAATATCTGCAGTTCGAAAAAAGATATTCACCTCACACAATTACAAGCTACAAAAAAGACCTTGCTGACTTTTCCCATTTCTTCCTCAGGACAGAATCTTCTGAAAATATAGCCAAAGCTGATAAAAAGATCATCAGAAACTTTATTGTTGAACTCAGCGAAAATGATATTTCCAAAAGAAGTATCAACAGGAAGCTGTCTTCCCTTCGCAGTTTTTTCCTTTTCCTTTTAAAGATAGGCGAAATTACGGTTTCTCCCATGGAAGGTATTTCTTCCCTGAAATTTTATGCAGAGAAGCAAATTCCTATGTCTAAAGAAGAAATGGAGACTCTTAATGAAAGAATCTTCGGGCAGGAGCATGGTATACTGGAAAAATGTATCATGGAAGTGCTTTATCAGACCGGGATGCGTAAAGCGGAACTTTGTGGCCTGATATTTGAGAATGTAAATACAGAAGGAAATGAATTGAAGGTAATAGGGAAGGGGAATAAAGAAAGGGTGATACCCATCTCTGAAGACCTCTCCGTACTCCTGAAATCCTATTTGGATATAAGGAAACCACAGACCGGATATGAATCCTGTTTTTTTGTGAATAAGAAGGGGAAAAAACTTAACGAAAAATTTGTTTATGTGGTAGTTAATAAGTACCTTAGTCTTATAACAACGAAAGAAAAAAAAAGTCCTCATATCCTGCGGCATAGCTTTGCTACCCACGTGCTGGATAATGGGGCGGAGATCTCCAAAGTAAAAAAAATATTAGGGCATTCCAGTCTTGCCAGTACTCAAGTCTATACGAATGCTAATATTGAACAATTGAAAAAAGTGTTTAATCAGGCTCACCCTCGAGCATCAAAAAAAGAAGAATTATGAAGATCACAGTACAATCAATTGGTTTAACTCCACACGAACCACTAGAATCACACATTGACAAAAAAGTAAGCAAATTAGACACATTCTACGACAAAATTCAGGAGTGTAAAGTATTCCTGAAAGTAGAAAATAATTCAGATAAAACGAATAAAACAGCCGAGATTATTTTGGCGGTTCCGGGAGACGATATTGTAGTAAAGAAGACCTCTGCAAGTTTTGAAGAAAGTCTGGACCTTTGCGTTGATACTGCTAAAAAGCTACTAATCAAGAAAAAAGAAATGGCATAGAAAAAAAAGTTAAAAAAAGTTTATAAAAAATTTGAGAATTCAAAAAATCCGTTCTATATTTGCACTCGCAAAAAAGGAACAGCGATCTTTTGAATTCTTTTTTATATTTGCCTCCATAGCTCAGTTGGCCAGAGCACGTGATTTGTAATCTCGGGGTCGTGGGTTCGAATCCCTCTGGAGGCTCATAAAATATAAAATATTGGGGAGATTCCAGAGTGGCTAAATGGGACTGACTGTAACTCAGTTGCTTCGGCTTCGTAGGTTCGAATCCTGCTCTCCCCACTTTATATTTTTAGAAAAAAAACTTGCAGGATTAAATAAGTTTTCTTAGTTTTGCACAGCGTTTACCAATAGTTTTGGAAACAAAATTGCGGAAGTAGCTCAGTTGGTAGAGCGTCAGCCTTCCAAGCTGAATGTCGCGGGTTCGACCCCCGTCTTCCGCTCAAAATGATCACTGTCAAAAGTGATTTTTTTTAACACTGAAATGTGTAGAGTAGAGTTTCTCAATCAGTTTCAGTCCATTATTAAAATGCCTCCATAGCTCAGTTGGCCAGAGCACGTGATTTGTAATCTCGGGGTCGTGGGTTCGAATCCCTCTGGAGGCTCCATTTTAATATAAAATATCTGGGGAGATTCCAGAGTGGCTAAATGGGACTGACTGTAACTCAGTTGCTTCGGCTTCGTAGGTTCGAATCCTGCTCTCCCCACATTTTATATTAGAAAAAAAGTTGCAGGATTAAATTAATTTTCTTAGTTTTGCACAGCGTTACCAATAGTTTTGGAAACAAAATTGCGGAAGTAGCTCAGTTGGTAGAGCGTCAGCCTTCCAAGCTGAATGTCGCGGGTTCGACCCCCGTCTTCCGCTCAAAAAAAATCACGCTCGTTAGTGTGATTTTTTTAGTTGATGCCGACTTAGCTCAGCGGTAGAGTGCTTCCTTGGTAAGGAAGAGGTCACGGGTTCAAGTCCCGTAGTTGGCTCTCGATTGTCCCGGATTGATTCCGGGATTTTTTTTGCTCTGAACTTCAGGCAAGAGTAATGGAATAAGTTGTGAAATCGAAGGCTACGTAAAAGGCTGGGCTTTCTTACCCTTTTCCTTATTCAATAGAAACGGACTTTAGTCCGTTTAAAAAAGGTCCTTTTCCATTGGCTTTAGCCCAAACCTACATCAAATTCCATATAATAAATAATGTAGGAGGTAAATTATATCATCCGGTTTTTACCATATCCCATTTAACTTCATCTTTAAAATCATAATCCTAAAAATTTTCTTTAAATTCGTGTAAAATAATTTTTGATGAATATTCTTTTATTAGAAGACGATCTCATTCTTTCTGCAGAGCTTTGCCGGTTTTTAGAATCCAACAATTTTACCTGCGATAAAATATATGATGGTGAAACCTTTCTCCGTCAGATTAAAAATAATACCTACGAGCTGTATCTGCTGGACATCAATGTTCCTAAGATCAACGGGCTGGATGTTTGCCAGACGATTCGCTCTTTTGATAAAAATACCCCGATCATTATTATTTCTGCTTATGGCGATATTTCAGATAAAAAAGATGCTTTTACAAGACTTGCTGATGATTATCTTGTAAAGCCTTTTCAGTTTGAGGAATTGCTTTTAAGAATCAACTCCCTGCTGAGACGTAAGGCTCCTTCAGAAACTTCCGATCAGGATATTCTCCGGATTGATGACCTTATTATCAACAAAACAGAACAAAAAGTGTATCGTAGCGGTAACGAAATAACCCTTACGCTAAAAGAATTTCAATTGTTGGTATATCTTGCAGAAGCCCAGGGAAGGACGGTGTCTAAACAGCAGATCACAGAACACGTATGGGAGCATAACTTTAATACGAATACCAATACCGTAGAAGTTTATATCAATTTTTTAAGAAAAAAGATTGATAAGGATTTTAAAATTAAACTCATCCATACCCGTTCCGGTTTCGGATATTACTTAAGCCCTCTGTAAATGTCTTTAAAAAGAAAGATAGCTTTAACGATCAGTATTGCCTTTTCATTGCTTTTTGGAATGGTGATGGCGGTTATTTATTTATCTTTTAATGACTTTAGAAGAGACGAATTCAAAGAGAGATTCAGACAGAGACTTGAATTTACCTCCCATTTTATATCCAAGTCTAAAGATTTTGAAGAAGAAGCACCGGTTTTTTTCAATGAAAATTCAGATAATATCTTGCTGAATGAGAAAATTCTGATTTTTAATGATCAAAAAGAACTTATCTACAGCACCATTAAAGACAGAAATGTGACCTGGGATAATGCCATGCTGAAAGAACTGGATAAGAAAAAAATTATTTATACAGAAAAAACGGTCCCGGAGATTTATGCAGCACTCAGAAACATCAAAGGGGAAAACTACTATATTCTCACCAGTGCTTTTGATACCAACGGGAAATCAAAATTAGGATATCTTAAATACCTTTTGATCACGGCGTATGCAATGAGTACAATGCTGATAGGCTTTTTCAGCTATTATTTTGTGGAAAAATTCCTTCGTCCCCTGGAAGATCTTAATAAAGAAATTTCCGAAGTTACTGCCCATAAACTGACAACACAGATCCCGGTTCAGCAGTCTGGTGACGAGATTAATGTTCTTGCCCGGTCTTTTAATACAATGATTGCCCGGCTTGATGATGTATTCCAGTCACAGAAAGACTTTACGGCCAGTGCTTCCCATGAGATCAGGACTCCTATTACAAGGATGGCTTTCCAGCTGGAAAACCTGATTACATTCGAAAAACACTCTCCGGAGACGTTATCTTCCCTGCGACAGATCCAGCGGGACGTGTATCAATTGTCTGATCTTACCAACTCGCTGCTGCTGCTTACCAAGTTTGATAAGGAAAATATTCAGAGTATTTACGAAGAAGTAAGGATAGACGAAGTTATTTTTGAAGCTTTTGAAGGAGTGGAGAAAAGTTATCCGGATCTGAAACTTGATTTCCTGATTACGGAAGATACCTCTGAAAATGCTTTTTTAACGATAAAAGGTATTCAATCCTTATTAGTGATTGTTTTTATTAATCTCTTTAAAAATGCGGCAGTATACTCTGATACCGCAGAAGTGAAAGTATTGATTACAGAAACGAATGACCGCCTTAGTGTAGACGTCATTTCACATGGAGATACCATTTCTGAAGAAGAGCAGAGCAAGCTTTTTGAAGCCTTTACAAGAGGAAATAATGCCCAGAATATAGCAGGATCCGGGCTGGGACTCAGAATTGTCAAAAGAATTCTTGAATATCATGACGCTCAGATCATCTATTCTTCTCCCGCTGAATATATGAATACATTTACACTTCATTTCAAAAAATAAATTTCCTCATGATCTGTTTTTAAAAGACAGAATCACTTTTCTGCTAAACCGGCGATTGACTTTTAATATAAAATTCAAAAGGCAGGGAATCGATTAACTTTTCATATTTTCTACGATCATCTGAAATGACCTGTTTCAGGAGATTTTAATATTTTTTTAAGGCTCATTTAAGTTTCTTTTAATCGCACGCCACCAATTTTGTAATTTAAAAAGAAAAATAATGAACAGAATTGCAGTGCTGTGTCTTGCCGTTTCCTCATTCATGGCAGCACAACAGCAAATGTCTCTTGTGGAGTGTGAAGAAGCATTCCAGAAGAACAATCTCCAGCTGCTCGCCGAACAATACAACATCAACATGGCAGATGCAGATATTCTGCAGGCCAAAATCTGGGAATTGCCGCAACTCAGCGGCCAGTTCAATGCTTACAATCCTCAGGACAAAAAGTTTTTTGATGTAGGACATTCAAAAGGAGCGGGAATTACCCAGCTGATTTATATGGGTGGTAAAAAGAAAAATGAAATTGCTTTTGCCAAATCGAATAAAGAGCTGGCTCAACTTCAGTTTTCCCAGTTACTGGTTGATCTCAGAGCCCAGCTTCGTACTGCTTATTTCAATCTTTATTACGAAAAACTCAAATTGGAAAACACCAATAAGCAACTAGGGTATATGAATGACCTTTTGAGCGCTTACAGGACACAGTCGGCAAAGGGAAATGTTTCTCTTAAAGATGCCGTAAGACTTCAGAGCCTTGTGATCCAGCTGAACCATGATAAACTTGAAATCAATAAAAACATTCTTGAATTTGAGCAGAATTTAAAAGTACTGACCGGTGTTTCTGAAGATATAGAGCCGCAAATGAGCGAGTCTGAAGCCAAAGAAGCACTCGCAGCACAGCCTTTCGGAGACGAAGAAGAGCTGAAAAGCAAAGCCCTGGAAAATAATGCCGATTACCGGTACAATTTAAAGCTGATAGACAATAGTAAATTATATGCCCAATGGCAGAAATCACTGAACGTCCCGGATCTGAATGTAGGAGCAGCGTGGGATCAGGCAGGAGGTACTTTTAATAATGAAGCCAATCTTACCCTGGGAATTCCTCTCCCTTTATGGAAGGTAAACCAGGGAAATGTGGAAAAAGCCAATTATGCAATTCAGCAGAATCAAAAAAATGCAGACTTTCAGAAACTGACCCTTGAAACAAAAGTGCAGTCTGCCTACAAAACCTGGAAGGCCCAATATGACCAGCTGCTGGATATCAAAACTACAGATTTGCAGAATATGGAATTGGTATACAACGGAATGCTGACCAATTTCAGAAAAGGAAATGTCAACCTTATTGAATTTACAGACTTTATGGACAGCTACCGGCAAACCGCACTTCAGATCTATGATATGAAAAATGAGATCATGCAGGCTGCAGAACAGCTTAATCAACTAGTACAAACGAAAATCTTCTATTAAAATGAAAACTTATATTATCCCTGTATTGATGGTCTTATCATTGTTGGCCTGTTCTAAAAAAGAAGAAGAAAAAAACAATCAGGCTAAAAAAGGCTTTGAGCTCAGCAATACGATGCTCAGTTCAATTTCATTAGCAAAAGCTGAACAAAGGAATATAGAAGATGAGTACAGCTTTTACGGAAAAATTTCTGCTGATAAAAACAGTTATATAGATGTTTACCCGCTGGTAGGAGGAAATGTACTGAGTGTAAATGTAGAATTGGGAGACTATGTGAAAAAAGGAAAGGTGCTCGCAACGATCCGGAGTACGGAGCTGGCAGAAATTCAGAAAGATGTGAGTGATGCAAAGACAGATCTTGTGGTTGCTAAAAATAACCTTAGAGTGGCCAGAGAATTATATGAAGGAAAGCTCAATACCGAAAGAGATGTTCTGGAAGCCAGAAGCCAGCTGCAGAAAGCAGAAGATCAGTTACAGCGGGCTACAGCAGTAAGCACAGTTTATAATGTAAGGTCAGGAAATATCTACAATGTAGTAGCCCCGATTGACGGATATATCGTTCAGAAGAGCATCAATAAAGATATGCAGCTGCGAAGCGATAGAAGTGATAACATCTTTGACGTAGCCAATACAACCAATGTATGGGCGATCATGAATGTAAATGAATCTGATATTGACAAGATCAGTCTTGGAATGAAAGCCCAGGTTTCAACGCTTTCCTATCCGGATAAGGTTTTTGATGGGAAAATTGATAAAATATTTAGAATCATCGATCCGCAGACTAATGCCATGCAGGCGAGAGTCGTCCTGGATAATGCCAACGGTCTTCTGATCCCGGACAGCAAAGCAACCATTAAAGTTTCCAGCCTGGAAAGCAAAACAATGCTGACCATTCCGTCCAAAGCCGTAATTTTTGATGACAACAAAAGTTTTGTGGTGGTTTTTAAATCCAGAACCGATGTGAAGGTCAGAGAGGTTAAGGTCCTGAAGCAGGTAGGAGACATTACTTATATCTCAGACGGCCTGAAAGAGGGAGAAGAAGTGATTACGAATAATCAGCTGTTGATTTATCGTTCACTGAATAGTTAATCTATTCAACCATTTAGAATTTTTCTCAACGGCTTTTTTAGGTCATCAATGCATTTACCATGAATAAATTTATAAAAAATATAATCGCTTTTTCATTAAAAAATAAAGCCTTTACCTTTATCTGGGTGGCTATTTTAGCGATTGCCGGTTTTATAAGCTTCAAAAATATGCCGATTGAAGCTTTCCCGGATGTTACCAATACTCAAATCGTAATTATTACCCAATGGAATGGACGGAGCGCAGAAGAAGTAGAACGTTTTGTGACAACCCCCATCGAATTGGCCATGAGCCCGGTTCAGAAGAAAACCAGTGTGAGAAGTACCACCATGTTTGGGCTTTCCATTGTTAAAATTCTGTTTGATGACGGGGTGGATGATACTTTTGCCAGAAATCAGGTCAATAACCAATTAAGAACCATTAGCCTTCCTGATGAAGTAGACCCTGAAGTACAGCCACCCTACGGGCCAACCGGAGAAATTTTCAGATATACGCTGGAAAGCAAAACAAAAGACTCCCGGAAGCTGCTTACCCTGCAAAACTGGGTAATTGACCGTGCTTTAAGAGGAGTTCCCGGAGTTGCAGATATCAACGTTTTCGGTGGGCAGGACAAAGTTTTCGAGCTGAGTATTGATCCGAGAGCTTTGGATAAATATAATCTGACTCCGCTTCAGGTATACGATGCCGTTACGAAAAGCAACCTGAATGTTGGTGGTGACGTTATTGAAAAGAACGGGCAGGCCTATGTAGTAAGAGGTATTGGCCTGGTAAAGTCTGTAACGGATATCGGTAATATTACCATTCAGAATGACAGTGGAAACCCTGTTTTGGTAAAAAATGTAGCAGAAGTTCATGAAAGCTCTATGCCGAGAGTAGGACAGGCAGCCCTGAACAACCATGATGATACCGTAGAAGGCATTGTTGTGATGAGAAAAGGAGAGAACCCAAGAGAAGTTCTGGTAGGTGTAAAAGCAAAAATCAAAGAATTAAACGAAAAAGTTCTTCCAAAAGATGTGAAAATGGTCACTTTCTATGATCGTGATAATCTGATGGACTTTACCACGCACACCGTAATGCATAACCTTATTGAAGGAATTGTACTGGTAACCGTGATTGTCTTGATTTTTATGGCAGACTGGAGAACAACTTTAATTGTTTCTATCATCATCCCTCTATCATTATTATTCGCATTTTTATGTTTAAAACTGGCCGGGATGAGTGCCAATCTGCTTTCATTAGGAGCAGTAGACTTCGGGATCATCATTGACGGAGCCGTCGTCATGGTAGAAGGGCTCTTTGTAATGCTAGACCACAAAGCCCACAAATATGGAATGGAAAAATTCAATAAACTGGCGAAAGGCGGCTGGATCAAGCAGACCGGAACAGGCCTCGGAAAAGCAATTTTCTTTTCGAAGCTGATCATCATTACTTCTTTGATCCCGATCTTCTCGTTCCAGAAAGTGGAAGGTAAAATGTTTTCACCATTGGCTTTTACATTAGGGTTTGCATTAATGGGAGCCTTGATCTTTACATTGACGCTGGTTCCTGTTCTTTCTCATATTCTTTTAAATAAAAATGTAAGAGAAAAAAACAATCCCTTTGTTAATTTTTGGGACAGAATCGTTCTGAAGGGATTTAATGTCACATTCAGGAATAAAAAAATAAGTATGATCGTGGCTGTCTCATTTTTGGCTGTCACTCTATTTTCCGGTAAGTTTCTGGGAACGGAATTCCTTCCGCAACTGAATGAAGGATCACTTTGGATCACCGCAGAAATGCCCATGAGCTCTTCACTGAAAGAATCGCTGAAAACAGCCAATCTTTTAAAGAAAGACATCATGAGTTTCTCTGAAGTGACAGATGTTCTGGCTCAGACGGGAAGAAGTAATGACGGAACAGACCCGAACGGTTTCGGATTTGTGCAGTTTGCCGTCAACCTTAAGCCCAGGGAAGAATGGAAACGGAAGATCACCTATGATGAGCTGATTAATGAAATTGACCAGAAATTACGGAACTATCAGGGGATTACCTTCAACTATTCCCAGCCGATCTCCGATAATGTGGCGGAAGCTGTAGCCGGATTTAAGGCAGAAAACGGGATCAAGATTTATGGTGATAATCTGGAAACCCTTGATAACCTTGCCCATGAGATCCTGACAAAAATTAAAGATGTAGACGGAGTAAAAGATCCAGGGATCATTAAAAATATTGGCCAGCCGGAGGTGAGTGTGGTACTGGACAGGGATAAAATGGCAGCCTATGGAGTAATGCCGGCAGATGCACAGGCGGTACTTGAAATGGCATTTGGCGGAAAAACGGCTTCAGAAATGTTTGACGGTGAAAGAAAATTCCCGATCCGTCTCCGGTATTCACAGGAATACAGAACCAATGAAAATGATATCGCTTCCCTGATGGTTCCTACACAGGACGGGGCGAAGATCCCTTTAAAAGAGATCAGTACCATTGTAAAAGATAACGGGGCGGCATTTATTTACAGGGATAATATCAAAAGATACATCGGAGTGAAATTTTCAATCCGTGACAGGGATTTGGGAAGTACTATTGCCGATGCGCAGAAAAAAGTGGCTGCCGTTGAACTTCCGGATGGATATTCTGTAGGATGGACCGGTCAGTTTGAAAACCAGCAGCGTGCTTCACACAGGCTGGCTCAGGTAGTGCCGGTGAGTATCCTGATGATCTTCTTCCTGTTGTTTATCCTGTTTGGAAATATGAAAGACTCTCTCCTTGTATTGGCTAATGTACCATTTGCACTGATCGGAGGAATCATTGCCCTGCACGTTACCGGAATGAATTTCGGGATCTCTGCCGGAGTAGGAATGATTGCCCTTTTGGGCATCTGTATCCAGAATGGGGTAATCCTGATCACAGAATTCCATCAGAACGTTAAAAACGGGATGGATTTAGATGCAGCGATATTAAACGGAGTGAAATCCAGAACCAGACCGGTGATTATGACAGCACTGATGGCTTCCATCGGGTTGATGCCGGCAGCCTTGTCTACGGGAATCGGTTCGGAATCCCAGAAACCTCTGGCCATTGTCATCATTGGAGGACTGATTACAGCAACAGTGCTTACCCTGCTTATTTTCCCGATTATCTTCTGGATTTTCAACAGGACAAGAAAGCTCAGCCAGATTTGATTTTTATCTTTCATCTATAGGAATAAGAAGTGCGGAAAACAAAGTTTTCCGCACTTCCCGGTTATTGAAATAAAATAGAATGAGTTTAAAAACCTAGCCCCACTGTAAAGGCTTTTACAGTATTCGGGTAATCAGAAACAGAAGTGGCAGCTCCTGTAGTGGTATTGATAGAGTAAATTTTCGTAGATGAACCTATTGAAGCCATTAAATAAGCTTTTTGGCTCATACTTCCAATATCAAATCCATTGGCACCGGTGATGTTGATTCCTAAAGGACCGGTCTCTACTAAAGTTCCGTTGTTCGGAGGGTTTTGCTGATATAATTTATCGGTATTATGATCAATAACAAAAAGAGTAGTAGAGGCTGCTCCCGCAAAATTATTGGTATATGCTGCAGCGCTTATTATAGGACTTCCCGGATTCAATATAATATCAGTTGCTGCAATTGTTCCGTCATTAGGATTGAGCCTGAGATTCTGTCCCGTATTACTCACCACTCTTATCCTGTCTACAGTGGGATTAAAATCAAATCCGAAATCTGTTCCGGAAAGCAGGGTTGAAAAAGGAGCTGATCCTACAGCAGTGGCAGTACCGGTTCCCAAATTAATAGTATAAATTCTGCTTGAACTTCCTAATGCATACAGCTGACCATTAACAGGACGGAAATCTATTCCTAAAATATTTTCACCGCTTTGCAGTCCCGCCACTGTTTTGGAGACGGGCATCGGGTTGTTTGGATTGAATATCTGCAGATTATTTGAATTGTCAATAGCGTACGCTACCGGTTCTGTAGGAATGGCAATATCTATTATTCCCTGTTGCAGAGACCCGATAGAGGTTGTTTTTCCGTTATTCAGATCCAGGATGTGCAATTGATTATTCAAAGCCAATAATGCAATGCTGTTATCATATTTAATATCAAATGCAGCCTGTCCCGTAAAAGTTGTTCCCAGACTTCCGACTTCCACTAAGGTTCCATTGTTGGGAGGATCCTGTTTGTATAATTTTCCTGAAGCCGGATCAATATCATATAAGATCGTTGCTGAAGCTCCAGCTTTACTGTTTGTATAAGCTAATCCTGTTACAGAAGGATTTCCTGTTCCGTTAATATTGATGTCAGTAGCGGCAACAGCCCCTGTTTCAGGATGTAAACGTAGATTTTGTCCGGTATTGCTCACCAGACGGATCCTGTCAACGGTAGGGTTGAAGTCAATAGCAGCTGTTGTTCCTGAAATCATGGGAGTAAACGCTGTTGAGCCGACAACTCTTGCAGAGGCATTGGAGGTGTTGATAATATATAATTTACTGGCATTCGACAATGCGTACAGTTCTCCGGTGGCAGGTCTGAAGTCGATGCTTAGCAGTTTCTCTCCTGAAGGTATACCGGTAACAGCTGTTTTTGAGGTGAACGTTTTGGGATTGTTGGAATTGAAGTAGACAAGTTCATTCATTGCAGTTATTCCATATACCATAAGGTCCGGGCCCTGAGGATTCATCATGTCAGGCATGTTGTCGTCCGAATTATCGCATGAAAGCAGGGCTATAAAAGCAAACAGGGCGAAGTAGGTGTGTAATAATTTTCTCATAATAGTAATTTTAGTTGTTGTACTTATATCTACGAGAAAAAAACAGGCCCGGATTTAAAGATCGATGCAATTTTCTTTATTTTTTATGCATGCATATTGTATTCATAATTAGTGAGATAGTTTATATTTTTAATAAAACATTTCTGAGATTTTTTTCTATTCGGAAAAATGTGTAAATTTGCAGTCTCAATACGTTGAAATATAAGGTTTGTCCTTCATTGGAAGATAATATTGAAAGTTTTTTTAATAAAAAGTTTTTGGTATTTAAAAATTCATTATATTTGCACACCGAAAATTTGAAAAACAATAAATAAATAATTTTAAATCATGGCAAAGGAAACGTTTAATCGTAACAAACCACACTTGAACATTGGTACTATTGGTCACGTTGACCATGGTAAAACTACACTTACTGCAGCTATCAGTAGTGTATTAGCGAACAAGGGTCTTGCTGAGAAAAAAGATTTCTCTTCTATTGACTCTGCTCCAGAAGAAAAAGAAAGAGGTATCACTATTAATACAGCTCACATCGAGTACGAAACTGAAAACAGACACTATGCACACGTTGACTGTCCAGGTCACGCTGACTATGTTAAGAACATGGTAACTGGTGCTGCTCAGATGGATGGAGCGATCTTAGTATGTGCTGCAACTGATGGACCAATGCCTCAAACTAGAGAGCACATCCTACTTTGCCGTCAGGTAAACGTACCAAGAATCGTTGTTTTCATGAACAAAGTTGATATGGTGGATGATGCTGAGCTTTTAGAGCTTGTTGAACTTGAACTTAGAGATTTATTATCTACTTACGAATATGACGGAGATAACTCTCCAGTAATCCAGGGATCTGCTCTTGGAGCTCTTAACGGAGACGAGAAGTGGGTTAAGACTGTTGAAGAATTGATGGATGCAGTTGATACTTGGATCGAGCAGCCTGTTAGAGATCAGGATAAGCCATTCTTGATGCCAATCGAAGACGTATTCTCTATTACAGGTAGAGGTACTGTAGCAACTGGTAGAATCGAGGCTGGTGTTATCAACACTGGTGATCCGGTTGATATCGTAGGTATGGGTGATGAGAAATTAACTTCTACTATTACAGGGGTTGAGATGTTCAGAAAAATCCTAGACAGAGGTGAAGCTGGTGATAACGTAGGTCTATTGTTGAGAGGTATTGAAAAAACTGACATCAAGAGAGGTATGGTTATCGCTAAGAAAGATTCAGTTAAGCCACACAAAAAATTCAAAGCTGAGGTTTATATCCTTTCTAAAGAAGAAGGTGGACGTCACACTCCATTCCACAACAAGTACCGTCCTCAGTTCTACGTAAGAACTACTGACGTTACAGGTGAGATCTTCTTACCAGAAGGTGTAGAAATGGTAATGCCTGGTGATAACTTAACTATTACTGTAGAATTGTTACAGCCAATCGCTCTTAACGAGGGTCTTAGATTCGCGATCAGAGAAGGAGGTAGAACAGTTGGTGCAGGTCAGGTTACTGAAATCATCGAGTAATTATTCTCTTAAAAATATAAAAAGCTTCCGTAAGGAACTTCTTTACGGAGCTTTTTTAAACTACGGGCATCGTCCAATGGTAGGATACCGGTCTCCAAAACCGTTGATCAGGGTTCGAATCCTTGTGCCCGTGCAAATATAAATTATGAGTTCATTTGTCGATTTTTTAAAAGGTTCTTATAACGAATTCAGACATAAAGTTGAATGGCCAAAGTGGGCTGACCTTCAGTCTTCTACAATTGTAGTGACTATTGCGACAGTGATTCTGGCATTATTTACCTTTGGAGTTGATGAATTGTTTTCAAAAGCAATCAGCAACATCATCGGAATGCTAATCAACTTGTTCAATTAATTAAAAAGTATTTTCCCATAATGAGCGAATTGAAATGGTATGTGCTGAAAGCTATCAGCGGACAGGAAAATAAAGTGAAAAACTATATTGAGACAGAAATCAAACGTTTAGGGTTTGAGCAGTACGTTACTCAAGTGGTTATTCCTATGGAAAAGGTGATTCAGATTAGAAACGGTAAAAAAGTTCCTAAAGAGAGACCTTACTATCCTGGATACTTAATGATCGAAGCTGATCTGATGGGAGAAATTCCTCACGTAATCAAAAACATCCCTGGAGTTATATCTTTCTTAAGCTTGACAAAAGGAGGAGATCCTGTTCCAATGAGAAAATCAGAAGTGAACAGAATGCTTGGAAGAATGGATGAACTTTCAGAATTCGCAAGCGATGTTGAGATTCCATATGTAGTAGGTGAAAACGTGAAAGTAATCGATGGACCTTTCAACGGATTCAACGGTACAGTTGAGAAAATTCTTGAAGACAAAAAGAAAATTGAAGTTTCTGTATTGATCTTCGGTAGAAAGACTCCAATGGAGCTAAGCTACATGCAAGTAGAAAAAGTATAATAATTACTTTATATAAAATTAAAAGACTGCTGTTTCAGCGGTCTTTTTTTGTTTTGTACATTCGTTTGATATTAAGTTGATAGTGCCTTATAAACCTTCCTGCTGGTAGATTCATGGTTGATTTCAGTCCTTTTCTAAGTTGTTCTTTTATCCTTATAATTTAATATTGAATCCGCAGAGTTATTGAATAGGCCAGTATATCTCTTAACCATCCCCGAAATTTTAACTTATCTGTGTTTAAATTAGAAAATATAATAATAATATACTAAACCTGATTTGTGATTTTATTCCCAGGTGTTAGAGTTTTCATAATTTTTTGCTGTTATTTTTATTAATAATTAAAATTTCGGTTCACCGCTGGCTCCTTCTGCATAGGAGTTTACCTTAATTTATTTATCTCTTCCGCGGGATAAAAGCTGTTTTTCACAGTATTGGTGCGGGTTTAGCCATCATATTTACCTATGGATGGCATACTTCTTGTAACTTGTTTTTCAGTTAATCCATAACTTTATTTTGCTTACTCGGTGCACAGTATAGTATGTGTAAAGGGTTTCTTGTTTTTGTATTCAATGATTACTGAGACAGGAATAAAGGAAAATAATAAAATAAACACATATCCAATGACAAAAATTATTTCGACAATCCTTTTGTTGGGCTTGTTCTCTATGACTGATGCTCAGGTTGGTATAAACACCAAAACACCTGAAAAAGACCTGACTGTTAACGGTACGATGAAGACGTCCGGAATGGTTTTCAAAAAACCAATAGAAAAGCTTGGAGCCAGTGAAAATTATACTTTTATTATTAAGTCTCCTGCTCCGGAAAATAAAATTACCGCTTATAATGATGCTTTCGTACCTAATTCGCCGGCGCCTATCAATCTGATCCAGTATAAAATTACCTGTGATCCTACCGATAAGGACTGGGTGAATGAATTTGACACTAAAATCAATTCCAGCAAATTTTTGGTAGTAATCTCTTCATTTGGATTTACTCAGGCCGTTAAAACCGGTGCTGCGGACTGGTTGACGCCGGTTCCTCAGATTTTTGCCTACTCTACCGGGACAACATGGAAGCTTAAAGCCGATTATCAGGGTTTTGCCCCGGATGCCTCTTTACCAACAGGTGTATGGACGCTCAATCTAATGGTTTTTGACCGTGCCTATGCAAAAGAGTTTAATCCTACACAGGCGATGGGAACTTCAACCACAGGCGCTGCAGCCGCACCTTTAATTCAGTAAAATAAAAACATAACATAATGAAAAAAATAATCACCTTACTCTTTGCAGCCGGAGCTTTTTTTACCGCAAATGCCCAAGTAGGAATAAATACAACTAAACCGCAGTCGACACTGGATGTAGCAGGGGAAACTTTAGTGGAATCCTATCTTATTGACACGGTAAACTCACCAGCAGGAGGAAATTATTTTCTTTTGACACGTTCTAAAGATACTACTCCGGTAGGAAAAGTGAAAATGATGGATATCGCTCTCAGAAATGTAGCACCCGTAAATGCCTATAAAGTTGTTCTTACCAATGTGAACCAGGATGAAGTAGTGAGCCTTAACACAGGCCTGGAAACCGGTAAATATGTTATTGCAATTACCGGAGCCACTTTTTCATCTGCTATTTCTGCAGCCAATACCAGTACAACTCCTAAATCTTTTGGAGCGTATTCTACAGAAGTAACACCGGTTACAAGTGGAGGAAAGACTTATCATGCCATTAATCTGAGCTTTAAAGGGGCCGGAACAGTATCTTCGGCTAACGGTACCTGGACACTTACTCTGAATGTATTTGAAAGATCTCTGGTAAAAGATTGGGGAACGTTTAATGGTTCCGTATCAGCAGCAGCAGGTTATACAGGCGTTTCATCAAACACTCCGCTTGGACTTCAATAAAAAATAACAATTATGGAAAGAAAAATTTATATTATCATAATCATGTGTCTGGGAGTTTTTTTTAATGCTCAGACCGGCAGAGTGGGAATAAAAACAACCAATCCCACAGAGACATTAGATGTGAACGGAGATACCCGTACCGATGCGTTATATCTTAGAAACCCGGGAGAACCTACCATGACTGGGGGGAGCTTTCTTGCCACTTCACAGAATTCACTTCAGTTGTATAACCCTGCATTAGAGAGCAGTGGATTGTTTAATTACCTTAAGCTTACGTTAACAGGAGTGTCTGGGGCAGGAATTACAGATTATGATACTAAGATAGATGCCAATAATTTTCTTCTTGTAGTGCATAATTATGCCTTCAAGCTTAATGATGGAACTACAAGTGTGGCTTTGGATTTCGGAGACAACGGGATCAATGATAACCGTCAGGGATCTCCGGATGTGACCGCATTCGTAAGTAATGGAACCTGGCATCTTAAAGCAGGATTTACCAATAACAGCAGATTGATTGCTTTTACATCAGCCAGCCCTGCAAGAACCTATAATAATTTTACAGTAGAATTTTATCTGATGGCTTATAAAAGGCTTATTACAAAACAGAACTTCAGTGATATCAATGCTAATCTGGGGGGAACCGATGGCTCAGCACAAACACTGAGCAAACCTTCAGGATTTTAAAAACAGAGAGAGTATTTCAGAATATAAAAGGCCATTTTTTAATAAATGGCCTTTTTTTATTTAATGGTATGTGTGAAATATTTTATGATTTATAAGGCAGATTAGCAGATTGCATATTGTTTTATCAAATGATTTTATAATTTTATAAGGAATTATATTGAAATATGGGAAAACTTCTACTTTTTGTCTGGCTGTTGTGCTGTTCAACGGTATTCTGCTTCGGGCAGGATAGGAAAGAATACGAGCAGTATATACATACGGCCGATGAGCTGAAGTTTAAAGATTGGGCGAAAGCAGAGCAATACATCCGTAAAGCCAGAAAAAGTGTTCCGGATAAAGAATTGGGTAATTTTTATATGGAAGCTGCCAAAATTTACAGCGACATGAATTATTTTGATCTTGCACTGGATTATTCTAATAAGGCCTATCATATTTTTCTGGATAAGGATGAAGAGAAAACAGCAAAGATAGATGGTATTTTTGCGTATACCTATTCACAGCTCAATGATACCAGGAGAGCTGTTACTTACTATAAGAAACTTCTCAACTTTTATCAGAAACAGAAAAAGCAGGTAGAAACGGTTAAAGCACTGAACAATCTGGGAAATGCATATCTGGTACTGTCGAAGCTTGATTCGTCACGGTATTATTTCGAAAAGAGTCTGATGACATTTGAGAATTATGACAATCCGGTTCTGAAGGCCTTTGTATTTTCAAATTTCGGTAAACTGAATTTTCAGGAAGGAAATAAAACAAAAGCGGAAAATTATTTACTTGAAGCAAGTGATATCTTACAGAAGAATAATATTGAGGACCATAAATCAAATTACCAGGTCAATTATAACCTTGCCAATTTCTATATTAAAACCCAAAACCCTGAAAAAGCATTGCTATATGCCCGTAATCTTGGGAAATATGTCATTCCGGATGCCGTAAGTTTTGATAATACCAATTATCTGAGAACCCTGTATGAAGCCTATCAGCTGAACAGGGATTACAGGCTTTCCGCAGAAACCTTCAAAAAATATGATTCTATACGTGATTTGCTGAATATAGAAGAAAAAGCAGTGAATGTAGAAAGACTGAAAGTGCAGCACGATTACGAACTGAGGAAAAGGCTTGACAAAATAGAACAGGACAAAAAGAATATCCTGTATGCAGTAATGGTCATTATTCTTTTACTCGTTCTGGTGATCTGTATTTTACTGCTTATTAATTTCAGAAATAAAGCTGAGAAGTTACGGCTTGAAAAGAAGCTGATCGAAAATAGAGAAAAACAGCTGGAAATAGACAATCAGATGAAAGAAAAAATGCTGGTCTATAAATCTATGGAGCAGTCTAAAATTGAAGAAATTTTCAAATCTCTTTTAGAACAGATCAATGTTCTGAAATCTAAACTGAAAGATAGTGAAATTGATGAAGTTTCAAGAATTATCAATGAAATAAAACTGAACACCAAACAGGACTCCTGGGGAGATTTTGAATATCATTTTCTGAATATCCACGAATCATTTTATGAAAATCTGGACCGTAAACATCCGGGACTTACCAATTATGATAAAAGGCTGGCTGCCATGCTGAAGCTTAAATTATCTACAAAAGAAATCTCCAATCTCCTTAACGTGACTCCGAAAACAATTGAAAATTCAAGGACAAGACTCCGTAAAAAAATGAATCTTACCAATACAAAAGAAGATCTTTCTCAATATTTAAATGAATTGTAATTGGTTGGTTATTAATGGTTAATGTGTAGGTGTGTGGTAATGATGTGGTGCTTTTTACTCCCTAAGTGGTAATTGTGTGGAAGATTTTGAATGCGGTTCGCAGACATTCTATTTCTTTGTTTCATATTTAAAACAATACCGCTATGAAAAAAATACTTATCCTTTTCGGAACCCTGCTTTTTTGGTTTACAGGGAAAGCACAATGGAATCCTGTTCTTGACCAGAACCTTGCCGTAACAAAACAGGCGAGTTCTTCTTTTGCTGCCACTACAAGTGACGGAAAGACCTATATAGGATACTGGAAAAGCGTACCGGCTCCTGTCAACTTTGAATTATGGGTACAGATGCTGGATCAGCAGGGAAATAAACTGTTAGGTTCAGACGGAATTAAAATTTCTGATCAGATTCCCATGAGTACCTATACCGTAATGGAAAGTACTGCCGTTGATTCTTCAAACAATTTCTATATAGGCGTGACGGGTACCGGGGCCGGAAATCCCGGATACATATTTAAGATTACTCCACAAGGCACATCAGAATGGCCAAACGGGATCAGCTTAGGAGAAGCTTATCTGCCAACCATCCTTCCACTGTCTGCCGGAGGTATTCTCGTGGCTTATTTTCCATCCAGCCAGAAATATACCAAAGTACAGAAGTACGATGCTGCCGGGCAGGCGGTATGGGCTACTCCAACTCAGATCAAGTCTGATGATACCACTAAAAATACAGTTCCTGGCAATCTTTTCGAACTTTCTAACAATGAATGTGAAATAATCTTCCATAAGCAGCTCTCTTTCGGAACCACAAGCTATCTGTTTGCTCAGAAACTTAACCTGGAAACCGGAACTATAGCATGGGATGCCCCTAAGCAGATTACCACCAAGTCTACCGCTTACAATGCCAAATATTCAGGTGCTGTGGATGGTAACGTCGTGTATTACGGATTCAGCAGTGGAGAAAATATGAGATTTGATGCCTATATTCAGAGAATTGATGCCAATAGTAACCTTCCGTGGGGGAATGTAGGCGTAGACTTTGATACCAATCAGACTTATTTTGAAAAAGATATGAAAATGGCATTTGCTCCGGGATCTCCTTATGTATGGGCAATAGCAAACTATAGCTCTTCATCGCAGGGACAAAACGGAGAATTCGTACAAAAGTTTGATAAAGCTACAGGAGCAAGGCTTTTAACAGATAATGCCAAACAGGTTTTTCCGGTTGATAATACATCAATGTTTCATTACGGGAACCTGCAGCTGGTGAACAACAGTCCTTATTTTGTAGTACAGAAGAAAGAAGGTACCGGTCTTAATGTATCACTGAATGCTGTTTTGCTTAATACTGACGGGGAATTTACATGGCCGGAACATTACCTTCCTGTTGCTACGTATGCAGCCTCAAAATCTTATCCGAGCGTACTAAGGCCTGTTAACGGGCAGGCTGTGGTTGTCTTTCATGAGCAGAAAAGTGGCGATATTCAGCCGGTTGCCTATGCACAGAATTTAATTTTTCCTTCCGGATCCATGTCAACACACGAAATTTCAGGTAAAAAATCAGAAATCAGAATATATCCTAACCCTGCAGCAGACTTTATTCATATAGATGGAGTAAAAGATCAGAATGTTGGTATCTATAATGCAGCAGGCCAGCTGATAAAAACCGGATCCGTGAAACAGGGAATGATAGATGTAAAAGATCTTGTGAAAGGAATGTATATTTTAAAAATAAAAGATCAGGAAGAAGGACTGAAGTTCCTTAAAAAGTAATTTTTCATCATATTAATATAATAGTATTTGGGAAGAGGGGAGGACAAGATGTGTTCTCCTTTCTTTTTTATATAATTGAAACCGTTTTAAAACAGCAGTACAGGAAAATATAAACTTCAGGATCTTAATTATTTTTTTAAAACTTTTTAAAAATCAACAATATCCGTTTGTAGTTTCAAAAATATTTTATACTTTTGCAGTCCAAAAAGTAGGCTTATCATAGGTGAGTGCGATAACCTGCTGAATAATAAATGCTTCCAAACTCATTAATTATTCAAATTTAAAAAACAAACAATGGCTAAGAAAGTCTTTAAAATGGTAAAGCTTCAGGTGAAAGGTGGCGCAGCTAACCCTTCTCCACCAGTAGGTCCGGCATTAGGTTCTGCAGGTGTGAACATCATGGAGTTTTGTAAGCAATTTAACGGAAGAACCCAAGATAAGCCAGGGCAAGTTTTACCTGTAGTAATTACAGTATACGAAGACAAATCTTTTGAATTCGTTATTAAAACTCCACCTGCAGCAATCCAGTTAATGGATGCGGCTAAGATCAAGGGAGGTTCCGGTGAACCAAACAGAAACAAAGTAGGTTCTGTATCTTGGGATCAAGTGAAAAAAATCGCTGAGGACAAAATGAGTGACCTTAACTGCTTTACAATGGATTCTGCAGTTTCTATGGTTGCAGGTACTGCTAGATCTATGGGATTAAGAGTAACAGGAACTAAACCAACTTTTAACGCTTAAAACTATTAGAAATGGCAAAATTGACTAAAAAGCAAAAGGAAGCTTTAAGCAAAGTAGAAAAAGGAAGAATCTATAACCTTGAAGAAGGTTCAGCTCTTGTAAAAGAAGTGAACACTGCAAAGTTTGATGCTTCTGTAGATATCGCTGTAAGATTAGGTGTAGACCCAAGAAAAGCAAACCAAATGGTAAGAGGTGTTGTATCTCTTCCTCACGGTACCGGTAAAGATGTTAAAGTTTTGGCTTTAGTAACTCCGGATAAAGAAGCAGAAGCTAAAGCTGCTGGTGCTGACTATGTAGGTCTTGACGAATATTTACAAAAAATTAAAGATGGTTGGACAGACGTTGACGTTATCGTTACGATGCCAGCTGTAATGGGTAAATTAGGTCCATTAGGTAGAGTATTAGGTCCAAGAGGTTTAATGCCGAACCCTAAATCAGGAACTGTAACAATGGAAATTGGTAAAGCAGTAACTGAAGTAAAAGCAGGTAAAATTGATTTCAAAGTAGACAAGTATGGTATCATCCATGCTGGTATTGGTAAAGTATCTTTCGATGCTGCTAAGATCAAAGAAAATGCTCAGGAATTAATCCAGACATTGATCAAAATGAAACCAACTGCTGCTAAAGGAACTTATGTGAAGTCTATCTATCTGTCTTCTACAATGAGCCCAGGTATTGCAATTGATACTAAATCTGTTAACTAATATTTAATCCTAAGACAATGACAAAAGACCAAAAAGTTGTAGCGATACAAGAGATCAAAGATTTGCTTCAGGATGCAAAAGTAGTATACGTAGCAGATCTAGAAGGTTTGAACGCTGGTAAATCTTCAGATTTCAGAAGACAGGCTTTCAAACAAAATATCAAAGTAAAAGTAGTAAAAAATACACTTTTACAAAAAGCAATGGAGCAGATTGAAGGAGTAGATTACTCTGAAATGTTCCCATCTTTCAAAGGAAACTCAGCGTTAATGATTGCTGATACAGCTAACGCTCCTGCGAAACTTATCCAAGGATTCAGAAAGAAAGAAGAAAAGCCGGCTTTGAAGTCTGCTTTCGTTCAGGAAACTTTCTACGTTGGTGACAACAACCTGGACATGTTGGCTAACATCAAGTCTAGAGAAGAAATGATCGGTGAAATCATCGGATTACTTCAGTCTCCAATCCAGAGAGTTGTTTCTGCTCTTCAAAACAAACCTGAAACTGTAGAAGCTAAAGCTGAAGAAGCTGCTCCTGCGGTAGAAGAAACTCCTGCTGCTGAAGCTCCTGAAGCTGCTGCAGATAGCACTGAAGAAACAAGTGCTGAATAATTACACTCAAAAAATTAAATAAATAATCAACAAAAACATTACAACAATGTCAGATTTAAAAAATTTAGCTGAAACGCTAGTAAACCTAACTGTAAAAGACGTAAACGAATTAGCTGCTATCCTTAAGGATGAGTACGGAATTGAGCCAGCTGCTGCTGCTGTAGTTGTTGCTGCAGGTGGTGCAGGTGATGCTGCTGAAGAAAAGACTGAATTCGACGTAATTCTTAAGTCTGCAGGTGCTTCTAAATTAGCTATCGTTAAATTAGTAAAAGATTTAACTGGTGCTGGTCTTAAAGAAGCTAAAGATATCGTAGACGGAGCTCCTGCTGCAATCAAGCAAGGTGTTTCTAAAGACGAAGCTGAAGCTCTTAAGAAGCAATTAGAAGAAGCTGGTGCTGAAGTAGAATTGAAATAATTTCAGTTTTATTATAAATATAAGAGCCCGGGCAAATGCCCGGGCTTTTTTGTTGTATACTTCTGAATAGCAGATTTTGTAAGCAATTGTATTTGAATATTATTATTCTGAATAAGTTGATATTGTTTTATTATTAATTATTTCGTAATTTTTAATGTGATATTTTGATTAATTAATGTGTATTGTAATATTTTAAGTTATTTTTTTTAATAAAATATTGTTTTGATTGGAAAAATGTTATATTTGTATTGAAAAAACACAACAGAATTGGATAGAAATTACTTTCTTTCTTATGGTCATAAAGTTGCATTGATATTGTTGCTGGTGGCTATTGGAAAATTAAATGCAAAGCTTATATCTGTGGCAGCAAATAAAGCAGAATTGCTGTATTACACAGATGTAAATAAGACTTTGCACTTTGGCCCCGCCGGTGTTTCTATACACCCCGTAAAAAGTAGGAATACTTCTTCCGGAACTGCTCAGGATGGAAATGATCATAAGGGCAGCCACAAAATTCATCATTACATCATTAAAAATAGTTATCCTTCTATCGACGGTAAATACTTTTTTCTTTCCTGTCTTAAGAAATTCAAATGTATGACGGTCTGGTATAAATGGAGCTTTTTTCATTTGGTGAACAGCCAGGGATTGAACCCATTTGATGAGACCAAAAAGTTCTGTATAAACCCTTTTAAACTTATTGACGGTTTTAAACTTATTATTAAAATTCCCGATAAGCTTTCTTCTCCATATAAATAATTCAGTATTTTCTGAAACCTTACGGTCCTTCGCCATAATCATTGGCTCATTTCATTTATCATTTGAATGGAATCACTTGGGGACTGTCTTCCAATACAACACACAAAAAAACATATCATTAGAAATGAAAAACAAATTATTCACTCTTGCACTTTTATCTGCAGGTTTACCAATGTTAGCACAGGTTGGGATTAATACAGGATCGCCTCAGGCTACTCTGGATGTGACAGGAACGCCGGAAACGGCAAGTAAGTTAGATGGTATAATTGCTCCAAGGCTTACGGGAGCTCAACTGAAAGCAAAAAGCTATACGTCTGCTCAGACAGGGGCATTAGTATTTGTCACTGCAGCAGAAACAGCACCTTCAGGTCAAACTGCAGAGGTGCTGTCTCCTGGGTATTATTTTTTTGACGGAACCAAATGGAATGGTTTGAGTACAAGCTGGAATACCATAGGAAATTCAGGGACTACCGCCACAGCATCAACACTGGGAACGGATATTTCCAAAGGAAATTATTTAGGAACCACTGATGGTCAGAGCCTTGTTCTGGCTACCCAGAAGAATGTAAAAGCAATATTGGATGTAAATGGAACCCTGCAAGGTGGGAATTCTAATGACGCTACAGGTGCTTATGCAGCTTTTTCCTGGGGGTCAAATAATGCAACCAATGCGGTGTCTTCCAATGTTGCCATAGGTAGAAATAATACCGCTACTGCCAATAATGCAAACTTTCCCTCTTTAGCTATAGGGGCAAATAATTCAGCAGCGAACGGAGCAAAAATCATTGGAAATTCCAATACGGCGACCGGAGCTAATCATTTTGTATTTGGAAACTCAAATACAGTTACCGGTGTAACAGGATTGACATTAGGAAACTCCCATATCAACAAGGGAGGGATTGCCATAGGAGGTGGAAATACAGTAGACCCGAACAGCTTTGCAGTGGGATCAGCAAGCGTTGCGGTAGGAGGTAAAGCTTTTGTAGCTGGATTTTCAGGAACAGCAAATCCCGGGCAGTCTGTATATGCAAATGGTACTCATATATTCTTCAGTGAAAACAATGCGGCAACTGCTGATGTAGGGGTCAATATGGTTCCCAATTCAACCAATTTTGCTGATCTGGAGGTAAGTAAAGCTATACTGATCAAAGCCAGCACAAGACCTGCATGTAATGCTGCCAACGCAGGAACAATCGTATATGAATTATCAGGAACAACAGGAAGTTTTGTAGGATGTAAGCAAACAGGACCCAATGCTGCTGATTTTGCATGGCAGACCCTTTAACAGAAACACAAACTTTATAAAACAATAAAAAATGACTAAAAAATTATTCGGGAAACTGGCTGCAGTACTTATGACATTCGTGATGTCTGTCACAGTATTTGGGCAGCAGGGCTATGAGCCTATCCGTGGGATGGGGGTAGAGGCAAAGCCTGTCAGCAATTCAGGAATTTGTCTGGCGTGCTATAACGGGAGTATGAACCCGGTGGTGGATGCTGATCTTGACAATAAAGTGAGTATGGGGAATTTCGCTTCTTTATTAAGCGGGAACGGGATTTCTGTGAAAAATACTAACACAACCTATCCGGCGGGAGATATTACAGGATTTAATGTAGATCTTGGGACAAGCTTTATTACCATAGAACTTTTAAGCTCTCTGAGAATCAGTACCTATAAAAACGGAGTTCTGCAGGAATCTGCGACCAGTAGTACTTTATTGTCTGTACCGGCATTTGGAGGTAATAAAAACAGAATATTCCTTCATTTTAAAACTACGAAAGAATTTAATGAGGTAAGGCTGTATCAAACCAATGTGCTGTCGGTATTCAGTTCGATGAATGTGTATTATGCATTTGCGTTTGATCCTGCAAAAGTCCCTACAGATAACAATGGAATTTGTGATGATATCATTGCCGGAAGTGGTGTTGATGGGAATGTGTCCGGAAGCAGCAGCTTTCTTGCTCCGCTTTCATATGTTCAGAACAGAGAAAGAATAGGGGATGGTGATAAGAACTCTTATGGATCAATTGTGCTTCCGGTAGGGTTATTGGGATCTTATTCCGTGGGAGTTTTAGATAAAAACCAGGTGTATCCTGCAGGCAACAGAACAGGATTTGTGATTGAACCTGATGATCAGGGGAAATTATTAAGTGCTGAATTCCTTAAGAATATTACTGTAGAAACCTATTTGTTCGGGCAGCTTCAGGATTCAAGACAATTATCAGACGGCGGAGGTCTTATCAATATTAAAATTCTTAGCTATGGCTCGGGAAGACAGAAAGTAACGTTGACTACAACCAAACCTTTTAACGAAGTCAGGCTAAAGATTACCCAGACATTAGGATTTAATTTAGGAAAACTGAACGTATATTATGCATTCGAAGAACCTGTGGGATGTGAATGTGACGATAAAATTCAGACCAGTGGATCTTCAGTTCAGGGCGACATTGTGAATGGATTCGGATGGACGCAGTCGGGACTGGGCTTTCTTTCTCCGAGCCTTACCAATGCCGGAGCGGTAGTAGATAATAATCCTTCCAATTATGCGAGGCTTACTTTTCCATTGTTAGGAACTTTTCTTTTCTCTGCCAACTTAACAGTGGGAAGCAACAGTTTGCTGCCTAAAAATACTGTCGCAGGATATACCGTGGAAAAAACAGGCGGTCTGATCGGAGTAAGCGTTCTGGATGCAGTTATAGTTCAGTTTTATAACGGAAATACGCTGACGGACACCTTCACTTCAGGAAGTCTTATTACAGGGAACTTCTTTACCAGCGGATCCAATAAATTCTATATCGGAGGGAAGGCAACCAAACCTTTCAACCGTATTAAAATTACGTTCAGTTCATTGCTTTCTGTAAATTTATCCCAGGGATATAATATTTACAATGCTTTTGCCAGCAAAGATGATGATAATGACGGAGTTCCCAATTGTTTCGACCGCTGTCCAAACGGAGATGATAGTATTGATAATAATGGTAACGGTATTCCTGACTGTGCGGAAGGATGTACTGTGATCAATGATAAATCTCCGACGCTGGATACAGATGGTGACGGTATTGTGGATGCCTGTGATTTTGATTCTGATAATGACGGTATTCCGGATTCAATGGAAGACTTTGATATGAACAGTAAATTTGAAGATGATGATATGGAAGGTGATATTCTGATTACTCCGGTATTGGGAGACGGAATTCCAAATTACCGTGATCTTGATTCTGATAATGACGGAATCCTGGATTTATTCGAATCGGGTATCCCAACATCAGTGATCACTCAGATTGATGCAGATCGTAACGGAGTTATTGATGCAGGCGTTGCTGTAGGTAAAAATGGCCTGGCAGATATACTGGAAACATATCCGGATTCCGGAACTTTAAAATATGCTCTGAAGAATACGGATGGAGATAACAGACCGGATTTCCTTGATCTTACTTCCAACGGATCGGATCTTGACTTGTATCAGATCGGAAAAGGTAATCTTGATACATTGGGAGGCGGATTTATTTCTACAATCAATGATGCTGATAAAGACGGTATTCAGGCAGTTGTAGATACGGATCTTGTGAAAAGAGGAGCGCCGGGCTCTCCACTTTCACCATATGCCACATTATTGAAAAATGCATCCGGTACAGCAGCGAAAATGACAGCTTCAGACGTTGCAGGGGCTGCCGTTGATGTGAAGATATATCCCAACCCGGTAAAGGCCGGAGAAAATCTTATGATTACATCTGCTGAAGAAGGAGTGTATACTTTATTCTCTGCAGAAGGCAAGGTGGTAAAATCTGATAAATTCTCTTCACGTACAGGTATTGATACTTCTTCATTGCCGGCCGGAGTTTATATCATTAAGATTGAAACCCAATCAACCGTGAAATCTTATAAGGTTATTGTGAAATAATCTTATAGCTTCATAATAAGGTGAAGGCTGTCCGTTTTCGGGCAGCTTTTTTTTGTCTGATAGCTGAAAGAGAAGCATGTTTTTTTATGTTGTCATTAATTCACCTCTGCTTGTGAAAAAAAATGATTCTTTATAAATGCATTATTAGGAATCATTTTCTTTATTAAAAGTTTATTTAATGATTTTTAATTTTAGCCTTATTGTTTTTATTTAAAATTATTTGTTTTTGTTTTTTATTGTTTTGATCATAATAAAAAGAGGAAAATGATTGAAATCTGTCATTTTTATGACGGGTTGTAAAAGGTAAATTTGCATAAGAGATTTTATCGATAATTAAAATTAATCTCATGTATTAAATAGGGTCGTAAGTTTTATTTTACCACCAAATTTTTAATATAAGTAAAAAAACACTTTAAATTTTTAATAGAATGAAAATAAGATTATTGAATTTTGCAATTTTATTTGCAGGGTACACTGTGTCTGCCCAAATTGGAATTAATACAACCAAACCGCAGGCTACTCTAGATGTGGTGGGATCAGCAACAAATGCCGACAAGTTGGATGGAATTATTGCTCCACGACTTACAGGAGATCAGCTGAAGGTAAAAAATTATACAGCTGCCCAAACGGGAACTATAGTATATGTTACGGCAGCTGGAGCAGCTCCTTCAGGTAAGACTGCGGGCGTTCAATCTCCAGGATACTATTTTTTTGACGGTACAAAGTGGAATGGCTTAAGCACAGGCTGGGATAAAATAGGAAATGCAGGTACCACAGCTACCACATCTGCCCTGGGAACTGATATTACCCAAGGAAATTATTTAGGAACAAATGACGGGCAAAACCTGATTCTAGCTACTCAAAGTAATGTAAAAGGTATATTAGACGTTAACGGAACACTGCAAGGTGGAAATTCAAACACATCATCAGGACCATATGCATCATTTACCTGGGGATCAAATAATGTACTATCCAACAGTATATCTTCCAATGTGGCATTGGGAAGAAACAATACGGTATCTGCACAAGGAGCGAATTTCCCGGCCATAGCTATTGGAATCGGGAACACCGCAACAAGTGGCGCTAAGGTAATAGGTAATTCAAATACAGTAAACGGAGCTACCAATCTGGTCTTTGGAAATCTGAATCAGGCGCCAACTGGTTTAGGACTTACTTTTGGGAATTCCAATACAAATAATGGTGGAATTGCATTCGGAACCGGAAATACTGTATCCTCTAATACTATTGCTGTAGGATCAGGTAATACTGCTTCAGGTACAGAAAGTATGGGATTAGGATTCTCCGCAACGGCTGGTGCGGGCCAGATTGTATATGCAAATGCGCAACATATCTTTTACAGTAAGGGCAACGGAGAAAATACAATAGTTGGGATCAACATGGTTCCCACAGCAAATACAACATCAGGAGCGGCCATTCAGATAAAGGGAATAAAACCTGCCGATAATAACTGTACAGTTAATGATGAAGGCGCAATCCGCTACAATAGTAATTTAAGAGTACATGAAGGCTGTAATGGAAGCAGTTGGAAAGCTTTTACTAATTAAAACACAAAAACCTTAAAATAAAAAAAATGACAAAAAAATTATTCGGGAAATTAATTACGGTACTTATGGTTTTCATGATATCTGTAAAAGCATTTTCACAAAAAGGCTATGAACCTATCCGTGGAATGGGGGTAGAAGCTAAACCTGTAAACAACTCAGGAATTTGTTTAGGCTGCTTTAATGGAAGTATGAATGCCGTTGTTGATTCAGATCTGGACAATAGTGTCAGCCTATCCAATTTTGCTTCAGTGGTAAGTGGAAACGGAATATCAGTAAAGAATACAAACACAACATACCCTGCCGGATATATTGCCGGGTTTAACGTAGACCTTGGATCAGGACTTCTAACGGTAGAACTTTTAAGTTCATTGAGAATTGAAACATATAAAAAAGGTGTTCGTCAGGAAACATCAAGCAGTAATACCTTGCTTTCAGTTCCTTTATTGGGTGGGACTAAAAACAGGTCTTTTCTTCATTTAAAAACTACAAAAGAATTTGATGAAGTAAGGTTGTATCAGACCAACGTATTGTCTGTATTCAGCGCACTAAGAATATATTATGCGTTTGCATTTGATCCTGCTAAGATTCCTGCTGATAACAATAAAATCTGTGATGATATGATTGCAGGTAATGGTGTAGATGGAAACGTTTCAAGTGCTAACACTCTTCTTGCGCCACTTTCTTTTGTTCAAAATAGAGAAAAGATAGGAGATGGAGATAAAAATTCTTTCGGGTCAATAGTATTTCCGGTAGGAGTACTTTCTTCCTATAGTATAGGGGTAATGGATAAGAACCAGGTGTATCCTGCGGGAAACAGAGCTGGATTTGCTATAGAACCTGGAGATCAGGGGAAATTAATAAGTGCTGAGCTTCTGAAAAATATGACCGTGGAAACCTATTTGTTTGGACAGCTTCAGGATTCTCAGACTTTATTCAACTCAAGTGCCTTGCTGAATATTAAGCTTGTGAGCTATGGATCAGGAAAACAGAAGGTGAGTATAGTAACAACAAAACCTTTTAACGAGATAAGGCTTAGAGTAACTCAGACCATTGGAGTAAATATAGGAACATTAAAGGTATATTACGCTTTTGAAGAACCTCAGGTGAATTGCGACTGTGATGATAAAATTCAGAAAAGTGGCTCATCAATTACCGGAGATATTGTTAGAGGCGACAGGTGGACATTGGCTGGCTGGGGCTTGTTAAGAGCCAGAATTGATAATGCAGACCGGGTAGTAGATGATAATCCTTCTAATTTTGCAACTGCAACTTTGCCATTGGTGGGTACATTTCTTACTCCTGCAGTTTTAACAGTTAGGTCTAATCCGTTACTTCCTGCCAATACCGTTGCCGGATATGTCATTGAAAAAACTTCAGGTCTTCTGGGAGTGGGAGTTCTTGATGGGGTAACTGTCGAATTTTACAATGGAAATACGAAAACAAATACATTTACTTCAGGAAGCCTTGTGACCGGTGAGCTTCTTTCAAGCGGATCAAAAAAAATATATGTAGGTGGTAAAGCGACCAAACCTTTTAACCGTATTAAGATTATTTTCAGCACATTAGTATCTGTCAATTTAGCTCAGCAATATAGAATCTATAATGCATTTGCCAGTATTGATGATGATAATGATGGGGTTCCGAACTGCTTTGATCGTTGCCCGGGCGGAGATGACAATATCGATACAAACGGGAACGGTATTCCGGATTGCGCAGAAAACTGTACAGGGATAAATGACAAGTCACCTGTACTGGATACAGATGGAGATGGTATTGTAGATGCTTGTGATCTTGATTCTGATAATGATGGTATCCCTGACTCTGTAGAAGATTTCAACCAGTCTGGTAAATTTGAAGATGATGATACTGAAGGTGATATTCTGCTTACACCGGTATTAGGAGACGGAATTCCAAATTACCTTGACCTTGATTCTGATAACGATGGTATTTTAGACCTTTTTGAATCCGGTATTCCAGCTTCGGTTATCAATCAGATTGATAAAGACCGCAATGGTATTATTGATAGTGATATTCCGGTTGGTAAAAACGGTCTTGCGGATATCCTTGAAACATTCCCGGATTCCGGAGTGCTGAAATATCCGATTAAAAATACAAACAACGATGATAAGCCGGATTTCCTTGACTTAAGATCGAACGGGGTAGATTTTGATTTGTACCAAATAGGAAAAGAAAATCTTGATGTTATGGGAGGCGGATTCATCTCTACTATTGATGATAAGGACAAAGACGGTATTCAGGCAGTTGTAGATACGGATCTTGTGAAAAGAGGAGCGCCGGGCTCTCCACTTTCACCATATGCCACATTATTGAAAAATGCATCCGGTACAGCAGCGAAAATGACAGCTTCAGACGTTGCAGGGGCTGCCGTTGATGTGAAGATATATCCCAACCCGGTAAAGGCCGGAGAAAATCTTATGATTACATCTGCTGAAGAAGGAGTGTATACTTTATTCTCTGCAGAAGGCAAGGTGGTAAAATCTGATAAATTCTCTTCACGTACAGGTATTGATACTTCTTCATTGCCGGCCGGAGTTTATATCATCAAGATTGAAACCCAATCAACTGTGAAATCTTATAAGGTTATTGTCAAATAATCCTGTAGCTTCATAATAAGGTGAAGGCTGTCCGTTTTCGGGCAGCCTTTTTTATTTTAACAACTTAAAAATGAGATGATTTATTTGTTATTGTGGATAACTTTTTGTATCTTTGCCCCTCTTTTGGCGCTAAAAATTGTTTGTAAATTTATAAAATACTGAAAATCAACTCTTTCACTGTGTAATGCAGGAAAGGGATTTTGTGTTTGTAGGTATTACGGGTAATATAGCCTCAAAAGTAATAAAAATATTTTGCATTACGCTGTGAAAAGATATACCAGTGTTGCAGTTAGAAAGAATCAAGTACAAAGTTAAAGAGCCTTAAGGTCCTTCGTGAGCGCCAAAAACACTTTTACCTTTACTTTTACCTTGCTTCTTGTTCTTTTCTGATATTTTTTAATGAATCAAAATATTTTTTAACCCTTTCTTAAAAGTTTTATGAGTAAAACAAAATCAACAACTCAAGGAAATCCGAGAATTAATTTCTCATCAGCGAAAGGAAAAATTGTAACTCCAGACTTCTTGGACATCCAAATCGAGTCTTTCAGAGAATTTTTCCAGCTTGATACACTTCCTGAAGCCAGAAAGACAGAAGCTCTTTACAAGACTTTCCAAGAGAATTTCCCAATTACGGATTCAAGAAACCAGTTCGTATTAGAATTCTTAGACTATCTGGTAGATTCTCCACGTTATTCAATCGATGAGTGTGTGGAAAGAGGACTTACGTATTCAGTTCCTCTGAAAGCAAGACTTAAACTGTACTGTACTGACCCGGAACACGAAGATTTCCAGACTGTGGTTCAGGATGTATATTTAGGTCCGGTTCCTTATATGACGCCAAGTGGATCTTTCATCATCAATGGTGCAGAAAGAGTTATCGTTACGCAGCTTCACCGTTCACCTGGTGTATTCTTCGGACAGACTTACCACGCTAACGGAACCAAACTTTACTATTCAAGAATTATTCCTTTCAAAGGATCTTGGATGGAATTTACAACCGATATCAACAGCGTAATGTACGCTTATATCGACCGTAAGAAGAAATTACCATTAACAACTTTATTAAGAGCTATCGGGTATGAATCTGATAAGGATATCCTTCAGATCTTCGACCTTGCTGAAGAAGTGAAAGTTTCTAAAGCTGCCCTTAAAAAAGTAGAAGGGAGAACATTGGCTGCGAGAGTATTGAACACATGGTTCGAAGACTTCGTAGACGAAGATACAGGTGAAGTAGTTTCTATCGAAAGAAACGAAATCATCTTAGATAGAGAAACAATCCTTGAAAAAGAACATTTGGATCTTATCCTGGATGCTGGTGTGAAATCTATCCTGATTCACAAAGAAAACAGCAATGAATTCTCTATCATCCAGAATACATTACAAAAAGACCCTACGAACTCTGAGAAAGAAGCGGTAGAGTACATCTATCGTCAGTTAAGAAACGCAGATCCGCCAGATGAGGAAACGGCAAGAGGAATCATTGAAAAATTATTCTTCTCTGAGCAGAGATATTCATTAGGTGAAGTAGGACGTTACAGACTAAACAAAAAGTTAGGTCTTAATATCCCGACAACAACTGAGGTTCTTACAAAAGAAGATATCATTGCGATCGTAAGACACCTGATCGAACTTGTAAACTCTAAAGCGGAGGTGGATGACATCGACCACTTATCCAACAGAAGAATCAAAACTGTTGGTGAGCAATTGGCAGGACAGTTCGGAGTAGGTCTTTCAAGAATTGCAAGAACAATCAAGGAGAGAATGAACGTTAGAGATAACGAAATCTTTACTCCTCTTGACCTTGTTAACGCTAAGACATTAACATCTGTAATCAACTCATTCTTCGGTACCAACCAGCTGTCTCAGTTCATGGACCAGACCAACCCGCTTTCAGAAATCACGCACAAGCGTAGACTTTCTGCACTAGGGCCTGGTGGTTTATCAAGAGAAAGAGCAGGTTTCGAGGTTCGAGACGTTCACCATACTCACTACGGAAGAATCTGTCCGATTGAAACTCCGGAAGGACCAAACATCGGTTTGATTTCATCTTTAGGTATTTATGCAAAAATCAACAACCTTGGTTTCATCGAAACGCCATATAGAAAAGTAGAAGACGGTAAGATTGATCTTAACGCAGACCCTATTTATCTGAATGCAGAAGACGAAGAAGACAAAGTAATTGCTCAGGCAAACGTTGAATTGAGTGATAATGGAGACTTCTTAACAGACAGGATTATTGCAAGATTGGATGGTGACTACCCGGTAGTGGAGCCTGCTCAGGTTAACCTTATCGACGTTGCACCTAACCAGATTTCCGGTATTTCCGCTTCATTGATTCCATTCCTGGAGCATGATGATGCGAACCGTGCATTGATGGGATCTAACATGATGCGTCAGGCCGTTCCTCTATTGAAGCCACAGGCTCCGGTTGTAGGTACAGGGCTTGAGCAACAGGTTGCAAGAGATTCAAGAATCTTAATTAACGCTGAAGGTACTGGTACTGTAGAGTACGTAGATGCTGACAGAATCGTTATTAAATATGAAAGAAGCGAAGACGAAGATTTAGTACAATTCGAGTCTGCTACTAAAACATACAACCTTACCAAGTTCAGAAAAACGAACCAGAGTACAACCATTACCCTAAGACCAAACGTAAGAGTAGGTGATGTAGTGGAAAAAGGACAGGTACTTTGTGATGGTTATGCTACTGAAAAAGGAGAATTGGCTCTTGGTAGAAACCTGGTAGTAGCCTTCATGCCTTGGAAAGGATACAACTTCGAGGATGCGATCGTAATCAACGAAAAAGTTGTACGTGAAGACTGGTTTACTTCAATCCACGTAGATGAATATTCACTGGAGGTTCGTGATACTAAATTAGGTATGGAAGAACTTACGGCTGATATTCCAAACGTATCTGAAGAAGCTACCAAAGATCTTGACGAGAACGGTATGATCAGAATCGGTGCTGAAGTGAAGCCTGGAGATATCATGATTGGTAAAATCACTCCAAAAGGTGAATCAGACCCGACTCCTGAAGAAAAACTTCTGAGAGCTATCTTCGGTGATAAAGCTGGTGATGTAAAAGATGCATCATTAAAAGCTGACTCTTCATTAAGAGGGGTGGTTATCAACAAGAAACTGTTCTCAAGAAACATTAAAGACAAAAAGAAAAGAACTGAAGAAAAACTTAAACTTGAAGAGATTGAAAACACTTACAAGGCTAAGTTTGACGAGTTGAGAAACACTTTAATTGAAAAATTAAATACACTGGTAAGCGGTAAAACTTCTCAGGGGGTACAAAATGACCTTGACGAAGAGATCATCGGTAAAGGAGTGAAGTTTACTCACAAATTATTAACTTCAGTTGAAGATTATGTAAACGTTAGCGGTTCAGACTGGACAGTAGACGCTGACAAGAATGAATTGATCAAACAATTGATTCACAATTACAAAATCAAATATAACGACATCCAGGGAGTTAAAAACCGTGAGAAATTCGCTATTTCAATCGGAGATGAGCTTCCGGCAGGTATCATGAAGCTGGCTAAAGTTTACATCGCTAAGAAACGTAAACTGAATGTAGGGGATAAAATGGCAGGACGTCACGGTAACAAAGGGATTGTATCAAGAATCGTTCGTGAAGAAGATATGCCATTCCTTGAAGACGGAACACCGGTAGATATCGTATTGAATCCACTAGGGGTACCTTCCCGTATGAACATCGGTCAGATCTATGAAACAGTTCTTGGATGGGCTGGTCAGAAATTAGGACTGAAGTTTGCTACGCCAATCTTCGATGGAGCAACCCTTGATCAGATTACTGAGTACACTGAGAAAGCAGGTCTTCCTAAATTCGGTCACACACACCTTTATGATGGTGGTACCGGAGAAAGATTTACACAGGCGGCTACAGTGGGTGTTATCTACATGCTGAAACTGGGACACATGGTTGATGATAAGATGCACGCACGTTCTATCGGTCCTTACTCATTGATTACTCAGCAGCCGTTAGGAGGTAAAGCTCAGTTCGGTGGTCAGAGATTCGGAGAGATGGAGGTTTGGGCACTTGAAGCATTCGGTGCATCTAATATCCTGAGAGAGATCCTTACTGTGAAGTCGGATGACGTAATTGGTAGAGCAAAAACTTATGAAGCAATCGCTAAGGGTGAATCTATGCCTGAGCCAGGTATTCCGGAATCATTCAACGTATTACTTCACGAGTTACAAGGACTTGGACTTGATGTAAGACTTGAGGAATAAATCCCATTTGAAATTAATTTATAGAGATATAAATCTCAAATTTCAAATGTCAAATCTCAAATTTAAAAAAGATGTCAAATAAAAATAAAACGAGTAGATTTAATAAAATAACCATCGGTTTAGCTTCACCGGAGTCTATTTTACAGGACTCAAGAGGAGAGGTTCTAAAACCGGAAACTATTAACTACAGAACTCACAAACCTGAAAGAGACGGGCTATTCTGTGAGAAAATTTTCGGTCCTGTAAAGGATTACGAATGTGCTTGTGGTAAGTACAAGAGAATTCGTTACAAAGGGATCGTTTGTGACCGTTGTGGAGTAGAAGTTACTGAGAAAAAAGTAAGAAGAGAGAGAATCGGGCACATCAACCTTGTAGTTCCAATTGCACACATCTGGTATTTCCGTTCATTGCCAAACAAAATCGGATACCTTCTTGGAATTCCTTCCAAGAAATTAGATATGATCATCTACTACGAAAGATATGTAGTGATCCAGCAGGGGATTGCCAAGAAATTAGACGGTTCTGATTTCGAAAATATGGAATTCCTTACAGAAGAAGAGTACCTTGATATCATGGAGACCCTTCCTGTAGAAAACCAGTATCTTGACGATTCCGATCCAAACAAATTCATCGCTAAAATGGGTGCTGAAGCTGTTGAGGAATTATTAAAAAGAATCGATCTTGATGCATTGTCTTTCGATTTAAGACACAAAGCTCACAATGAAGGTTCTAAACAAAGAAGAACTGAAGCTCTTAAAAGGTTGAACGTTGTAGAAGCATTAAGAGGTGCCAATACAAGAATGATCAACAGACCGGAGTGGATGATCATGCGTGTTCTTCCAGTTATCCCGCCAGAACTGAGACCATTGGTTCCGTTGGATGGAGGACGTTTCGCAACTTCTGACTTAAATGACCTTTACAGAAGAGTTATTATCAGAAATAACCGTTTGAAGAGATTATTGGAGATCAAAGCTCCGGAAGTAATCTTGAGAAACGAGAAGCGTATGCTTCAGGAATCAGTAGATTCATTATTCGATAACACAAGAAAATCTTCTGCCGTAAAATCTGAATCAAACAGACCACTGAAATCACTTTCTGATTCATTGAAAGGTAAGCAGGGGCGTTTCCGTCAGAACCTACTTGGGAAAAGGGTAGACTACTCTGCGCGTTCGGTAATTGTTGTAGGTCCAAACTTACAGCTTCACGAGTGTGGTATTCCTAAAGATATGGCAGCTGAACTTTACAAACCGTTCATCATCAGAAAACTGATTGAAAGAGGTATTGTAAAAACAGTAAAATCTGCAAAGAGAATTATCGATAGAAAAGAACCTGTAGTTTATGATATCCTTGAAAACGTGATGAAAGGTCACCCGGTACTGTTGAACAGGGCACCTACCCTTCACAGACTGGGGATCCAGGCTTTCCAGCCTAAGATGATCGAAGGTAAGGCAATCCAGCTACACCCGTTAGTAACTACGGCATTCAACGCCGATTTCGACGGTGACCAGATGGCGGTACACTTACCGTTAGGTCCTGAAGCGATCCTTGAAGCGCAGTTATTGATGTTAGGTTCTCAGAACATCCTGAACCCTGCAAACGGTTCTCCGATTACGGTACCTTCTCAGGACATGGTTCTTGGTCTTTATTTCATGACTAAAGAATTAAGTTCTACAGAAGATATGAAAGTAAAAGGGGAAGGTCTTGCTTTCTATTCTCCTGAAGAAGCGGAAATCGCTTATGCAGAAGGTAGAGTTTCATTAAATGCCAAGGTAAGATGTAGACTGCCAATCAAAGAAGACGGACAGATCGTAACAAGACTGATCGAAACTTCTGTAGGTAGAATCTTATTCAACCAGATTGTACCTAAGCAGGTAGGATATATCAATGAACTTCTTACTAAGAAATCATTGAGAAACGTTATCGGTAAGATCCTTGCTGATACGGATTTCCCTACAACAGTGAAGTTCCTTGATGCAATGAAGGACCTAGGGTATTCAAACGCATTCAAAGGAGGTCTTTCTTTCTCTCTTGGGGATATCGTAGTTCCTGTTGAGAAAAAGCAGATGATTGCACAATCAATCGAAACTGTAGACGAAATCAGAGCCAACTATAACATGGGTCTGATTACCGATACAGAACGTTATAATCAGGTAATCGACGTTTGGACAAACACCAACGCCGGATTAACTGAAATGATCATGAGCAGAATGAAAACTGACCAAGGTGGTTTCAACTCTGTATACATGATGCTTGACTCTGGAGCGAGGGGTTCTAAAGAACAGATCCGTCAGTTATCAGGGATGAGAGGTTTGATGGCAAAACCGCAAAAAGCCGGTTCTACCGGAGCGGAGATCATCGAAAACCCGATCCTTGCCAACTTTAAGGAAGGTCTTTCGATTCTAGAGTACTTTATCTCTACCCACGGTGCCCGTAAAGGTCTTGCGGATACCGCTCTTAAAACTGCCGATGCCGGTTACCTGACCAGAAGATTGGTAGACGTTGCACAGGACGTTATCGTTACAGAAGACGACTGTGGAACTTTAAGAGGAACAGAAGTTACTGCACTTAAGAAAAATGACGAGATCGTTGAAAGAATCTCTGAAAGAATCTTAGGTAGAGTATCTCTTCATGATATCTATGATCCTGAAACTGACGAGTTAATAGCAAGTGCAGATCAGGTAATCATCGAAGAATTAGCGAAGAAAATTGAAGAAGCAGGATTAGAAGCCGTTGAAGTACGTTCTCCGTTAACCTGTGAAGCTAAGAAAGGTATCTGTGCGAAATGTTACGGTAGAAACTTAGCAACAGGTAAAGTAATCCATATGGGTGAAGCGGTAGGTGTAATTGCAGCACAGTCTATTGGGGAACCGGGTACTCAGCTTACGTTGAGAACCTTCCACCAGGGGGGTACTGCAGGTAACGTATCAGAAAACCCATCAATCGTTGCAAGAAGAGACGGTATCGTAGAAATGGATGAAGTAAGAACCATTACTTCTGAAGATGAAAACGGTAATACAGCTGAGGTTGTAGTTTCCCGTTCAACGGAATTCAGATTAGTTGCTGATAACGATTCAAGAACTCCATTGATGGTAGCGAACGTACCTTACGGATCGATATTATCTGTAAAACCAGGTGATAAAGTGAAGAAAGGAGATACGATCTGTAGATGGGATCCGTATAACGCGGTTATCATTGCGGAAACTTCAGGTAAGGTAGAATACGAGGATATCATCCAGGGTATTTCATTCCAGCTTGAAATTGACGAACAGACAGGATTTGAAGAGAAAGTAATCTCTGAATCCAGAAATAAGAAAGCCGTACCTACCCTGAAGGTGGTAGACTCTAAAGGAGTTGAGCAGAAAGCTTACAACTTACCGGTAGGAGCCCACTTGATGGTAAACGATGGTGAAAAAATCAAGGCTGGTAAAGTCCTGATCAAGATCCCAAGAAAATCTGCAAAAGCAGGGGATATCACTGGAGGTCTTCCGAGAGTTACCGAATTATTCGAAGCAAGAAACCCTTCAAACCCAGCAGTTGTTACTGAAATTGACGGGGTAGTTTCTTACGGAAAAATCAAGAGAGGTAACCGAGAATTGATCGTTGAAGCTAAAACTGGTGAAAGAAAGATTTACTTAGTGAAATTATCTAACCAGATTCTTGTTCAGGAGAATGACTTCGTAAGAGCAGGTTCTCCGCTTTCTGACGGTTCTATCACACCGGAAGATATCTTAAGAATTAAAGGGCCAACAGCGGTTCAGGAATACTTAGTAAACGAAATCCAGGAAGTTTACCGTCTGCAGGGGGTAAAAATCGACGACAAGCACTTCGAAATCATCGTAAGACAGATGATGACAAAAGTATCTATCGTGGATGGAGGTGATACTCAGTTCCTTGAAGGAGCTCTTGAGCACAAGTATGATTTCCTTGAAGAGAACAACAGAGTATTCGGTCTTAAAGTAGTAGTAGATGCCGGTGATTCGAAAGAATTCAAACCAGGTCAGATGATTACTGCAAGAGAATTAAGAGACGAAAACTCTAAGTTGAGACGTGAAGACTTAGCATTGGTAGAAGTAAGAGAAGCTCTTCCTGCTACAGCGACTCCGGTATTACAGGGTATTACAAGAGCGGCGCTTCAAACGAAATCGTTCATGTCTGCAGCATCGTTCCAGGAAACAACTAAAGTTCTTAACGAAGCAGCAGTTGCCGGTAAGATAGATGATCTGAACGGTCTTAAAGAAAATGTAATTGTAGGACACAGAATTCCTGCAGGTACAGGTCTTAAAGAGTATCAGAATGTTATCGTAGGTTCTAAGAAAGAATTCGAAGACCTTAACTAAAATTAATGATTTGAAATTTGGGATTTGAAATTATTTTTATATTTTCACAATCTCAAATTTCGAATTTTAAAAACATAATTTATAACAATGGACAACAATCAAAATCCACAAGACGGAAACATCAACATCGAATTAAACGAAATGGTAGCTGCTGGTATCTATGCTAACTTAGCTTTGGTAAACCACTCTCCATCTGAATTTGTAGTAGACTTTATTCAGTTGATGCCAGGTGTTCAGCAGGCTAAAGTAAGATCAAGAGTTATTCTTGCTCCACTTCACGCTAAAAGAGTATTAAACGCTCTTCAGCAGAACATCGCTAACTACGAGCAGCAGTTCGGAGAAATCAAAGAAGTTGAGCCTTTCGTATTAGGTGGAAACAACGTACAAGCATAAGATTTCTTTTACAATAAAATAGAATGCCCCGGTTTTTATCGGGGCATTTTTTATTAAGTCTTGACACTGCCTCAAGTTTTCCAAAGAAAATTATTTCACTTTGCGGTATTAATTCACAATCCTGTTCTTTTTTTCATTTTTTTATATTTTCTTAAATTTTGACATTGTTTTAATGAATTTAAATATTTAAAATGCAATTTGTATTTTATTATTGATTTTGAATATAAATTAATAATAATTGTTTGTGCATTTTAGAAATATCTCATGTAACTTATCTACATTTGCGAAAAATTGAATGGAAATGAAACTCTACCCTATTGCAGCGGTTCTTCTTTTTATGGGCGTACATGCTCAGAAACAAAACACAGTTGAGGAGAATCAGAAACACTTACAAAAGCTTTATGCAAAATATGACAAAGACCTTAAAAAGGTACATAAAAATGCAAAAGCAGCAGGAATACCTCCTAATTTATATAATGAAGAGGACTATAAAAGAACCATGGACCCTGTGACCGGGAGAACTAATTTTGAAGAATTGGCAAAGCTCAACCAGGAGATTGTTTCCGGAAAATATGAGGCGACACAGCCAATGTCTTTTCTTTCCAATCATAGCTCTGCTTCAGGTAAGATCATCAATGAACCCTGGATTGAAAGAGGTCCCTACAGCGTAGGAGGAAGAACAAGAGCCATTATGTATGATCCTAATGATGCAACAGGCAAAAGAGTTTTTGCAGGAAGTGTTTCCGGCGGGCTTTGGGTGAATCAGGATCCCTCTGTGTCTACTAACGAATGGCAGCCCTTAAGCACGTTCTGGGCAAATACTTCAATTTCATGTATTGCTTATGACCCGAACAATCCTCAGGTCTTTTACGTAGGAACAGGAGAGTCATCTACTACTGATGCTGTGGGATCCGGAATATGGAAGTCCACAGATGGGGGAGCAACCTGGACGCAGATTTTTACCATTCCGGTAACGTATTCTTCTACCGGGGTAAGAAACGGAAATTTTTATATCAATGATATCAAAGTAAGAAATAATAATGGGGTTTCAGAAGTATATGCCGGAGTAAGCGGTGCCTATGTCGGAATTTCATTTAATGACGGATGGCAGGGATTAAGCCAGGCCGGGTTATATAAATCCACAGACGGCGGAACAACATTTACCAAAAATAACAGCTTGCTGGCTCTTAATACGACAACTGGTTTAACCAGCACAACAGGGTATTCTATTCAACAGATAGAAATAGGGGCAGATAATGCAGTATGGGTTTCTACCAGATCTTCCCGGTTTACAAACATAGACTCCGGAGGGAGAATTTTTAAATCTACAGACGGAAATACCTTTAGCCAGGTTTATAATGTTGGAAGTTCCGGCTCAAGAGTAAACTTCACTCTTTCTAAAACAGATGCCAATAAAATATACGCATTTATGCAGGGAGTTGGTACTGCAGAGCCCATCAGGATTGCAAAATCTGCAGATGGAGGAACCACCTGGCAGGCAACCAATGATGCAACCCCGGTTTTAACATTACCTACAGCAACGGATACCAGTATTCCTGCTAATGACTTTACCAGGGGACAGTCTTTTTATGACCTGATCATTGAGGCAGATCCTCAGGATGATAATACATTATATATAGGAGGTATTGATTTATTTAAATCTACCAATGGAGGGACCAGCTGGACCCAGATTTCAAAATGGTCTAACAACAATAATATGGCGGCTCTGCAGGTTTCACAGGTACATGCTGACCAGCACGAAATTGTTTTCAACCCTTTTAACAATTACTCCACAGGACAAATGATGTTTGGAAATGATGGGGGGATTTACTATGCTGCCAATAAAGCAAATATTGGTGCTGTTGGAGGTCTTGCAGCAAGAAATACCAGATATAATGTAACGCAGTTTTACTCTGCAATGTTAAATCCGATAAAAACACCTTCCAATGAAGAATTATTAGCAGGTGCTCAGGATAACGGCTCATGGTGGCTATATGGGGTGCCACAGGCGAATAACTTCCTTACTTCTCAGTCGGCTACAGGGGGAGACGGTATGTATACAGAATATGACGATCAGGATAATTATGAAATTGCCAGCTACGTATACAATAGCCATTATATATTACTGAATACCGGTACTTATTATCTGATAACCAGTGCCAACAGAAATGCAGGGCATTTTGTAAATGAAATTGCTTTAGACAGAAATAATGATGTATTCTTTTCTTACCGTTCCGGGCTTACCCTCTTCAGAACAAGCGGACTTTCAGCTACATCTACATCATTTACGAATAATACGGTAACTGTAGGTACTGCACAGAGCGGAGAACAGATTTCCTGGATGAAAGTATCACCTCATACTACTGCTTCCACCACACTTTTTGTAGGAACGAACCTTGGAAGAATCTTTAAAATCACCAATGCCAATACCGCATCATACGCCTCTGCCTTATTGGCCTCTTCACCGGTGACGGGAACTGTCTCTGATATAGAATTTGGCGCTAATGAGAATGAAATCATTGTAACTTTTTCCAATTATAATCTGGCCAGTGTATTCTATACTACAGATGGTGGAACTACCTGGCTGAATAAAGAAGGCAATCTCCCTGATATGCCGGTAAGAACGGTATTAAGAAATCCTGATAATCCAAACGAAGTATTGCTGGGAACGGAAATGGGAGTTTGGGGAACAACTAATTTCCTTGCTACAACCCCTGAATGGGCTTCTGTAACAGGAAATATAGGCAATGTAAGAATTACCAATTTAGATTACAGACCTTCTACCAAAACAGTATTGGTTTCTACTTATGGAAGAGGTGCATGGACAACACAGAATACAGAAACTGCATTATCAACAACAGAGACCAAAACTAAAAAGAACCTGAATATCATATATCCGAATCCGTCAAAAGGAATTTCTCATTTGAGATTTGATACTGCTAAATACAGCACTGTGGATATAAGCATCGTAGATGGATCAGGAAGGCTTGTATACAGTAAGAAAAATGTAAAGTCTGATGAAGAGTTTGGACAAAAAATGGTACCTGGAAACTATATATTAAAAGCCGAATCCAAAGGCGAGATTGTGTATAGCGGTAACTTCCTGGTATTAGGACGTACAGGCGGTGATGATGATTAAGCAATGAATCAGATGTATTTAATATTATTTTGGGTACTGGCTTCCTGCGGGAGGCCGGTACCCTCTTTATATCAGGATAAAACAATATCGCTACACTCTGCTGAAAAAACAGAATGGGTAGGAGGCAGAGCAGGTGTAAGAGGGACCATGTATACCATTATATTAAAGAAAAACAATACCGGTATTGTAACAGTAAAAACGTTGAGAGCAGAAGGAAACATCATTCCGTTTACCCAGAATAATATTGGAAACACCATTACACTGAGAGGAAATTTTCAGCATAGAAATGATGAAGATACCCGGACTGCTGATCAGGCCCCTTCGGGAATTTCTACAGAGAATCCTGTTCCTCAAAAATTACATCCAAAAGATAATTGGATAGAATACACTGTAAAAGGTTCTCAAAAACTGCATAGAATAAATATTTCTAAATTCACTGCTGTAGAATCTTCTGAAGAACCTGCTCCTTAATATCTTTCATTCCTTGAATAAAAAACTATTTTTTATTTTCCTTTGTATTCCGGTCATTATGTTATTCAGCAACATGATCTGTTCTGTAATGTCTCATGTCAAAAGAGAACTCTATGCAAAAACGCAATATACGATCAAACGGAGTAATCTGAGAAAAGGAGAAACAATCTGTTTCACAGAAAATGATCTTACGGAAGCAGAATGGAGGGAAGAAAAAGAATTTACCCTTAACGGGCTTTCTTATGATATTATCAGCGTCAGTATTGTGAACGGAAAAAAAACATATTTCTGTTATATTGACAAAAAAGATATCATCATCAATTCATTACTGGATTTTTCAAAAAAACTGGCGGTCAAAAAAACCTATATAAAACGGCAGATTGATCTTCCGGTACATGAGAAAAATATCTTTAAAACTTCTCATTTCTTTGTTGATTTTGATAAAAATGATCTCCGGTTTACTTCTGTTTTTCATTTGAAAATAATACATAACCTTTACAATCAATCAGAAAAGAATCATTATTTATCCATTATTATACCTCCTCCGGAGCCAGCTCTGTGATACAGTGGATATAATATTAATGGTAATAAATTTTAAATAATGAAAAGATACATATGCATAGCAGCGCTGTTAGGCTGCTCTATTGCCCATGCTCAGCAGAATCAGGAGGGCTCAATTGACGAAATCAACATCCTGGGAAGGAAAAAAATAAAACAGGAACGGGCAGAATTCAAAAGACACGCACAATCAGTGGAAACACTTTCAGAAGAAGATCTTAACAGAAACAATCCGGCTGCAATCGACCAGACTTTGTCTACCATGCCCGGACTTCAGGTGGATAAAAGGACCAACTTCGGAGGACAGAGAATTGTTCTGAGAGGGTACGGAAATGACCAGAAATTCAACAACTGGGGGATAAAAGCGTATTGGAATAATATGCCACTCACCACCGCAGAGGGAATCACAACCCTTGACGATATTGATTTTGCTTATGTAACGAATGTAGAAGTTATTAAAGGGCCTGCTGCCACAATGTACGGTGGAGGCGTAGGTGGAGCGGTACGTTTCTACACCCGTCCGGACTTCACGAAAGGAGCATCTGTTTCGGAAAATGCAATGTTTGGAGCATTTAAAACCTTCCAGTCCAGAACACAACTGAACGTTGCGGATGATAATTATTCCGTGAGTGCAGCTTATGGACATCTTGAAACTGATGGCTACAGACCGAATGGAAGCGGACTGAAAAATTTTTTCAACGTAAACGGTACCGTTAAGCTGGGCAAAAAAGATCAGCTGAGCTTCTTTGCCAGCCAGGCATATTCCTATGAACATACTTCCGGACAGATTTCCTATAATGATTACTATGCAGGAATTGATAACGGAAATGCAGCCTATATTCGTAAAAATGCAGGAACCAAAATAAAATCAACCAGAGTAGGATTGAGTAATATGGTAAGCCTTACTTCCAATTTTAGGAATTATACCACTTTATTCTATTATAACGGAAATACGGAAAGTGTTTCTGCCGGAGCCTATGGTATTACCAGCGCTCCCAATGTGGGATTACGTTCTACCTTTACCCTGAAGAATGAATTTAAAGACTTTGAAAACCGTTTGGACTTTGGTGCTGAAATACAGAATTCGGCTTCCACAACATCAAGCTACCGTTTTACAGGTTCAGAAACAATTCCATTGCAGACAACAGGAATGAAAGATGCTTCTTATTTCAAATATAATAATAACCAGTCCACTTATTTTGTCATTGATTATCTTACTTACAAACCCTGGGGACTTACCTTGCTTGCAGGACTTAGTGCCAATAGAACCAATTATGACAGAAAAGACCTGTATGCATTGCCGGAGTTGATTCCCGGCCGTAAAGATCAGTCATTTAATAAAAAATATGACATGGCATACACTCCGCATTTTGCTTTACAGAAAGAATGGAAGCACCAGATCTTTAATTTGAGTTACAGTGAAGGATACAACTCTCCTACCGCAGCTTCTTCATTTATTACAGCAACGAATACCGTAAATGATGACTTAAAGCCTGAACGGGCGAGAATGTTTGATTTCAGTGTCCATGGGCTGCTACTCAATACGAAATTAGATTACCGTATTTCCGCATTCAGAATTGATTATTCGGACAAACTTGCCCAATTACTCATCCCGGGAAGCACTGTTCCGGGACAAACCTATTGGACAAATACCGGGAGTCAGAAAAACACAGGATTGGAATTCAGTGTAGGATATCAATACAGAACTGAGAACTCTTTCATAGAGAGAGTGGTTCCGTTTGTAAATCTTTCTTATTATGATACAAAGTATAAGAATTTCTCTGTTTATGATCCAAAATATCAGGACCCTGATACGGGAAAGACTATAGGAAAACTCATGGTGTATGACCATAAAACAGTGGTGGGAGTTCCAAGAAATAAATATGCTGTAGGATTGGACATCTTTACCAAGCCTGGATTTTATCTTGTAAATACCTATAATTATCTTGGAAATGTATATGCTGATTTTAATAATACAAATCAGGTAAAAGGATTCGGATTGCTTAATTCCAAATTAGGATTTAAAAAGTCCTTCAATAAACTGGATGTGGATGTATACGTAATGGGGAATAACCTTACCAGCCAGGTCAATTATACTTTCCTGTTCTTAGGAAATAATATTGGGGATTGGGATCAGGGCAGTAATTACCCAAAAGGTACATCTACCGATCTTAATCCCGGGCCAGGCAAAGCTTATTTCTTTTATGGCCTGAATTTAAAATACCGGTTCTAAAATTAAAAACTGTTTCATTTTCTGAAGCAGTTTTTTTTATGGTAATCCTCAAGAGCTGATATCACTGAAAAGTTTTATTCACTAAACCCCATCGATATCTGAATAGATTGAACTATTTTTAATAGTATTCCATGTTGTTAATTGAAATGTGCATTTAAATAAACTGATTATTGATGTTTTTGTTTAAATAATAAAAGAATTTTATTTATATGATATATTGATGAGGTGATTTTATATATTTGTTGCAAATACTTGACAAAAAAAGATATGATAAGCGATCCATTTATTCTTCAGAAATTTGGTTTTTTAGGCAGTGGTTTTTCTGCAGAACTGGAAAAACATGCGGTAATGACCTCTATAAAAGCCAAGACAGAGATTATAAGGGAAGGACAGAAAAATAAGTATGTCCCTTTTCTGATCAAGGGTTCCATTAAAGTCTTTACCCTTAATGACGGGCGGGAACTTATTTATTATTATATCAAGCCCAGCGACAGCTGTCTTATGACCTTTTCTTCCATTTTTACAGATTATGTAAGCAGGGTATATGCTGTGGCGGAAGAAGACTCTGAAGCGCTGCTCATTCCTGTTTCGGTAATGCATGACTGGCTGATCCGGTTTCCCGAAATCAATAAATTATTTTACCGTGAGTATGACAGACGTTTCTCAGAAGTCATGAATATGGTGAATGATGCAGTTTTTCACAGGCTGGATAAAAGAGTGCTGAATTATATAAAGCAGCAGATTGAGCTTACCGGGAATAATCCTATCAGGATAACGCACCGTGAAATAGCCAATAATCTGGGGACTTCAAGAGAAGTGGTAAGCAGGGTATTAAAGAAAATTGAAAGTGACGGAGAAATTACCCAGACTAAAGAAGGAATAAAAATAGCTGTCAATGAGAATGTTAGATTGATCTAATTTATATTGTTTTAAAAGTTTTTGTTCCATGATTGATAAAAACAATTTCCATGGTGACTTTTATCACATATTTTTGAATTGAGAACTCTATAAGTTTGTCATATGATAATTAAATTCAAATTAAAATATGACAAAAGCTCTCTTATTTTTGTCGGTATTTTTTTCAGGTTTTGCCTTTGCACAGGAGGATCTGCTGAAAGATATTGACACCGTCAAAACCAATACGGAAACCTCACAACCCGCCTTCAAGGCCCTTCAGATTGTTACAGGACAATCTACAAAACTCCCTGCAAAAAAGGAATGGTACATTATTGTTGCCCACCGGTTCGGTGATATCAGTGCAGGATTTAAGGATTTTTTTGGTCTTGATAATGCTTCAACCAAATTAGGGGTTATTTACGGTGTTTCAGACGCTGTTTCAGTCAGCCTCTCCAGGGAAACCAATATGAAAACCTTTGAAGGCGCTGTCAAATACCGGTTGGTAAGACAAAACGAAAATTTTCCTGTAGATATTGCCGGTTACAATGTAATGGCCGTCAATACTGCTTTGGATAAAGATACTTATCCACACCTTAAGTTCAACGACAGGCTTTCTTACCTTACCCAGGCACTCATCTCAAGACGGTTTAATGATAAACTGTCACTACAGCTTACCCCTTCCTATGTTCATAAGAATCTTTATGATCCGGCCATTGAAGATAAAAATCAGTTTCTGGCAGGTTTGGGCGGACGCTATAAAATATCAAAAAGAGTCTCTGTGAATGCAGAGTATTTTGTGAATTTCGATAATCACAGTTTTTATAAAAACCCTCTTTCATTGGGGGTAGATATAGAAACCGGGGGACATGTTTTCCAGCTTTTATTCACCAATTCCCAGATCAATTCAGATATAGGATATCTTACCAATGCATCCGGCAATTGGGGAAAAGGACATATTTTCTTTGGGTTTAATCTTTATAGAGTCTTTTAATATGAAAAAATTAGTATACCTGTTGAGCTTATCCTCAATGATCATCCTGAACAGCTGTGATAGCAGGACCTATGAAGAAATATCAGACAATACCCCTATCGTATTGCCTGTAAAATATACCGCAGACATAACACCTATTATAGACAATAACTGTATCGGATGTCATTCTGCAGACGGCTTCATTAAGCCATTGGCGACTTATGATCAGGTGAAAGCCAATATAGACGGTATTCTGGACCGCATCCAAAGACCCAATGGAGATCCGGAAAAAATGCCCAAAGGAGGTTCATTATCTGCAACGCAGATCAATACTTTCATTAAATGGAAAGCTGACGGACTTAGTGAAAATTAAAAAATATTTGATATGAAAAAAGTAATATTATTGAGTGTATCCCTGCTTTCTGCCGGTTACGCATCAGCACAGAAATATAGCTCCAAGACAGGAAAGGTTACCTTTGAGGCTTCAGTACCGTTATTTGAAGATATTTATGCCCAGGATGATAATAATACCGTGGTGATCAATGCTGATACCGGGGAAATGGCCTCTGTTTCCGCTGTAAAGAACTTTCATTTTAAAACAAAACTTATGGAAGAACATTTCAATGAAAGCTACGCAGAAACGGCAAAATATCCTAAAACAACTTTCAGGGGAAAAATTACAGGATTTGATAAAACAAAACTTACGACAAGCCCTCAAAAGTACACTGTTCAGGGAACCCTTAATTTTCATGGCGTGGATAAAGCGGTTTCTTCTGCAGCTACAATATATTCAAAAGACGGGAAGATCTATATGCAAGGTAATTTTGTGGCCAGACCTGCAGATTATAAAGTGACCATTCCAAAGATGGTGACGAAGAAAATTGCGGAAAATGTAAATGTTGAGTATAACTATGTACTGATCAGACAATGAAAAACTTCATCTTAGTATTAGGGCTCATTCTGAGCAGTCTTCTGTCTGCGCAGGAAAAGGCAAAATCAATCTATGATGTTGCCAGGAGCGGAACAGTGGCCGAAGTCAAAGAGCTGATGAAACAGAATCCGGATATTATCAACCAGATTAATGAAAACGGATTTTCACCCCTGATATTGGCCTGTTACAGAGGAAATACCGAGGTTGCCAAGTATCTTATAGATCATGTAAAAGATCTGAATTATAAAAGCAGGGAAGGAACAGCCCTGGCAGGATTATCCATAAAATACAACAAAGAGCTTACAGAATATTTATTAAAGAAAAATGCAGATCCCAATATTGCAGATCCCACAGGATTTACCCCTTTGTTCTGGGCTGTAAAATTCGGGAATAAAGAATTGACAGAGCTTCTGCTGAAATACAAGGCAGATAAGACATTAAAGGATTCAATGGGAATGACTCCCTTTGAATATGCTTTAAAGGCAGACAATAAAGAAATTATCAATCTCTTAAAAAATTAATATGAAAAAAACTTTACTAACACTCAGTTTGGTCCTTGCCAATTTTGCATGGGCCCAGTTTTCATCAGGAACGGTGCCTCTTTCGGCTACCGGTATGACGGTGAAATTAGACACTACCCCTGCGGGAGTAACCCTTACAGTAACGGGGGACAGCAATTCTATGCTAGGAATTGGTTTCGGTGGGAACGGTATCGATACCGGTGGTATGGCTTCCGGTGCAGATGGTTTTATTTATAATGCTTCTGCGAACAGGGATTATTCATTTAGTGGAAAACCTAATCCTCCTACAGCAGATGCTATACAAGACTGGACTGAGACATCCAATACGGTTTCAGGAAGTACCAGAACAGTGGTTGCTACAAGATCCCTTTCAGGAGGAACCGGCGATTTTGCCATTGCCAATGCTGCAGGAACCATCAATATCTTTTACTCTCGCAAAAGCGGAGGCACTACGTTGGGGTATCATGATGCCGGAAGAGGATATGCTACATTAACAATGGCAGCCAGCACTTTATCTGTAAATGAGGCTGTTGCAGAGGCTAAAAAAACGATTCTCTATCCTAATCCTGCCAAAACATCAGTCAGCCTTAAGAATTTCGACAGCGTAAAATCCATCGGAATTTATGAAGCATCAGGAAGAAAAGTAAGATCAATAAGACCGGATCAGGAAAAAATAAATGTTGAAGACCTGAAGTCCGGAATTTATTATTTTGAAATTCTGCTGAAAGACGGAAGTACATCTTACGAAAAACTTATCAAAGAATAACCTTAAAAAAACACACCTAAATATTTCAAAAGAATGCCTCTGATTTTTCAGGGGTGTTTTTTTTTATTTATGAATTTTAAAAATTATTGAAAGGCTTTATTTTAAAGGCTTTGGCCGAAATTCCATATATTTGTATACAACCGGATCTCCCATGAAAATCACCTTTGAAAAATACAATCCATCCTGGAAAGACCAATTTGAATCCATCAGAAATGAGTTGGAAGAAAATACCGGTTTTTTGAATCCACAGATTGAGCATATTGGAAGCACATCAGTAGAAGGTCTGTCGGCAAAGCCTATCATAGACATTATGATCGGTGTACAGAATGAAGAAGATCTGGATAAAATTCCACCTTTGCTGAAAGAGAAAGACTATGTGTATTACGAAAAGTATAACGGAGAAATGCCGTATCGCCGTTTCTTTATTAAACTTACAGACCGTCCGCAGAATTTAGGACTTCCGGACATCATTCACCAGGGAGATGAAATTCCTGAGAAAATGCATGATCACAAACTGCGTATTGCCCATATTCACACCATTCCTGTTTCCTCAGAACACTGGCTTCGCCATATCGCTTTCAGAGATTATCTGCGTACACATCCTGAAGTAAGGAATGAATATCAAAAGATAAAAGAACGTCTAAGCATGCAGGAATGGCATGACGGGAATGACTATAATGAAGGAAAAGATCCGTTTATCAAAAAAGAAGAGCAAAAAGCTGTTCAATGGTATTTGGATCATCATCAATAAAAAAACAACCATAATATTTGCTGTATGAGAAAAGATCTGAAGGAAATTGCTGCCAGGTTTGCAACATCAAAAACGCTGAATGACTTTGTAGAATATGGAGGAGTAGCCGCTGCCATTGAAACAGCAGAAGGAAATGTATACACGGGGATCAGCATAGATACAGCCTGTTCTATGGGTTTTTGTGCAGAACACAGTGCTGTGGCGGAAATGCTGAAAAATGGCGAACATCTTATCAGGGCTGTGGTAGCTGTAGGTGATGACGGGAATGCTGTACCTCCCTGCGGACGCTGCAGGGAACTGATGAGCCAGCTGTCAAAAGAAAACCTCAATGCAATAATAGAAGTGAAAAACGGAGTGTTTATGACTTTAAAAGAACTTTTACCCTACGATTGGAAAGAAGATCTAGGCAGGGAATGGTAACTTTTTAATCTGAAATTTTTAAACAACATATGACAATAGAATTCAAAACCCTTTCAAATACGAGTGTAGAAGATGTTTTATCCGTATTCAACCATTCATTTTCAGACTATATCGTCCCTTTTCATCTGTCAGAAGAACAGCTGATGACAAAAATTGTGGCGGAAAAAATAGATTTTGAGATATCGGTAGGTGCATTTGAAAATGATAAGCTGGTCGGATTTATCCTTCAGGCTGAAAAAACAGGAAATGGCGGGAAAACTATATACAACGGAGGAACAGGAGTAGTTCCGGAGAGCAGAGGAAAAGGGCTGGTAAGAAAAATGTATGACTTCATCATTCCCATATTGAAAGAAAGAAATGCAGATACGCTGCTTCTTGAGGTTATTGAAGGTAATAATGCTGCAATCAGGGCCTATGAGAACTTAGGCTTTCATAAAGTTCGGAGACTGCTTTGTTTTAACGGAAATATTAATCCGGCAGAAGGAAATACCGAAATATCTGTTCGGGATATGAAAGACTTCCAGTGGGACAGATTATCCGCTTTCTGGGATATTGAGCCGTCGTGGCAGGGATCTGTTTTTGTACTGGACCCAATGCCAGAAAGTTATATTACGTTGGGAGCTTATGCTGATGAAAAACTGGTGGGCTATATCATTTACGGACCTGCCGCAAAAAAGGTATACCAGGTTGCAGTAGATAAAGAATACAGAAAACAGGGAATAGGAACGAAGCTTTTCAATGCAATCCGGGAAAAAAATAACGGAGAAACCATTTCCCTTAACAATGTGGATGATATTTCTGAAGACTCAGCTGCCTTTTTATCAAAAACAGTAGGACTTAAAAATCCTGTTTCTCAATTCGAAATGAAGCGGAGCATTTGATCATAAAATTTTTTTGAACAGGAGAATGAGAGGTTTTTAATATACTTTTAACCTCTTAAACTTTTCAGGCAGCAGCAGAGAATGTACCTTTGCCCAAAATTTAAACAATGAAGCAAGGAATACACCTTTTGCTGCTGCTTATTTCCTTTACGGTTTTGGCACAGCAGGCCAATACGGATACAGCTCAGGTAACAATACCGGGCCGTCACAATAATATTGAAGCACAGTCCAAGCCTTACGTTATCATGATCTCTACAGACGGTTTCCGTTATGATTATGCTGAAAAATATAACGCTCAAAATCTACTCAGGCTTTCCAACAGCGGAATCAAAGCAAAGGCAATGATCCCAAGTTATCCGAGTATTACCTTTCCCAATCACTGGAGCCTGATTACCGGTCTCTATCCTTCCCATCACGGGTTGATCGATAATTTCTTCTATGATTACAAGCGTAAGGAATCTTATGCGCTCAGCAATAAGAAAAATGCTGAGGACGGAAGCTGGTACGGAGGAACTCCACTTTGGGGATTAGCAGAAAAACAGGGCTTGGTAACAGCCTCTCTGATGTGGGTGGGCTCTGCCAGTGATGCCGGAGGATTGAGGCCTTCTTATTATTATCCTTATCACGAAAAATTTACCCCTTCCGAAAAAGTGGAAAAAGTGGTGAACTGGCTGAAATTACCTGAAGATACAAGACCACATTTTATTTCTTTATATTTCCCGGAAGTAGATGGAAGCGGGCATCATTACGGTCCGGATACCAAAGAAACCGAAACTGCCGTTCATCTGATCGATCAGGCTATTGGTGATCTGGTACAGAAAGTAAATGCATTAGGCTTAAAAGATGTCAACTTTGTGTTTGTTTCAGACCATGGAATGATTAAAGTAGATGGAGGGACACCGTTAGAAATTCCTTCGGTTCTTTTGGATAAAAACCGGTTCGATTTTTATAATTCCCAGACCCTGTTGAGGGTATATGTAAAAAATCCTGATGAGGTAAAGGCCGTATACAAAGAACTCAAAGCAGACAAAACAGAAGATTACGAAGTATATCTGGATAAAAAACTTCCGAAATACCTGCATTTTGCAACAAGAGATGACCGCTACAACAGGATAGGGCAGATTCTTCTGATTCCTAAAGCTCCGAAAATATTTTTAGAAAAAGGCAAGAAAACCTCAGTAGGAAAGCATGGCTATGATCCCCGTATTGTTCCGGAAATGAAAGCTACATTCTATGCCTGGGGACCGGAATTTAAAAACAATATGGTCATCGACGAGTTTGCCAATGTAAATGTGTATCCTCTGGTTGCTGAAATTTTAGGCTTAAAAATTGACCATCCGGTTGATGGAAAGCTGAAAGTGCTGAAAGAAATTCTGAAAGAGAAAAAATAATAATTAAAGCTGAAACTGAGATCATAAAATCGCAGTGTATCATGAACAGATACATTGCGATTTTGTTGAATATAGGTTTGTTATCAATAAAAAGCACTACTTTTATTAAAAAAATAAACATGAAGTATAGGTTACTATTCGTATTTTTATTGCTGTTGAGCTGCCAGGTATTTTCTCAGAATCAGGATCCTGTTCCGGCACATGATGATTTTAAAATCGAGTCGAAAGAAGTAGGTGAAACCAGAACCATTAATGTATGGAAGCCTTCCGGCTACGATAAAAGCTCAGCAAAATTTTCGGTTTTATATATGGCAGACGGAGGCATCCAGGAAGATTTTCCCCATGTTGCCAATACCCTGGCTAAGCTTATCAAATCAAAAAAAATACCTCCTGTGATCCTGGTCGGGATTGAAAATACACAGCGCAGAAGAGACCTTACCGGACCTACAGAAGATGAGGAGGATAAAAAAATTGCTCCTGTTGTAGGTGGTTCTGAAAAATTCAGGGCATTCATCAATAATGAACTTTTTACTGAAATCAACAAACGGTACAGAACCGGCAATGAAAAAGGGATCATTGGAGAATCCTTGGCAGGACTTTTTGTAATGGAGACTTTTTTGCACCACTCTGATATGTTTGATTTCTACATTGCCATTGACCCGTCATTATGGTGGAACAAAGAATATGAAGTAAAAACGGCTAAAGAAAGCCTTGCCGGTATTGGCAAAAAAACTAAAAAGCTGTGGTTTACTTCATCCGGTGAAAAAGGAATTTCCGAAGCTGTAAATGGATTGTCCCAGGTACTGAAAGCAACGGAGATGAAAAATGTGAAATGGAAATATGAAAAAGCACCTGGAGAAACCCATGCTACTATTTTCAGGGCCAGTAAAGAAAAAGCTTTAATCTGGACTTTTACCACTAAATAATCGGACAGATATAATTTTGTTACTCAAATAATACTTTTCGGCGCACCTTTGGTGCGCCGAAAAGTATTTATCATATTTCAATTTAAAATTTAGAAGAAAATTCCTTCGCAAAATCTTCCAGCTTTACACTTCCCGTAACAGGAGATCCGTGCTCAACGAAATCCCTTTGCACAGTACCGGTTCTCAATCCTTTTCCCATTTCAACATACAATTCTGCCATATCGTAAGGTAAACCTGCCTGAAGCATTCCGTTCAAGGCATCTTCATCGGAGAACTCTACCCATGGAAGTTCCGGTTTCTGCACAGATGCGCCTAAAACTTTGGCAAAATCAGAAGCCTTTCGCTGGTCACTTACAATGTACCGGATATTTTTACCGGTATGGTCTTTCAGCAGTTCTTCAGCGGCTGCTTTGGCAATGTCATTGGGATGTACCACAGGGATTTCTATATCTCCGGCATAATTACCGCCTATAATTCCTGCATTTTGGATCAGTGGAATGTCATTAAAGAAATTCGTATAGAAATATCCCGCTCTTAAAAACGTGAAAGAAGTGTTCTCAAGCTGATGATATAGATTTTCAATATGATGAAGTCCTTTGATAGGTCCATTTTCTACAGGAGATGCCGCCCCTACGCTACTGAGCATAACCGCTCTTTTCACATTGGCGTTCTTTAAAGCTTCTGCATAATTTTTTCCTGCATTGATCGTCTGCTCCACAATATGATTTTCACTGATGGCAGGAGGAGTCATTACAAAAACGGCATCTGCCCCCTGGAATGTCTGGGTCAGGAAATCTACATCTGTAATAGATCCGATAGCCGGAGTTGCTCCCAGAGATTCAATATCGTGTTTTCTGGTTTCGTTACTGCTGATAACAGTAAGATCGTGTCCAGCTGCAGCCAATTGCTGGGTTAATGGTTTTGCTACATTTCCTAATGATCCGGTGATTACAATTTTCATAAGTAAATTTTTTATTGTTTTTAATGATTGTATGTAATAGCTGAATGAATTGATCAGGCATCAGCAATTTCATACAAATATTTTTTTATTTCTGAGAACAAAGGTATATTTGTACTTACTTTTATACAAGTACTTACCCTAAAGTATGTGACAATGACAGCAATCAAAGAAAGCTCAACGATTCAGGAAAATAAAAAAATAGTGCAGGATTGTCCTGTAATGTATGTAATGGAAAGAATAGGTGGATTCTGGAAGCCTATTATCCTGTTTAACCTTTCCACAGGAGAGAAAAGATACAGCGAATTGAAAAAAGCAATTCCTGCCGTGACGGAAAAAATGCTGATTCAGCATCTGAAACAACTGGAAGCAGACGGATTGATCATCAGAACCGCAAAACCTGTAGTGCCGCCACATGTGACGTATAAGCTGAGTGAAGCAGGAAATGAACTGGCTCCTGTCATTGATGCCATGGCTGCATGGGCCTTCCAGGATATGGAAAGGAATGATATAAGATGTACAGAAGGAAACCGATATAGAGTGAATCAGGATCAGAATGCCTATAGCCGGAATCTTAAAAAATAAAACAGGCGCTTCAGATAGAAGCGCCTGTTTCTGTGACTGTTTTACAGAAGAATTACAAAGACTTCATATCAATGACGAAACGGTATTTTACATCACTTTTGAGCATTCTTTCATACGCATGATTGATATCCTGCATCCTGATCATCTCAATTTCAGAAACAATATTGTGCGTTCCACAGAAATCCAGCAATTCCTGGGTTTCTGCAATACCTCCGATGACAGAACCTGCTACAGACTTTCTTCCCAGAATTAAAGGAACTGTGTTCAAGATCGGCTCCAATCCGCCCAGATAGCCCACCAGGACATGGGTTCCGCTGATATTTAAAGTAGTTACATAAGGGTTTACATCATGTACATACGGAACCGTATCAATAATGACATCAAACTTTCCTTTCACCGACTTCATCTGCTCTTCATCGGTAGAAATAATCACATGGTCAGCCCCTAATTGTTTTGCATCTTCAGTTTTTCCTGGTGTTCTGGAGAATAAAGTTACTTCCGCTCCTAATCCTTTTGCCAGTTTTATAGCCATATGCCCTAATCCTCCCAATCCTACTACAGCTACTTTTGAATCCGGACCTACATTCCAGTGTCTCAAAGGGGACCATGTCGTAATCCCGGCACACAAAATAGGTGCTACGGCAGCAGGGTCCAGATTTTCAGGAACTTTTAGAACATGATGGGAATCTACCACTACTTTCTGGGAATATCCCCCGAAAGTATGACCTCCGGAATGTTTGTCGTGACCATTATAGGTTCCGGTAAATCCATTCAGACAGTATTGTTCGAGATCGTGCCGGCAGCTTTCACAATGCCCGCAGGAATCTACGATACAGCCTACTCCCGCAAGGTCGCCCACTTTAAATTTGGAAACCTCGTTTCCTACTTTAGTGATTCTTCCGATGATCTCATGTCCGGGAACAGCAGGGTAGAGGGTTCCGCCCCAGTCGTTTCTTGCCGTATGAAGGTCAGAGTGGCAGACCCCGCAGTATAGAATTTCGATTTCTACATCCTTAGGGGTTACTTCTCTTCTTTCAATATTCATCTCTTTCAGATCAGCTGTTTTGGATTCTGCTCCGTAAGCTTTTACTGTAAATGTGCTCATTTGTTTATTTAGTTTTAAATTAATTTCAGATTAAAAATTATGGTATTCCACATCCGTTAAAGGTTCCATATTCTGAAAATCCCGGAAGAAGTTGTTTACCCTTTTAGAAAATGGTTTCCATAACGGTACAAAAGTCGAAACTTTCACGTAAACCAAACTTATACAGATTACCGAATTACCTACCAATTTTACAGACACCATTTCAGTTACAAATGAAATTGGTAATTTTGAATAGTAATAAAAATATACTTCATGGAAAATCAGGAGGTTGAAATCTATAATACGGTCTCGGAATACAATAAAATGGCGAATCATGAAACCCTGCATCCGCTGGTAAGTATTATTGATTTTTCCAAATCTGATCCTATTTGCCAGTATAAAAGAACATTTGGGTTTTATACCGTTTTTCTGAAAGATGTCATGTGTGGAGATATGCAATACGGGAAACACAGCTATGATTATCAGGAAGGAACTTTGGTTTTTATTGCTCCCGGGCAGATGTATGGAATTTACAATAAAGACAAGTACGTACAGCCTGCAGGATTTGCCCTGATTTTTCATCCGGATTTAATAAAAGGGACCAATCTGGCAAAGAATATGAAAGATTATTCATTCTTCTCTTATGATGTGCATGAAGCGCTCCATCTTTCCGAAAAAGAAAGAGAAGTGGTACTGGATTGTTTTAAAAATATTAAGCTGGAGCTGGAACAGGCTATTGATAAACACAGCAAATCTTTAATTGTAAATAATATCGAGCTTTTCCTGAATTACTGCATGCGTTTCTATGACCGTCAGTTTATTACAAGAGACCATATCAACCAGGGAGTCATCGGCAAGTTTGAAACCCTTGTAGATGATTATTTGAAATCTGAAAATCCTAAAAATATAGGCTTCCCGATGGTTAATTACTTTGCGGAAAAGCTGAACCTTTCTGCCAATTATTTCGGGGACCTGATCAAAAAGGAACTTGGAATTTCGCCACAGGAATTTATCCACAACAAACTTATTGATGTGGCCAAAGAGCAGATCCTGGACGAGAGAAAATCGATCAGTGAAATTTCTTATGATCTTGGGTTCAGATATCCCCAGCATTTCACAAGGCTATTCAAAACCAAAGTAGGAATTTCCCCAAGTGAATACAAATCCTTGAACTGAAGTAAAATTATCTTAATACCGGTAGTATCAATTTTACCCGTCAAATTCGTACTGAATTAATCCCATAAATTTTTTATTCTCAAAAAACCAAGCTACCTTTAAGTATAAAATATTTATAGTTTAGAATGAACGCATACCAGACAGGAACCCATATTTTTGAAACCCGTTTCGGAAGGATTATAGCCGTAAAAGAAGATGGAATCATCAAGGCGAAAAGCATTCGTTATGCCCATTCCCGAAGATTTCAGAGACCTGTACCTGCAGAACCTTCCGCTTCAGATATTATTTCTCCGGATAAAACCCCGGTTTGTCCGCAGGCATTAAGTCCGCTGGTGGAAAAAATGATCGGAGCTACTCCTGTGGAAAGCTTTGAAGCCGATGAATCTACCCAATATCTTTCCATTACCCGCCCTGAAAAGATTGTGGAACATGAAAAACTTCCTGTAGTTGTCTGGATTCATGGAGGTTCCCATGAGATTGGCTGCGGGGATATTTCCACTGCTGATCCTGCAGAGTGGGTGAAGGAACAGAACATTATTGTGGTTACGGTTTCCTATCGTCTGGGGCTTTTCGGATTTTTGGGAGGTGATGAAAAAAGACCTCCCAATCTTGGACTGTTTGATATGATCGAAGCCCTTCAATGGATCAACCGTTATATTGCCGGCTTTGGAGGTGATGAAAAAAACATTACACTTCTTGGCCAGTCTTCAGGTGGTGATGCGATTGCCCATCTGATGATTTCAGAAGGTACAGAAGGTTTGTTCCAGCGGGTAATCATTCAGAGTGCTCCTTTGGGATTACGGCATAAAAGACAGAAAATGTCAGCGGAATTTCTGAAAAAAACAGAATTTCTGAAAGATGAAACGGATGTTATAAAAATGATGGATGAATATGGTAAACTGACTCCATCTGTAATGAAATACGGACTGAAAGCAGCAATGCCTTTTGGAACACAATACGGATTTCCCCCTTTATGTACAGAAGAAGAATCAGCAGAAATGTGGAAAGCCAATGCAGGGAAATATGATGTGCTGATTGGTCTGAACAATGATGAAACGGCTTTTTACCTTAAAACTTCCGAAGCTTTGAACAAATACTTCGGAAAAGGGATTGGATTGAAGATCATGGATAAAACCGTTGAAAAAACTACGGCATTTATTTATGGTGATCCGGCAAAGAAATTTGCAGAAAATTATGCCAGCGGTGGCGGAAATGTGTATTTATTCAGGATTTATTCCAGATTAAAAGACAATCATATAGGTGCTCCTCACTGTATCGATCTTCCTTTGATCTTCGGTAATGAATCAGCCTGGAAGTCTTCAGAAATGCTGAAAGGCATTCCCTGGGACCGTATTCATGAAAATGGAAAAAAGCTGAGAGCGCTCTGGGCAGAGTTTGCCCGTACCGGAAAAATATCAGATTTATCTGAACGACCGGAAATCCTGGAACTTCAAAAGATTTAGATGTATTACTTCGTAATATAAACCACAAGTTTTTGAACACTGAAGTATTTTTAAATACTGGCTTTAAAATTCAAAGAATTTTTGACGGGATGGTTTTAAATAGACCTATCACTGCCGTTCATAGCACAATGTAAACAAAACCCCTCACAGCCCGTTATATTTGATTTTCAATCTTAAAAATATTAATCATCATGCAAACAAAAATCATTTTGAATACACGGAAGCTTGACCGTCAAAAACTCAGAAATTTAAAGGCAGGAGACATTATTCCTGCACATTGGGTATGCTGTACGCCTCTTGAAGACGGGCAATGCTGTGAATGGGCTAAAGACGCTTACAGCTGCCGGTATATTTATTGCTGAAACATGTCGTTATCATCCTGGTAAAGTATATTTTCAGACATACATGACCGGAAAAGGCTTTCTGATCATGTATGTTATTTTTAATCATTGTTTACTCAGGAATCCAGACACTCACATTTCCTGCAGGAACGGGAAAGTCTCCCCATCCGTTTTCGTCAATCGTTACCTTTTCCTTGAATCTTTTCAACAGGTCCTTACATTTTTTTCCGGCATAGCGTTTTCCCATTTCCATAGGTTTGTTGTAAGTATCTTTATTGCTGAGTACCACGGCACATCCTGTATGTTGATCATCCCCTTCACGCACCCATCCCAGGCAATTGGCATCTTCAAAATAATCCCGCTGCTCTCCATAGGCATGGTCTTTTCTGGCTTTAAGGAGTTCTTCAATACCGTCTGTTTTGGGCATAAAAATTTCCTGATCATGGCCGCTTCGGTCCTTATCCACATAATGGGCACCATAGAGGTCAGGATAAAAAACACATGGGTACCCGTCTTTTCTCAATAAAATCAAGGCATATGCAATAGGCTTAAACCATGATTCTACGGGTGCTTCAAGATCCTGTAAAGGCTGGGTGTCATGATTGGCAACCAAACTTACAGAATGCATAGGATCTGCCTGAGTAAGAGTTCCGTCAAAGATCTTACGCAGGTCATAAGAGGCTCCTTCCCTGGAAGCATTGTGAAAATTATTCTGAAGGGAGCTGTCAAAAAGACTCATGCAGCCTTCCGTCACTTCAATATATTTCTGAAGCAGGTGAAGATATCCCGGAGCCCAGTATTCCCCAACGGCAAAAATATTTTTCCCGGTATTGGAGCGGAGGAGGGTAAGCCATTCTTTATAAAAATCAAATGAAATATGCTTTAAGGCATCCAGCCTTACCCCATCGAAATCAGTCTGGTCAAAATACCATTTCGCCCATGTATTGAGCTCTTCCCTTACAAAAGGATTCCGGTGTTCAATGTCATTGTACATCAGATAATCGTAGTTCCCTTTTTCATCATGGATCATTTCTTCCCAGTCATCTCCATATTCAGATTGTATTTTATAAATATGGGATTCCATGCCTTCTGCATAGTCTACTCCACTGAAACAGGTGAAATTCCATTCAAAATCAGAATATTTTTTTCCTCTTCCGGGAAATGTGAATTTAGTATAAGATTCTATCTCAATCACATCGGAAATTACTTTTTCCCTGTTGTCTTCATCCACTTTTACAGCCTTGAATTTCTCCAGCTCATCACCACCGGCTTTATGCCCCAGTACAATATCTACAATGACGTCTATATTCTGTTTTTTTAATGCTTTGATGGCTTTCAGGTAATCATTTTTAGTGCCGTATTTCGTAGGGATCGTTCCTTTCTGATCAAATTCTCCCAGGTCGTAAAGATCGTATGCGTCATATCCGATGGAGTAGCCTCCGTTTGTTCCCTTGTAGGCCGGTGGAAGCCATGCAGAGGTAATTCCCAGTTTTGCTAAATATTTTGCCTGTTTTTCGGCTTCTTTCCATAATTTTCCTTCTCCTTCAGAATACCAGTGGAAAAACTGAATCATTGTTGGGTTCATAAATTTGCTGATTTGGTGGATACAAGTTAGCAAAAAAAAATAACCTACTGATTTTCGAATTCTTCAAACGGGATTTTTAGTTGAACTGAAATCTGCTTTTTTTCTTCAGTATTGAGATGGGAGAGAGACAGACCCAGCAAGCGTACTGCTTTATCATACGGGCGGAGCTCCCACAAATTTTTTCCGGTATTGAAATACTGTTCAGGTGATGTAAAATAATCATCCCGGGTGATGCTTCTGGTAAAAAGTGAAAAATCTTTATACTTTATTTTCAACGTTAAAGTTCTTCCCAGAATATTGTTTTTCTGCAGCCGTTGATGAAGTTCCTGGCTCAGGCTGTCCAGTTTTTCATTGATCTGCTGCTCATCGGAAAGATCTTCAAAAAAAGTTCTTTCCACCGCTACACTTTTCTGAATACGATGAGGTTTTACTTCTGAAGTATGAATGCCCCGCACCACATTGTAATAATGCTTCCCGGATTTTCCAAAAATTTTAATCAGCTCCTGCTCTGATCTTTTCTTTAAATCTTTTCCTTTATAAATTCCTAAACTAAACATTTTGTTAGCCGTAACCTTGCCAACGCCGTAAAATTTCTCAACGGGAAGTTCTTCCAGAAAGCCCTCCACTTTATCCGGGTGAATGGTTTTCTGACCATTGGGTTTATTGATATCAGAAGCCACTTTCGCCAGAAATTTATTCACTGAAATTCCTGCAGAAGCCGTAAGGCCGGTTTCTTCAAAAATCTTCTGACGGATTTCCCTTGCAATCTGATTGGCAGACTCTATTCCTTTTTTATTTTCGGTGACATCCAGGTAAGCTTCATCCAGAGATAAAGGTTCTACGAGATCAGTATATTCATAGAAAATCTCACGGATTTTTTTTGAAATTTCTTTATATCTGGGAAAACGGGGGGGAACAAATATAAGATGAGGACACTTTTCTTTGGCTGTTTTACTGGGCATTGCAGAGCGCACTCCGTATTTTCTTGCTTCATAGCTGGCCGCGGCCACCACACCCCGGTGCTGGCCACCTACTGCAATAGCTTTGCCTTTGAGCGTAGGATTATCATGCTGCTCCACAGAGGCATAGAATGCATCCATATCTACATGTATAATTTTACGAAGCGGCAAAGAGAAATCCATATGACAAAGATATGGATTCCTTTATTGATGGTAAATGATTTTAAAGAGGGAAGCTATGACCTGAAAATTGATTCTCATCTTCGCTCCTCCATCTTTTTACGGTTTCAGTCTCATCGTAAGAAGATGCGGTTCAAATCCTGCTTTTTCATAAGCTTTTACAGCAGATTCATTTTCAGCATAGACATCAAGCCTTATCTCTGAGATATCTCTGGATTTTGCCCAGCTGATCAGTTCGTCGGTAATCACTTTGTTGATCCCTTTTCCTCTGTATTCAGGCTTTACATACATAAAGCCCAGATAAGCATATTTCTCAAACTTGTAATAATATTTTTCCGCTTTTTTGATCAGTGCATATCCCGATCCTATGATTTCGTTATTCTCCTCGGCAATAATGAGGGTTGCATCCGGAGACTGTATAAAATGGTTCAGATCATAATAATGAATTTCCCCGTCAATAAGGGTAACATTGAATGGCCTTTCTGCCGTAACAATTCCCTGTTCAAATTCTAAAAGTGTCTGTAAATCCTCTGTTGTGGCTTCTCTTGTGGTCATGGTGTCTGGTGAATAAATAAGCACTTAAGTTTTAACGGAATGTCTTATTGTTCAGGACAGGTCTTAAAACTTAAGTGCTGATATGTGGTGATAAAAAATTATTTTAAAAGGCTGTCAATCGTTTGCTGAATTTCAGGGTCTTCCGGAGATATTGCATAATATTTGGCAATAGAGGATTTCTGATCTATGACCATATACCGTGGAATCCAGTTCAGGTCTACATAATTGTTGAAGTCATTTTTCCAGCCTGAAGCAAACCAGTAATTATCTTTGTCCTTCATATTGAATCTTACAAGGCTTTTATCAAAACCTTCTTTTGATCTTTCCAGTGAAAGGAAGACAAAGTCTACATTAGGGTTATTTTTTTCCAGTTGCTCAGCTTTTGGAAGTGCCTGAAGGCAATCTCTGCACCATCCGGCCCAGAAATCAATCACTAATACTTTTCCTTTATGCTGGTCAAGAATCTGCTGGATTGTGATGCTTTTTCCGTCTTCATCTTCAAGTTTCTGCTGTAAGGCTTCTTTGGAGAAACCCTTTTTCAGAACGGTAGGGGTTTTCTGGGCATAGCTGGCTCCAAAAATTCCTATCATAAAAATTAATAACAACTTTTTCATTTCTTACAATTTCATTTACACAAAACTAAGCAATGCACGGCAATCTTCTCTTTATTTTTGATGAATTGGGAAAAATTTATATTATTGAGAAATTCTATGGATGTTGTATTCAGGAAAAAGATTCTAAAAACAAAAAAAAAATTATCTCCCGCAGATTGTGCAGATAACGCAGATGTTTATGAATAATGCTATGACCGCTAATGCTCAATTTTTTTGTGAGCATAAGCTTATGCATTCTTAAATGTTTTAAAATTTCTTTTGAGAATGAAAGGGTACTATTGATAATTTTTAATCAGTCCTTTGACCACAGTAATCACATTGGGCATAGCTTTGTTGGCTGCATTCAGAACTTCCTCATGAGAAACGGCAAATGCAATATCAGGTCCGCCAAGATCTGTAATCACAGACATGCAGAATACATCCATTCCCATATGTCTGGCGACAATCACTTCAGGAACGGTGCTCATACCTACCATGTCACCACCGATGGCTTTTATCATACCATATTCAGCCGGGGTTTCAAAAGTGGGACCCTGAAGGGCTACATAAACACCCTGGTGAATTTTTACTGTATTTTCAGCAGCAGCCTGTTCAGCTACAGCGATCATTTTTTTATTGTAAGGCTCACTCATATCCACAAAACGTGGTCCGAGTTCATCAATATTCCTGCCACGAAGTGGATGCTCAGGCATCATGTTGATATGATCTTTTACTATCACAATATCAGCAACGCTGTAATCTGGATTTACCCCGCCACAGGCATTGGATAGAATAAGATTTTTAATGCCCAGTAAATGAAAAACTCTTACAGGGAAAGTTACGGTTTCCATAGAATGGCCTTCATAGTAATGGAAGCGGCCGCTCATCATCAGTACTTTTTTACCTTCCAGCATTCCGTAAATGAGTTTTCCGGTATGCCCTGCAACCGTAGTCTGAGGAAAGTTAGGAATATCTTTGTATTCTAAAACATGGATCTGATCTACTTCATTCTGCAGCTTTCCAAGCCCGGATCCTAAAACAACAGCAAAATCAGGAGTCTCCTGAATAATATTTTTGATAAAATCAGCTGTCTCTTTAATTTTTTCTAACATAATCTAAGATGATTTGATTGAATTCTTCCTTCTTATCAATAAGGACATTGATAGGCCAGTAGTAAACAATTTCTCTAAGATAGTCAAAAGTTTTCAGACGAACGTAATCTTTCTCTGTGGTTAATATCAGTTTATATTCTCCTAATTTTTTGTATTCCGCAAGGATTTTTTTAATATCATCATCGGTGAAATTATGATGGTCCCTGAATTTTAAATGCTTGACTCTTTTCGAGAATTTTGCCAGATGTTCCAGAAGCGGTTTAGGATTGGCAATTCCCGTGATGAGTAAAATATCATAATAATTCAGGTTGTTATCCGGAAGCATTTTATCTTTTCCGTACACATTTTCATCATAGCCGATGGATGAGAAGAATACTTTTTGGGTATGAGAAGGCCTGATCCTTGAAATATAGTATCTTTTCGTTTCCTCAGTCAGTTCATCAGGGCATTTGCTCACCATAATGATGTCTGCTCTTTTGTAGCCGGATCTCGATTCTCTGAGGTCTCCGGCAGGAAGAAGATAGTCTTTGAAAAACGGATCGTTGAAGTCGGTCATCAGAATATTGAATCCTGCCTTGATGGCTCTGTGCTGCATGGCGTCATCCAACACCAGTACTCCAAGATCCATATCTTCGATCACTTTTTTGGCACCGGGCACACGTTCTTCTGAAACGGCAATCACAAAACGGTTTTTGAAACGTTCAAAAAGCTGCATCGCTTCGTCGCCCACCATTTTGTAATTGCTTTCATAATTGGTGACTTCATAGCCTTTAGTGAGTCTTCCGTAGCCTCTTGAAAGCACTCCGGTTCTGTAATGTTTGGATAAAAACTGGGCAAGATACATCACCATCGGTGATTTTCCGCTTCCACCCACAGAAAGATTACCGACATTGATTATCGGGGTCTTGAATTTTGTCGACTTAAAAATTCCCAGATCATACATTGTGTTCCGGATACCCGTTACCAAATGATAACCGAGGGAAAAAGGATAAAGGTACCATCTTTTCATACGATTGCAAAAATAGGAATTTTCATAAGCATTTGGTGTAATATTCTCAAAGACTTTTCAACAAATATTTCGTTAAATTAAAGTATTTTTGTGGAGTTATTACAATACATTGAGATACTTTATTGAATTTTCTTACAACGGAAAGAATTATTTCGGCTACCAGATACAGCCGGATGCTATTTCTGTACAGGAAGAACTGGAAAAAGCCCTTTCCACCATTTTAAGAGAAGAGATTAAAACAACCGGTGCCGGAAGAACGGATACCGGAGTACATGCCAAAAAAATATTTGCCCATTTTGATACGGAACAGAAGTTGAGTGATGAGCTTCCCCGAAGATTGAACAGCTTTCTTCCGCCGGATATTTCTATCAAAAGAATATTTCCGGTAAAGGATGACTTTCATGCCCGGTTTGATGCAACTTACAGGATGTACGAATATTATATTTCGCTGGAAAAAAATCCTTTCACCCAGGAATCGGCATGGCAGCATTGGAAGAGACCTCTGGATATCGACAAAATGAATGAGGCCTGTAAGATATTGTTTGAATATGAAGATTTTACAAGCTTTGCGAAATTAAAGACCGACAACAAGACCAATATCTGCAAAATATATAAAGCGGAATGGGAACAGAACGGATCTGAACTGAAGTTTACCGTTTCAGCCAACCGTTTCCTCAGGAATATGGTGAGGGCTATCGTCGGAACAATGGTAGAGATCGGTACAGGAAAACTGAAACCTGAAGATCTCCGTAAAGTCATTGAAGATAAAAACCGTAACGCTGCCGGAACTTCAGCACCAGCCCACGGATTATACCTTGTAGATGTAGGCTACGAATTTTAAGGCTAAAATATACTCTTGTCAATTCATTTCGGAAACCCGTTGGGTTACAAACGGCATTAAAATAACCCTTCCGGGCCCTCGGGAAGATTACTGCAATCTGCAGGAGACTTTCCGGGATGCCAGGACGTTCCAAACAACTCTCTTTTAAACAGCCGGAGTCCTCGGGAATTGTGTTTCACTATTGTTTTAAACCTTCGGAGATGTCGGGAGATTTAAAACAAGGCTGTTTTACTGGTTACAGATTTACTTTCATCTTTAACAGGAATAGAATAGGTTTTAACCACCAAGAAAACAGCATATCACCAGATTGAGGCTATTCATTCTGTAAATAACAGCGATCTGAAATTTTCTATGAGGATTTGCAAAAGTTGTAAAGGCTGGCAATTTATAAAGTCTTATTTTTGCATAGAATTTTATTTTAATTCTTTCTTCGATTCGTACAATGAAAAAACAAGATACCTGGGGGATTGTAAAGAGGCTGTTCTTTATCGGAATGAAATTCCGGTCATGGTTCATCCTTACCCTGATCATTTCCGTCATCCTTTCAATTGTTTCTACTTACAGGCCGTATCTTACTATGGAAGTAGTGGACAACGATATTACAAAGCTGCACGATAAAGCTTTGATGATGAAGCATATCTATATCCTTGTTGGATTGGTATTTGCGGAAACGGTTTTAAATTTTTTTCTGGTCTATTTTTCAAATTTCATTTCACAGAACGTTATCCGGGATATCCGGGAAAGGCTGTATGCGAAGTTGATTTATTTTAAAACATCATTCTTTGATAAAACCCCGATCGGGCAGCTGGTTACCCGTGCCGTAGGAGATGTTGAAACCATTGCAACGGTTTATACAGACGGATTCCTGATGGTGTTCGGAGATATTCTGAGAATTGTATTTGTATTGATCATGATGTTCAGTACCAATGTGCATCTGAGTTATATTACATTGGCAATTCTTCCTTTAATGGTTGTCATTACGAGATTTTTCCAGAAAAGACTTAAAAAAGCCTTTGGGGATGAAAGAAACTGGACTGCCACCCAAAACTCTTTTGTACAGGAAAGATTGGCGGGAATGCCTATTATCCAGGTATTCAACAGACAGGAATCTGAATTTAAAAAATTTGATGATATTAATATTACCCTGAAAGGAGCTTTATTGAGAACTGTATTTATATTCTCATTATTCTTTCCGGTAGTAGAACTTATCTCTTCATTGTTTATAGGGTTTATCCTGTTTTATGGCGGATATATTACGATCAGTGCCGGTGTGGTAATCGCTTTCATCCAGTATATTTCAATGCTGATCCGTCCGCTGAGACAGATTGCTGACCGTTTCAATAATATTCAGAGAGGTATTGTAGGAGCAGAAAGGGTATTGGGATTAATGGATGAAGACAATTCAATGCCGAATACCGGAACAGTGAAGAAAGATCATTTTGCCGGAAAAATTGAATTCCAGAAAGTACATTTTGCCTATGACGAAAAGCAGGAAGTACTGAAAGGAATTGATTTTAAAGTAAATCCGGGAGAAACCGTAGCAATTGTAGGGGCTACAGGTGCAGGGAAATCTACCATTATCAGCCTTATTACCAGACTTTATGATATCAATTCCGGAAATATACTGATTGATGATGTGAATCTGAAGGATTACGAACTTTATAATCTGAGAAGCCATATCGGAGTTGTGCTGCAGGATGTTTTCCTGTTCCACGGAAGTATTTTTGAAAACCTGGCTTTTGGAGATGACAGTATCACGCTGGATAAGATAAAAGCAGGAGCCAGAGAAATTGAAGTGGACCAGTTTATTGAACAGCTTCCGGGAGGTTATGATTATGTGGTGAGTGAAAGAGGTTCTTCAATCTCTTTAGGACAGAGACAGCTGTTATCTTTTTTAAGAGCATATTTATCCGACCCTAAAATCCTGATCCTGGATGAGGCAACATCTTCCATCGACCATGAAAGTGAAAAACTGATCCAGAGAGCTACAGAAAAAATCACCAGAAACAGAACGTCCATTATTATTGCTCACCGGCTTTCCACAATCGAAAAAGCGGATAAGATCATTGTGATGGAGCATGGGAAAATTGTTGAAGAAGGGAAGCATCTGGAGCTTTTAGATAAGAACGGGTATTATGCTACTCTGTACAAAGCCCAGCTGCGTCACGAAGTGGAAATGGAAGAAGAGAAAAAATCATAATCCGTAAGGAATCATTCCCAGATCCTTTTTCCAGGCGTCACCATATTTTTCAGTTAAAATTCTGGCAATGGCAAGATTATTTTCCTTAGCCTGTTTTGATATTTCCGGACCGATCACACAGTTTTGATAAAAAACGCCTGTGTGGTATTTTTTCTTGAAATCATCGTGGTTTTTTGACATGATTCCGAACTGAATGAAATAAGGGATATTTTCTTTTTCCTGTTCAGATTTACTATGTTTTTGTACGGTGAGTACTGTAATTTCGCCCGATTTTTGGGCAAAGGCTAATCCCGGGAATGAGAGAGCGGATGTTAAAAGAAATAATTTGAAGTTTTTCATAGGGTATGAGTTTGCCGGTATAGATGAAAATACTCCACTGAAGTTAAATTGATCCGAAATCTTTGTTGGAAAACGCAAAAACAATCATGATCAGTTTACTTTTAAATATATAAAAGCAAGAATCTTCATAATTTTTACTGTAATATTCTATGTCTCTATGGTGTTGAAAATAGAACCACATAGAGACATAGATTAAATAGCTTTTATTCGTGAATCGTAGTCAGCCTGATCTTTTGTGACTTTGCGAATTCCTCTTTTAGAGTTTTTTAAAGCTGCAGAAAACAAAATTCTGAACAGTTCCGAAAGGCGTGGTATGATCTTCAGTCAGGCATTGTATCTTTTCAAAGCCGGATTCAAATTCTGAAGATAACGATTCCTCATCATATTGCTGAATATCCAGTCCGCTGCATTTTGTGGGCCCGTTTTTAGAAAAAGTTCCAAGGACCATAAAGCCGGTTATGCTTTTTTCTGCAATACCAATATATTTTGAAACCTGTTCCTGGTTAGTCAGAAAATGAAAGGCAGCCCTGTCGTGCCAGATGTCATAGGTTTCTGCAGGTTCAAATGCGGTGATATCTGTGGCAATCCATTTTACTTTAGCCGCAGCATCTCCCAGTCGTTCTTTTGCTTTTTCCAGTGCTTTGGAAGAGATATCGAGTACGGTGATATTTTCGTAGCCTTCCTGAAGGAGAAAATCAACGAGATTGCTGTCTCCACCACCAATGTCAATGATTCTTGCCTCTTTGCCCAAACCAAAAGAACTGATAAAATCAAGTGAGGTCTGAGGTTTTGCTTGTGTCCAGCTTACCTGGTCGGGATTTTTGGTTTCATATACGTTTTCCCAGTGGTTTTTATGTTCTGAAGAATTGTTCATTCCTTTAATTGATTGTTGATTTCTTCAAATTTAGCGATTAATCCGTCAAGTTTAGCCTGTTGTTTTTTTATTGTTCTGGGTCTCAGATAAAACCAGTTGAAGCCTATCCATGCCACAATCGCAATATAGGCAATAGCTGAAGAACTGAAGGACATTTTTGAAGTATACTCATACATATAGAGAATCAGACCGGTAAACAACATGATAAAGTAAATATTAAGCATTGTTGTCTGCATAAACTTCTGTTTATTTTTTACCACATATAAACTCTGAAGGTATTCACTGTTGGACTGGGTATTATCGATCTTGTAGAAAACCATGAAAAGCTTATTGTACGCCAGTAAAAAGATAACCATTGCTGCAATAACCAATACGATCCCGATTTTTGTAGTGACCAGCTCAGGCTGATAGCGGTACCAGACAAAAGCAATTCCTGTACAGGTGGCAATCAGTAAGAGATTGGTAACAACAAGCCTGCGCAGGTTTTCATTTTTAAATTTTTTCAGCCTGCCCAGAAGTTCTTCCATATCGGGTTTGTTGGAAGTCTGCTGCTTCCATATATTCTTGAAATCTATATTAGTATCCATTTTCTTTAAACTTTTGCGTTAATTTTTCTTTTATCCTGTGAATTTTGACCCTTACATTGGATTCCGAAAGTCCTGTGATGTGGGCTATTTCTGCCTGTTTTACCTCTTCCAGTTCCAGCGAAATAATAATTCTGTCTGTTTCCGGCAGCTCAGAAATCAATTGATAGAGCAGCTGGATCTGAGGTTCCAGAGATTCCTGTTTCTTTTCTTCCAGGTTAACCGGAAGATCGGCTTTAGTGAATTTTTTTTCCTTTTCGATTTGACGCAGGCAGTTGTTGGAAGCAATTCTGAAGATCCATGTCCCGACACTGGATTCATTCCGGAATTTCGGTAGCTGCTGCCAGACAATGATAAAGGTTTCCTGAGCCAGATCCTGAGCCAGTTCAGGATCATTCACATATCCCATGCACAAACGGAATATTTTCTGCCAGTAGAGCTCGTAGATCTCTTCAAATACCATTATTTCGCAGATAAAAAGTTATTAAGCTGGTTAAGATACCATTCTTTGTCATCATACATGATGAAGTGTAAGCCTTTGGAAGCATATTGCATATTGGCATTTTTTAGATTTTTGTATTGTCCTTCAATGGTAGGTTTCAGGTTGATAAAGAAAGATTCCAGCAGAATAAGGGAAGGACACTGTATATTTTTTATTTTCTCTCTGAGATCGGTATTAGAAAAGTCGCAGTACATCTTAGCGAATATTTTTCGGTCGGATTTCATACTCCAGCCAACTACGGTTTCCTGCATGGAAGTATCTGCAAGAAGTTGTGGAATAGCCTGTGCCTGCATCTTGCGGAACTGCTCATCCGTCATTGTGGTCAATGTATTGACGGTTGCGGAACAGTCGTTGTTTTCTTTAGATTTAAAATCAGGGTTGGAAATCGCAGCCAGGCAGGGAAGTGTATCTACAATAACGATTTTATCAACAAGTTCCGGGTAATCTGCTGCAATGGCCAGGGCAAGACCGCCGCCCATACTGTGCCCGATGATGATGGGCTTGTCAATTTTGTTATCCTTGATGTAGCCAGCAATTCCTTTTTCCCAGTCTGCAAAGTTGGCATCCGCCTGCGGTTTTACTCCTGCAAACCCTGCCATTGTTAGAGTATAACAGGTGAAGTTCTTCTCAAATTTGGCGGTCGTTTCGTTCCACACTTCTCCGGAAGACGCAAACCCGGGAATGAAAATTAAAGACCGGTTTCCTTTTCCGGTTTTCTTTACCTCGAAAGGATATGATGTTGTCTGGCCAAATATATTGCATGCTGCTGCTAAAAATAATAGGATGATAAGAAGGAATGTTAATTTTTTCATGATTTCTAAAGTTTTAAGGTTTATTTGTCTTTTAGAGACGAACCTTGAAAAAATGTTACACTGAATTTTATTTTTTCTGAAAAAAAATATTTTTCCTTCTCTAAAATCCCTGTTATAATGGGAAATGATCAGCAAATAATTTTTTAAAATAAACTTGAAATGCTGAGCAAAACTTACAGTTTCCTTCCCCGGCCACTCCGTATCAATCTAGTATCTTTCCGTAGAATCTGCTGATATCAAAATAAAGTCCCGGGACTTTGTACTGATCTTTTTCAAAAACGATGTAATCACATTTTCCGGTAAGGCTTTGGGATTTCATTGCCATTTGAAACGTATTCAAAAGTACATATTCATCGGTAACGGAAATAACATGGAATGCCGTTTCACATTTCATACCGTCGCCGGAAGCCAGAATGGCACCTAATAATCCATGAAAATTACTTGCTGTTTTTTGGGCCATATTCTCATCTTTCACCAAACGGTACATATAAACGAGATAGTTCATGGCACGAAGATCGAACGGATTTTCCTCCAGAGCTTCCCGGAAAAGCTTGATTCCTGCCGGCACATCTTTTTCAGTAATACCTTCGCCGCGATAGTATTTAGTCATTTCTTCCGCCTTGTTACTGGTTTTGTACGGCTTATATTCTTTTTGAAATGTATAGCCGAAATAAAGGTGACGATACTGATTACCCGTAAGGAGGGTATCACTCCGCTGTAGTCTTTTTAAAAGCTCAGGATAATAAAATTCTGATTTTTTATCCTCAATATTTTTTTTAATTAAAGAATAATCAGGAGCTCTGAATTCCTGCTTCTGAGCAGGTACAGCCATTATAATAAGAAAGGAAAATAATGAGAATAATGCTTTAATATTCATGTTTCTGATAGTTTTTACCGGGTGTAAAAATACGGAATCTCTATAGAGTTTTTGAAATTATACAGTTATTTGTAAAAAAAACAATAAAACATTGATGAAGTGTTATGTATATATGAATAATTTTACTAACTTTAATCAGAATTTGAGACTTACCCCTAACGTCAGGAGGGTATTGGATCATAAAAGTAGTTTTTTAATTAAATCCAAAAAATATTAATGAGCAGTAGTATCCAAGATGAATTTAAAGTCTTTAAAGACGAGCTAAGAAAGTTGAATATCGAAGTACAGAAAGTGGTAAAAGTAGGGAACGGCAGTATGGATTTCCACGAAGTTTTCTACAAATCACCGAGGTATGATGAGGTAAAAAGTGTATATGTTCAGCGTCATAACCTGGACAGTATCATAGAAAAGTTTAAACAGGCCTATCATTAAAATACATCCGGCGCTGCAGAGAATCTGCAGCGCCGGACTTTTTATACAGATTAGAATTTAATCTTGATCTAAGGCTGAGGTCTTTTTGGTGTCTTTCATTTTTGCATAAACAAGTAAGGAAAAGAAGATACATCCCGTAATATACCAGTAAAAATAGTTTTCTACACCCATTTTCTTAAACCAAAGGGCAATATATTCTGCGGTACCACCGAAAATAGCCACTGTAAGTGCATAGGGAAGCCCTACACCCAGAGCCCTGATCTCTGAAGGGAAGAGTTCTGCCTTTACAACAGCATTGATGGAAGTATATCCGCTTACAATAATTAAAGCAGCCATGATCAGTAAAAATGCAGTCCACATGGATGTCGTGTTGCTGAGTGCCGTGAGAAGCGGAACAGTACATATTGTTCCCAGGATTCCGAAGCCAAGAAGAAGTGGCCGCCTTCCTATTTTATCAGACAATCCTCCGAAGACGGGTTGCAAACAGGCAAATATAAATAAAGAAATAAAGGAGATCAGGGTAGACTGTTCTTTGGTAAGATGAACGGTATTGACCAGGAATTTCTGCATATAAGTCGTATAGGTATAAAAAGCTAACGTTCCGCCTAAAGTAAGACCAATGACTGTGAGTAAAGCTTTTGGATGCTTAAGCAGCTCTTTGACAGTTCCTTTTTTCTTTTCACTGACCTCTTTTTTATTTTCAAAAGCTTCTGTTTCGTGAAGGTTGGCCCGTAAATACAGCGCAATGACAGAGAGCAGGGCTCCAATGACAAAAGGGATCCTCCAGCCCCAATTCTCCAACTGGGTTTCCGTTAGTAACAGCTTTTGTAAAATAAGCTGGATTCCCAGGGCGATCAGCTGGCCGCCAATCAGCGTTACATACTGAAAACTGGAATAAAATCCTCTTCTGTCCTGGGTGGCCATTTCACTGAGATAGGTTGCGGAAACTCCATATTCTCCACCTACACTTAATCCCTGAAGCAATCTCGCAATTAAAAGTAAAATGGGAGCCAGTATCCCTATCGTTTCATACGTAGGAGTTAAAGCGATAAGCAGTGATCCGAATGACATCAACAGCACGGAAAGTGTCATTGCTTTCTTTCTTCCGATTTTGTCGGCTATACTTCCAAACATCCAGCCTCCGATAGGCCTCATCAGAAATCCTACGGCGAATATTCCGGCGGTATTCATCAGCTGGGCATTGAGATCGGAGTCCGGAAAAAAAGAGTTTGAAAAATAAATGGCAAAGGCAGCATAGGCATACCAGTCGTACCATTCAACAAGGTTTCCAACAGATCCGCCTACAATGGCTTTGATTCTTTGGGCAGTAGTAATTGGGGCAGTATTCATATAAGTAAGATATTAAATTTTAAAGTACGATTTGTAAAGACAACAGAAATTCACCTTTTCTGTCAAAAACAGTTTTGTCAGCAATATCATATAGCGGCCTGCTGCTGTACTGAACAACAATTCTTGCATTCTGGCCATATAAATAAAAGTTGGTGCCTATGTCATAATAGCTTCCGCTTTGGTTGAGGGCTTTCATATTTTTAAGCGCATAGTTGAAAAAAGGCTGGATTTTTAAAATAGTGCTGAATTTAGGAATAACGAAACCCACCTGAGAGAACCAGATGTTTCCTGTTCCCATCAAAACCCTGTTATTTCCGGCTCCTTCCAGCGCTCTTTGGCCTGTAAATGAAGGATCGGGAGCTCCGGGATTGAGCAGCCCGCTCATTCTAAGGTAATTGGGACCGTAATTGTAATTGTAATATACCGAATACAATGTGAGCCCCATTTCTTTATTTTTATTTCCCAAAGGAATTTCTGAATATACATCGGCGCCAAAAATATTGGCAGGGTGGGATTCAAAAACATTTTCCGAAGGCTGGGTTTGCGTAGCATCTTTACTGGTATAGAATCCCGTTCCTATGTTCAGCACTTTTCTGGCTGCAAGGATATTGCCGGGTAAAAAAGATGTAACGGTAGTTTCTTTGCCGAAGAACTGATAAAATGCATATCCTGAATAAGATAATTTTCCGCTTTGATTATTATCTACTGCAGGTCCCCCGACTACAGGCTTTAAATTGGTCGCAAAAGGCTTGTTGACACTGAAACGATAGTTAAGCCTGTCAAATTCTCCATGAACAAATACCCCCAGCTGTCTTGAAAACTGATCAGCGATTTCAATAGAAGGAAAGTTGAAAATAGGAATATCTCCTGCAAGCATTTTTGTGGTACTGGCATTGGTAAGGCGGCTTACTCCATTCCAGGAATGTAGCCCGGCCCCCAGATAAAGGTTATTCTTATTGGGTTTTCCCGTCTGAAAATTGTTTCTCGGGATAATGGCCAGCTCGTTATAGGCATCATGGAAAAAGAACGGGGCTTTCTTACCGGCTCCATTATTACCTGTTCCGGATCCGCCACCCGAAATAAAATTCTGATTATTGATCCCCATCTGTAAGAACACAGAATAAAAAGGAGTTACCTGGCTTTGAATAATGAGCCTCATCCTCCTGATCCCGGCATCATAGGTTTGTTCCTGAGGAACCCCATTGACGCTGGTCCCCGGATTGTTTTCGATACTTCGAAGCCAGATCTGGCTGGAAATACCCAATTTAATCCACTGATCACCTTTGGAGTTGAGCTTTATTTTGAGCTCTCCGATATCCAGCGGATTTTTCTCTGAAACATTTTCTTCAGGAATTTTTTTGATACCGGTGGAATCCTGACTATAGATGTTTTGTACAAGCATTACACTGATAATAATGAGTAGTTTTTTCATGAGTGCTTTTGTTTGCACCTAAACAAGATATAAATTCTGAAGAAATTCTGAAGTTTTTACAGAATTTGAATTTTTGTTATTATGTTTTTGTAAATCAGGTATTTATTTTGATAAATTAACTTTTATGGTGTGCAAATTGCCTTCAAAATGATAAGAGATTTCTGCATTATAAATCTCCAGAATTTTCTTCACGAGCGCCAAACCAATCCCAATGGAATTTTGATTGGGGTTTCCACGCTTGAATCTTTTGAATAATTCGTCGGTAGGAATCGTGGGTGGATTTCCGGTATTGGAGATCTGTAAATAAGTTCCTGTAAGGATTACAGAGATTTTTCCATGATCAATATTGTGTCTTTTAGAATTATTGATAAGGTTGTTGATGACAATAGTAGCTAAATTTTTATCAAAATTAAGATATACCTCTTCCTGGATCTCTTTTGTAAGGGTCAGGTTCTGAATTTCAAATAAATCTTCAAAGTAAAAGAGCCTTTCCTGAAGCAATTGTGAAAAATTGACAAGATGTGAATCTTCTCTTTCAAAATGATCCAGTCTGGCGAGTAATATAAGAGATTGATTGATCGATGAAAGCCGGTCCAGCTCATCATTCATCGAAGAAAGAGTGATGAGTTGGTTTTCTGAAAGTTCACTGTCCATCAAAAGTTCTATTTTTCCTTTGATAGAAGCTAAAGGGGTTTGTAACTCATGAGACGTATTTTCTGACAGTTCTTCTAAAAGGTGATAATCTTTTTTAGAGCTTTCGGACATTTTTATAAGAAATCCGTTCAATGATCTGAACTCCTCAGTACGGGTTTTCATCAGATTCATTGGCCGGCTGTCTTTCAGGCTGAATTTTTTGATTTCATCCATCGCATGATAAAAAGGTTCGAGGATTTTTTTAGAGACCAGAACACTTACAATGATGGTGAGAATGATCAGGAACACCATAATCCAGGCAACGACCATGATAATACTTATCAGAAAATGATTTTCGATAATGGTAATATACCGTACACTTGTTATAGCATATTTTTTCTGGTGAATAACAGGATAGGTGATTACTGTAATTTTGTTGATGTAAGACTGGATGCTTTTGTTCCAGATATATTTTTCTTCAATGATTTTTTCTTTGGTGGTTGTAGAATGGGGAGGAAGAATTTTTACCTGGGTCTGCCGATGATGGGCGGTAAGATAGTCATAGTTGGGATCCCGGTTCAGCTTATCTGCAACATAGGCATTCAGGTCTTCAAGCTTGAGGATAGCAGATCGCATGGTAGCTCTTTCAAACGCAAAATAAAAAATAGCAAAACCGGTGATCAGAACAAAAAATACAAGAAGGGTAAATGCTCTGGCAAATCGAAAACTTAAATTCATTTGTCAATCCATTTATAGCCTAATCCGTAAACGGTGTGGAGATAATCTTTCCCTCCTGCATCAAGAATTTTTTTTCTTAAATTTTTAAGATGCTGGTAAACAAAATCTATATTATCAATACTGTACGTATAATCGCCCCACAGATGGCTTGCAATAGACTGCTTAGACAACATCCTGTTCTGATTGTTGATAAAATAAATAAGTAGATGCAACTCTTTCCTTGTAAAATTGACGGATTTACCATTGATTTTACATTCTTTGGATTCCAGGTCCACGGTAATTTCATTGAAAATGAGATGGTGGTTGGTCTCGGAGGTTTTTCTTCTCAAAACAGCTTTGATTCTGGAATGCAGTTCCGGAAGTGAAAAGGGCTTGGTGATATAATCATCTGCTCCGTCATCTAGCCCCATCAGTTTTGTATCTAAAGAGTCTTTGGCTGACACAATGATAATGCTTGCCTGTGGAGTGTCATTTTTAATATGTCTTAAAATCTCAAGTCCGTTACCATCAGGCAGCATCAGGTCCAGAAGAATACAATCATATTCAAAAAGCTCAATTTTCTCTAACGCTTCCTTTGCATTAGAGGCTATTTCACAGATATAATCTTCTTTCTTAAGGTAATCTACTGTATTGGCTGCAAGTTCTTTATGGTCTTCTATGATCAGGATTTTCATATTCAGTATTCATCCAAATAAGCAATTGTTTGGCTTAAAGATAAAAAAAACCATTCATAAAAAAAGAAAGTACAATTATTTTGGGTTTTAATTGTATTTTTTAAAATCTGTATCCCAAAGAAAGCCCGCTTCTGAAACCAGCCCACGGACCATCCACTTTTATTCTTGCTCCATTGGCATTCGTTTCCACAGTATATTTTACAAATGGGATATCCAGGTTTTCTATTTCTTTTTTTAGCTGTGCCTGCATATCCGGGGTAAGCACATAATTGGAAGTCATACTGAAATCTCCTCTGCCGCTTCCATAATGGGCTCCTGCAATCCAGAAATCAAGGACGAGGTTCCGGCTTGTGGTGAGGAAAAACTGTACTCCTACCATTAATCCGCCACTGTCTCCTTTAGTACTGCCTTCTCCTTTGAGAGGGATCTGGTAGGTATTTCCGTCCGGCCCATTGTAATCATAGTAGAAATCAAACGTATTGGACGAAACATCGGAGTGCCGGTAATAAGGGGCAATATAAAATCCTTTTCCATATCCATGTCCTATGTAAAATCTGGGCTCTATGGTAAAGTTTGTTGCTTTTACTCTGAGATTCTGAAATCTTTTTTCATCCTCATCTTTCAGGAAGGCATTGATGAAGGGAACCTTTCCTTCCGGCATGGTCCCGAATCCAATATTCACGGAGAACCACTGGTTGATCGCTCTTTCGTAAGACAGATTAATATTCCGGAAAGCATAGGCTGTGACATTGGTTTTGATGATATTCATCTTTTCTGCCGGGTTATTTTCTGTTTCCTGAGCCTGGGCTGCAGCAAACAGAACGCATGGAAGTAACAGGACTGCTTTTTTCATGACTTTATATTTTGTGATGTTTCAAAAAAACAGCAAAAAGCGGGCTGAATTTAACATAATAATAAAATTTTATTAAAAAAAATTCATTCAAGGCTAATGTTTGCCAATGTAATATCTGTGAAAGATCAATTGTCCTAAGAGTATAAGTTCATTATTTGACATGAAAAAAACGATATATACCCTGTTCCTTCTTTGGGGAACCTTTGCCTTTTCTCAGGAAGCAGAAAAAGATACCGCAGAGGTTGCAACACCCAAAGAGATTCAGGAAGTTATTTTAAAATCACAGCGTAAAAAGCAATTGGCGGATAAGGCTGTCTACACCTTTGATAAAGAAGCCCTGGAAAAAGCCCGCTATGCAAAAGATCTGCTGAAAACTCTTCCCGAATTACAGCTTGACCCGATCGGTAATACAATTACCAGTACAAAAGGAGGAACTACACTTTTCCTGATCAATGGAATTGAAGCTACAGACCTGCAGATCCGGAGTGTGGCTCCTCAGGAAGTGGTGAAAGTGGAGTATTATGATATTCCGCCTGCAAGATGGGCAACCCTGGCAGATACGGTGGTGAATATTGTGACAAAATCTGCGGAGACAGGATATGTATCCGGAACCGAAGTCTTCTCTGCTTTGAATACGGGATTTGTGAACGGCTCAGCCTATGCCGGCTATACAAAAGGAAAAAATGATTTCGGTCTTGAATATTCCATCAACGTAAGGGATTATAATGACAGGAGAGTTAATAGTACGTATGATTATCAGCTGGGAGGAAAACATTACCGTTCAGATGAAAACAGAAAAGATCATTTCGGATATACTTTCCAGAATGTGGCATTACGCTATACCAGGATGGTGCCTGATAACTATTCTTTCCAGGCAAAATTGAATATGGCCATTTTCAGCAGATTTTCAAAAGGAACAGGACAAAGTATTTTTTCAGAAAATGCATCCAATGAAGAGCACGGAATGTTTAAAAATAACGGCTCGGATTACGTGATTCCCAAGCTTGACCTTTATTATTCGAAAAAAATAGGTGATAAGGATGAGCTGAGCATTAATGTTGTAGGTTCTCATTATACGACCAATACTTCCGAAACAGCTCAGGAATGGATCATAGCCTCAGGGCTTTCCGTATATGATAATGACATGACTCTGAAAGCAAAACAGACCAGTGTCGTGGGAGAACTTGCCCATACCCATGATTTTAAGGCAGGAAAGCTTTCATCCGGATACAGGATTTCAGGATCTTCCATTTCCAATGATCTGAATAATCTTGCCGGATATTCCCAATATACCGTCAACTATCTGGAACAATATTTTTATACAGAATTTTCCGGAAAAATAGAGAAATTCAGTTATCGTCTTGGAGCTGGGCTTACCAATATCCACAATAAAAGTGCTGAAAATACTTTTGATGAATGGACGTTTACCCCAAAGGTTGTTTTAGGATATCAGTTGAAAAATAATCAGAACCTACGTTTTACAGGAAGTTATACTCCGGTGAGTCCGCAAAGTAATGCGCTGAGCAGTAATGTAATACAGCTGGCTCCCAATATCGTACAGCGGGGAAATCCTTTGCTTGAATCTCAGCAGGTTTTTTCGAATAATCTGATCTATTCTTTTAACAATAAATATTTTGATTTTAATGCAGCCTTGTTTTACCGCTATACAGACCGGGTGATCAATCAGTATTACGTTCAGGATCATGTTTTGGGAGGGTATGCACTCACTTATGAGAATGGGAAAAACGGACAGAGGTATGGTGTACAGTTGACAGGTTCATACAAACCTTTCGGGAACAGCCTTCTGGTTATAAAAGCAGTTATAGTACCTACAGCTGAAACCGTAAAAACAAGCACAGGAGCGTTGATTAAAAACAGCTATTGGGGAAATTACTTTGTCCTGTCTTCAGAATATAAAGCTTTTTCAATGCAGTATCAGTTTAATATTCCTACGTATAGCCTTAGTGGAGCCTTCCTTAATACAAATGAAAACCAGAACAATATTTTTATAAGCTATAAACATAAAAACTGGACGTTTTCTACAGGAATGTACTGGATCGGAATGCCTTCTGAATATAAAACAAAGAGTTTACAGGAAAGTCTGGTAGATTACAGGGTTCATACACAGATTATGAATAATAAATCAATGTTTGTGCTCGGGCTCAGCTATGATTTCTCCAAAGGGAAAAAGACGGAGATTCAAAGAAAGCTTAATAATGAGACGGCACCGGCAGCCACCTTTTAGGGATAGGATGGAAGCAGGGAGCAGGAAGTTTCTGTTTGTCGGGATACTTCCGGAGGTTGTCATAATTGATTGTGATAAAATTCGATATTGATAAAAATCGGGTTAAAGAGCTCTTCAGACCGGAAGAACTTCCAGCTTCCATCCTCCGGCTTCCTTTCCAAAAAAAATCCCGTTCAGCATTGAACGGGATTTTTTTATTACTTCTTAATGAATTTTGTATTCTGTTTCGTTTCAGCATTCTTACCACTGACTTCAATAAAATAAGAAGCCGGCGGAAGATCTGAGATCTGAATATTTCCCGATTTTATATCTGAAGTTTTGATCAGTTTTCCATCCAGACTGTAGATTTTCGCTGTGGAAAAATTTTCCATATCTCCTTTAAAACCGATGAAATCCCGGGCCGGATTAGGATAAACGGTAAGATTTGTTTTTTTCATCACATCTCTGGTGGCCAGGAATGTTTCGCTTAAAGCCTGAGCGCTTGAAGTAGACTGGTTGATTCCCAGTAACGGAACACTGATGTTTCCATTTGTGGTGCTGAGTAATGCATATCTGTGAGAGGTGTCATAATAGGCGTAGGCTGTATTGGTCACTGTTCCGATCGGATTGGCGTATGTAATATCAAATGATGCATACAGATTAAAATTCTGCGTATACTTCACCCTGAGAACATTGCTGTAAGTGTGGTTACCCAGAATCAATGTTCCGTATGCGTCAGCCTGGGTAGCTAATGTTCCGCTGAACAAACCGTTGGCAACGGATGAAGTAAAGGTTCCTTTAGCAGTATCATTTTGAGCAGGTCCGAAGGTTGTCGGGTAATTATTATAAGTGCCATTGTCTACACTAAAGTTCAACGTAGCCTGTGGATTAACAATTCCTGTGATTTCCAGTTTGGTTGTTGATGCTTTGTAATAGATCGTTGTTGTTCCGTCTGCCATTTTAATAGTAGACCCCGGAAACGTTGTTATCTCGGCAGAAGTAGGTGTTGAATAAGTAGTTTGTGATGCAGCGCCCATGGTTAAGCTTCCATTCGAGAATGTTGCATTGGCTCCTGTTGCAGAGTTGTCTACAGTTCCTGTTACCAGATTATTATTTACTACATCTCCTATTACAGGATCGTGAGAAGCTTTGGTAAGGGTAATCTGCGCTGAAAGAACCGCTGAGGTTCCCAGTAGAATAAGTAGTGATTTTTTCATAGTCAATTTTTTTGTTAAAGTTAAATAAAAACAGAATTCAATTTTCATTTAACTTGTTTTTAATTAAATATTTAAATACAAGCAGCCGTCTGATCGAATCAAACGGCTGCCCTGTGCGTTAAATAAAGTATGTTTAGTTGCTGAGGATCATTTTACGGTAAGCGTAGATGTCTTCAATTGTGACCACGCTCATCCCTTTTCTGAGAGCAAAGTCTACGATTTCCGGAAGTCTTGCCATAGAACCGTCTTCATTCGTCAGTTCACACAGTACGGCATCATCACCCAGATTGGCCATTTTTACAAGATCAACACTGCCTTCCGTATGGCCACGTCTTTCGAAGACACCGTCTTTTTTAGCAATCAGAGGGAAAACGTGTCCGGGGCTTGCAATATGCTCTGCCTGAGCATCGGGAGCTACAGCCGTTCTGATGGTTGTTACCCTGTCTTTTGCTGAAACTCCGGATTCTACTCCTTCTCTGGCTTCTATAGAAATGGTAAATGCGGTCTGATTTTTCGAATTGTTATTTTCCACCATCGGGCGCAGATTAAGGTGCCTGCTTTTCTCCTCGGAAATACACAGGCATACGATACCGCTGCATTCACGGATCAAAAGTGCCATGTCCTGTTCTGTAATAGTGGAAGCGGGAAAAATGATGTCACCTTCGTTTTCACGGTTTTCATCATCTACTAAAAGAATACCTTTTCCCTTTTGTAATGTTTGAAGTGCTTTTTCTACACGTTCTCTGGAGGTAACTCCGAATTGTTCTAATAATTTTTCCATGTTATTTTACTTTTAAAAGTTAAAATACTCTTCGGTACATGGAAATGAAATACGACACAATAAGAGCCCATAAGGAATCTTACTGATCATCTCATTTTCTTCTCCCATCCAGACTTTAACTGTCGGTTCCGGAATTTCACCAGATCAGTCCTTTCCGTAAGAAAGGAGTCGCGGACTGTAACCGCCGGTAGGGAATTTCACCCTGCCCCGAAGAAAACTTATACTAAGTTTTGCTGTATGTTGTAATTTAAATTTTTATTTCATTGAATAGTATTTAACGCACAGGTTGCTAATTTCGGGAAGTTTTTTGAAATGGGGAAGCATTTTGTGGCGAATTTAAATAAAAAAAGAGACCGTCATTTCAGACAGTCTCTTCTATATCGCTTATAAAACGATTATTTTTTTACAAATTTTATGGATTCTTCTTTTTGGTTTCCATCTTTGATTCTGATGATGTAATTTCCAGCTGTTAAGCTTTGTATATTAATCTGATCCTCTGTTCTGGTGTTTCCTGTAAGGATTAATTTTCCTGTAAGATCAAAAATTCTATAATCGACATGGTGGTACTTCTGAGTTTTAATTTTTATGAAATTCTGCCCGGGGTTGGGGTAGATTCTTACATTTTTATGATCATAATTACTTTCAATAGCTGCTAATGTTTGAACAGTTAGGTTGACCATGTTTGAATTATCTGCACAAGTATCGGAATAATTAATAACAACTTTATACTGACCACTTTCTGTGGCAGTATAGCTGCTGGAATTGGCACCTGGAATGATTTGGCCGTTTTTAAACCATGTATAGTTCTTTCCGCCAAGATTAGCTTGTAGCAATTTAGAATTTACGGCCGTAATATTGGCAGTAGAAAATATTCTGGATGTTCCCTGAAGAAGGCTGCATATATCAATTCTAAAAATTCCTGTTGGGGTACATGCATATAAAAATGATTCATTTGTATAAACGCGCGTAACTTCCATATTGGTAAGTCCCATATTAAGACTTGTCCAGTTATTTCCTTCATTATTTGAGTAAAATACTCCGCCGCCACTTGTCCCTGCGAAGATTAGATTACCAGTTGTTGCAAGTGAGTTGATTGCTGTCGTTGTTAAACCGTTAATTTTTTTTGTAAAATTTTCACCATTATCGTTGGAAAAATATACACCATCACCCTGCGTCCATGATATGTTTTTAGTGCCTGCAATCAATGTTGAATCATTAAGTGAAGCTAATGTATTGATATCCTGATAAGTACTGCTTAATCCTATCTTGATACCATTTCCTTGTGGGGTATACCACTGATGTCCCAGGTTTGTAGAACGTTGTAGCTGTCCGACTGATGAATAAGATGAAAAATATCCGTCTTTTAATTTTATAATTGATGTTACCTTACTCTGCCAGCTCGAGTCTGATCCCCACCATTCGGTGCCACCATTAACTGAAAATCTAATTCCCCACCCTTTTACTCCTGCAATTAAGTTATCAGCATCTGCTACGGCTACTGCATTAATATCTGCTACGGTATATACTGTGTTTAAAGGAGTCCAGTTCATACCATTATCTACAGATTTATAGAGATTTTCATAGCTTGAAGCATAAATGGTATTGTTGTAAGAATCAAAGCTTATGGCTTTGTTGGTAATTCCTGAGGCCTGTGTCCAGGTTGCTGCATTTTGATTTTTGTAAAAAATGCCTGTGGAGGTTCCTGCAATTTCTATGTCTCCTACTTTAAATGTAGATAAAACATTTTGATTGAGATTAAGGTTTTGCCATTGTCCAAAAGCCATACAAAAATTTACAAAAAGGAAAATACAAGATAATTTTTTCTTGTCCATCTGAGTTGTTATTAGTTTTTATTAATTATTTGAGTATGTTAGGTCGTTGTCTTTCTTCTTAAGACCTTACATGTTGTTTATTGTTGAAAAATGGTATGTGAAAAATAGAAAGTTTGTTAATTTTTTTATTTGTGTTTTGCAAAAATACATAAAAATCTAAAAAGCCCAATTTTTTTGGTAATAATGATTAACCGTTGATAATTTCACACCATCTTGCTAATAATAAATCGGTATAAATTTCCTTATCAAGGCCATAAGATCCCAGTGCGTAGCCATCGTTCCATTCTACCAGTGCGGTTTCTCCTGTGGACAAGATTCCAAAATCTATCCCATAAGCTTTAGTACGTTCTTCTGAATTCTCAAGATCGTTCACTGCATTTTGTACAACGGTCATATCCGGTTCATATCCTTCCTCACCATTATATTTCTTGATCCCTACGATTTTTGAATTGTTTACAAATACCCTGTATTCTGCTTTCCAATTGACAATGGGGGAATAGTAGAGCTCTGTATTTCCTGGAAATTCCATCAGACGATAAAGATCAAGCGGTGATTCTATTGTAAACCCTGTGAAAAGTTTAGTTTTTAATTTAGGTTTTACAAAAATATATGGAATATTTCCGTCAAAACTGTTGGAAATGTTATGTATTGTTGTTTCCCGGATATCTCTTTTCAAATAATTTTGAAGAGCTTTTGGGTAGCAGTCTGCGGGAGGTGCCAGTCTGTATTTTTTGAAAATATAAGCAAAGACAGAATGATCTCCCGCAATAAATGTTGTATTGTCGATAATTAGCTGATTTCTTGAAATTTTTTTGTCTGTGAAAAGTTCATAGTTTATGCATCTCTTTTCGAGTACATCAATCACATCCTGATGTTCCGGTTCTAGTTTTCTATTGCCATATTCATGAATGTAAGCTTTTTTAATCATGCTAAAGTTCAGTAATTAAGTATTATTTCCTCAATATCTTCTCCATCTGTTTTCCTTTAGCCAGCTCATCAATCAGCTTATCCAGATAGCGGATATTCCGCATCAGTTCATCCTCTATTTCTTCTATACGATACCCGCAAATTACCCCTTTGATGAGTGAAACATTAGGATTGATTTGCGGTGCCTGCTCAAAGAAAGTTTTAAAATCATTTCTTTTATCAAGCTGTTCCTGAAGTTCTTTTTCATCATAGCCGGTCAGCCAGCAGATGATTTCATCAACTTCTGATTTTGTGCGTCCCTTCTTTTCTGCTTTTTGAATATAATGGGGATAAACGCTTGCGAATGCTGTGGTGAATATCCTGGTATTTTGCATGGCTGTGTGGTTTTAGATCAGGCTTTTAATAACTTTATCAAGGATAAGATTAAATTCCCGGGGTTTTTCAAGCATAGGATAATGTCCAACATCTGTAATAGTCACATAATCGTAGTTTTTCAGGTGCTTGCGGTTATTTTCAAGGTGAGTGGGAGATGCATCGGAATTGACTGCCACTACCGGAACCCGGATCTGATCTGCAATCTTTCCGGAGTCTGTTTTGTATAAAGGGCTGAGAAGATCTACAGCTATTTCAGGTGCGTTTTGAAGAAATTCAGACTGTATCCTTTCCTTTACCTGAGGAGGCGTTTTTTCTGCAAACAGAAATTGGGGAAGGTAGTTTTCCACAGTGTTTTTAAAGTCAGAGCGATAGGCAGACAAAACTTCTTCAACCTGCTCTTCCGTATAAACTTCGCCCAGGTTTTTTAAAGTATCCACCAGTACAATAGCTTTAGTGGCCGGAATCTTTAAAGCAGCTTCCAGTACATAAGCTCCGGACATAGAGTGCCCTACCAATATGATTTCTGAAGACTGAATATCATCTGCTACCGCTTTAATATCATCTGCATAACCTTCACTGGTCCAGTTTTCTCTTGTGGTACCGGATTTTCCATGCCCTGCGAGATCCATTGAAACCACATGATACCGGTCTTCAAAAAAAATTTGCTGATCAATCCACCATTCTGTATTTCCCAGCCAGCCATGAACGAAAATAAGTGATATGTTTCCTTTTCCGGATTCTCTGTAATGAATTTTCTGGCCATCTGATGACAGCGTGTACTTTTCCATTTGAAATGATTTTGTGAGGTTTGATATTCTGTTATTTTTCGGCGACCGATATATCTTTTAATTCAAAAGGAATTTTTCTGACCGCATTTTCATTTTCAATCATCAGTTCCACATGAATCTGGTCTTTTTCAGAAGGAGACATATTTTGTTTCAATCGGACAAGTTTATAAACAATGCCTGTTTTGCTGTCTTCCAATATCATATTATTATATCCGGGATCCGGATTGTCATTGATGAAGTAAGTGAGTTTCTGCGGGCTGCCGTCTCTGTAGGCATACATGATATCATAGCTTTTAAAATCGATCTTTTCATTATTTACTTTAAGATCAGGAAAAACTTTATTGATGGCAGCAGAATCAATGATACTGAAATATAATTTGGGGTATTTGTCAGTAAAAGCCTTGCTCACAAGGTTCGTATTCAGTTTTATATTTTTGAGTTTTCCGGCATCAATGTACGAGCCGTTGCTCTTTGATGGGGTGAAGTATTGGATAACGCCTTTGATCGTTACATTTTTGGAATGTTTCTCCGGGATGTCATACCGTCTTACTAAGGTCATTCCATTGTTATATCCGTAGTTTAAAGGGTATTCTTTATTTTCTTTTAATATATTCTTTTGATTGCCGGTCACTGTCAGTGTATCCAATCTGATCAGGTTGAATTTATCAGTAGGTTTGTCCATATGTATACCTACTTCAATAAAGTTATCATGTTGGGAAACGTGTGATACTTTTATCTGCTCCTGGGAAAGACACTGTATGTAGATCAATGTGAAAATAAAAAGATACTTTTTCATGATTTTGAAATTACGGTTTTGGATTGCGGAAGTTACAAAAAATGTGCTGACCTACAGATAAAATTAGGGTTGATGCTTTATTTTATTGACAGATGCATTAAAAATATTCATTTATTTATCTTTCCTGCTTTATGCTGTTAAAGGATTGAACTTTAAATTTGTGGTCATACGTTCGGATATTCCTATTAAAAAAGATCCCTGCAGTTGTGGCAGGGATCCCGTAATTTACTTATTTTCTGTGAACCTGATATTGGTGATAATGGTTGCGTAAGGTGTGCCGGAAAGATCCTTTATTTCACATTTGAAAAAAAGAAGGTTCTTTAAAAGTTTTTGATGGGAAACATCGATCCTGTATTCTATTCCTGTAGGCATGGCTTTGGTGGCATATCCTTCCAGATTGTCAACTTCGTAAGACTCTTTCTGGCCCAGGAAATTGAAAATCTCCCTCAATGTGCAGTTCATAATAAAAACAGAAGGTACGATAGGATAATTTTCAAAATGTCCTTTACACTGGTTGGGAGTGAAAGGCTCTATGAAAATGGTAAACTGATGGTCGTTTTCCGTTATTATCCTGCCTTTAGGAAGTTTATTTTCGTAATACTCTACAGGAACATCATTAAAGTAATCCCTGTAGAAAAGTTTAAAGGTGTCTTTTACAATGATATGGTAGTCAAGTTCAAAAGAGTAGAGGGGTTCTCCTGAATGGTTATCCCGCATCAGAAGTGATGATTTACCTTTTCTTTTAGATTCCAGAAAACTTTCGCAGGTAATGGTTGCGGAGTCTGATTTTTTGTAAGAAAGCTGTCTTATTCTCACTTTTTCACCCATAAAATAGATCTGTTCTTTCAGGGAAGAATTTAAAAGTCTGTACAGGTTACAGCTTCCCAATGATGATAAAAGCTTAATAAGTCTGGAAAAGTTTTCATGATTGAAGTTGTAATCTGAAATCATGGTTTCCAGCCTGTTGCCATTGAAAATAATATTTTCAGGTACAGAAATGTAAGGGGCTGTTTCCCCAAGATAAGGAATGATGTTTTTCTTGATGTCTGGTGTTGTCATGTGAATGAGGGATTATTGGGTTATTCAATTCATTTTTCATTTTGTGGATAAGTTTTTTCATCGTGTTCAATGGGTGGGGAAGTGTTTCTTATTTTGATTAAAAAAAAATAAATTTTTTATGTATTGTTCAATAGCTAAAATAAGTATTTTATTTTTTATTGTTGTTATATGTGTTATTAAATCAATGTTTTGTGGTATTTAATTCTTTATTAGGTGATATTTTTATTTGATTAATAAATGATTATGTTTTAAAATGTGTCAAAATTTGTTTTTAAGTATCAGCAACCATTGATCTCCTAAAAATATGGAGTAAAAAAAAGTTATCCACATTATATTTATCCACATTACAGCTTATTTGTTGAAAACTATTGTTGATAGATGTTTTAATATAAAATACTGATTATCATTATTTTGTATAATATTTTTTATGCTGTAAAAAAGTTATCCACAATTTATTGATAAGATGAGAGGGGGTGGGGAAAAGTTATCCACAATTTTTTTGGTAACAGGTTGTGATGACATTGTATTACGTCATAAATAAACCACTCCTCTGCAAAAAGGCTGCAGTAAGAAGTGGCAATTGTAATATTGAGACAGGTGCTCTACAGGCTTTCTATATATTTTTCGTAACCGCTTTTTTCCAGGACCTCTTTGGCTGTAAGCTGATAAATATCTTTCCAGGAAGCGGGACCGTTTTTTTCTGTGTACTTTTCAATAATTCTGAATCCCAGCCAATAGTTCATTGATTTTGGAGCATCAGGAAATAATTGATGCCTGTCATTTCTCAGCAGAGGATTGTTTCCTGAAGCATCAGTAAAATAGGGTTTGAGTTTTGTAAAAATGTCTTTTTCATTTTTTATATACCAGTTCCAGTTTTCCTTTGTCATGTTTTCCACTGCTTCATGTTTTTCCATGGTGCGGTCAAAGAATATATATGTGAAATAGCAGGCGAAACCTTCATCTATGGTCTGGCTCAGTGCAGTGTTTCTGTCAGGATCAGCCTTTCTGAAATGCTCATATACCATGTGGTTGAGCTCATGGGGAAGTCCTTTTTCAAGTGAATAGAGAATATCCACACTTTTATTGTTCAGTTCCAGAGCAAACTGTTCATCATTGCAGCCTCCGAATGAAATTCCGGTCAGAGGAGTGAAGATCAGGCTGATTTTAGCTTTAGGCTGATAGGGAACTAACTTGTTAAATTGTGTCAGGGTTTTCTTAAAAAGCTTTTTAGTATCTGTATTTAAAAGAATACTGGCCCTGTCTTCCAGCTGAGATTTATTTTTTTCATACAGCGTTTTATTCCACCTGATCATTCCTGCAGGTGTATTGAAGAGATGGGCATTTTCATCACCAAAGATCATGGCATAGCAACTGTCCCAAAGTTTTTTATGCGGGAGATAAACATTTTTAACAATTCGGGCAGAATCATATTGCTGGTCTTTATGAGCAAGCAGCTGGTGTTTGAAAAGATTTTTGATCACGATATTCTCAACCTTTACGCTGTCCGGTACCTTTTCCAGTTTTCTGTAATCCAGTGTTTTATCAGCAACAGGTCTTACAGAGCATGAGAACAGGAGACAGGGTATTATGATAAGACAGATTTTTTTCATCTTCATCAGCTATTAATTATTGTAATGGAGTTAAAGCTTTGGAGTTTCTCAGAAGTACAGCATATTGAAAATAGTCAAGGGTCGAAGTATTTTCTTTTGGAGTAAAACTATCACCAAACATTCTTGATTTCACAGTGATCAGTTTACCGGAATTTTGATAGGGAGAATTTTTCGCATTAAGTCTGAATAAAGTAATCGAGTTAGCTGATGTTATTTCTTTAAAATCATTGATCCCTTTTACCAGCATCAGCGGTCCATCTGCGTTGATCCAGGTAATTTTTTGGTCTTCCGGAGTAGGAAATTGCGGGTTTTTAGGGAGGTACATCTCACTGTCTATGGTGTAGCTTACGATACTGGATGTTGTAAACCCTGAATTTTTAAGACGTTCTGCGAAAGGCTTTTCATCCTTCTTCACACCATTTTGAAGCACATGGTAAAATCCAAAAAGTCCGTAAAACTTTTCATGCTCAATATGCAGCTTTTTTATTGAGTTTTTAAAATTAACAATCATTGCAGAATCTCTGGAAATCTTACGGGAATTGTCATTGAAGTCTGTATCAACACCGATCACAGTGATCTTTAACGAATCCTGTAAGGTCTGGTTATAATCATAAATAGTATTCCATTTTTGAAGGAGCTCTTTACTGGATTGCTGGGGAATTCTCTTCTGAATTGCTGCTACAACTTCTCTGAGCAGCCTTTGATCCTTTGTATTTCCATGTAAAAACTTATTCAGTTTACTGGCGTGAATACTGTCCATTTCAGCAATATAATATCTGATGCCTGCTTTTTTGTTTAAAAATTTCAGAAGATATTCATCCAGCTTCTGGTTATCCGCATATCCATGAACTTCCCCTAAAAGCACAACCTGAGATTTGTAGAAATTATCATCAAATAATTTGCCGTCCATAGTGTCTGAAATCTGTACCTGGTTATTCTTCAGGTAATCCGTAAACTTTTCATCCTGACTGCCCAGAAATATTCTATTGCTTATAAAAAGATACAGGATAGAGAGTAAAATAATGGTCAATACGCTCAGCAGAGCATATTTAAAGAATCTGATAATTTTTTTCATGGTTTAATTTTGAACGAAAATACTATTAAAAAAAAATCAACGGAAATTTTCTCGGTCAAATGGTGAAATTTTATGTTCTAAAGGTCATTTTTATCTGATGAATGGGAAAGCTTATGCTTAATCGTTAAATTTCCTTTTTAGACATTTTGTAATTTTTTCTGTATTTCTTTATTTATTTTGGAAAAATATTTTGTAAAATAAATTTACATAGGAAAGAAATAAATATGATGATTATAAACGATCTTAATTCATTCTTAAACAGTGTTTTATCTATTGTAAGGGATTGAGAAAAAACATATTTTAGAAAAATTAAAAAAATTATATAATCATGAGAAAAAAAATATTATCCTTATTTTCTTTCTGATAGGATTTTTAGGATTTTCCCAAACCGAAGTGTATTTTAAATACGACGAAGCTGGCAATCAGCGATATCGGGGGCCTGATACAAGTGCCAAACAAATGCCTGAAACTACATCAAAAGTTGATTCTAAAACAACAGCTCTTACTCAATCTCCTGTGATTGACGAAAAGGCATTCTGGAAACAGGTCCGCCTATATCCGATCCCTGTGAATGATGTATTAACCATTGATTGGACTGATGAAGTAGATGGGCTTATCGAGTCCGTTTCATTATACCAGCACAGTACGGTACACTGGAAATTCCAGCAGCAGAATATGCCTGACCTGAATAAGAAAATCAGAATTAACATGACCGGGTATGATTGGGGAGTTTATGTGATACGCTTCACCCTAAAAGACGGACGGATTTTTAGTAAAAACATAACCAAACGATAACACAAAGATGAAAACTTACAAAGAGAAAAAACAACTATTTTATTCTCTTATAGTATCATGTATTTCTATTATGGGACTTTCACAGACTGCTCCTGCTCAGAAATTTCATGATACCAAAGGGAATATTGAAGTGACCCAAGCCGGACAGCTTCAATACACAATGACGATCGATACACCTCCGGGAGTTCAAAAAGTAGGTCCAAATATCAGCTTGGTCTATGTAAGCGGAGCCGGCAACGGCCTTGCCGGTTATGGCTGGAATATTTCGGGAGTAACCGCAATTTCAAGAATTGGAAAAAATCTTGAAAAAGATGGAGTTACAAAAAATGTACAGCTTGACTATTCCGACTATTACAGCTTTAACGGACAACGATTAATACTAAAATCTGGCGATTATGGTAAAGATGGCGCTGAATATGTGACAGAAAAATATTCCAATGTAAAGATTAAATCTGTGGGAGCTGTTTCAGGACAGTCCTGGCAGGGACCTGAATATTGGGAAGTCACCTCCCCGGACGGGTCACAAATCTGGTATGGTGCCACGGCTTCTGGAAATAGCCCGGCAAGAACCGCTATAGACTATAATATTGTCAAATCAATAGATACAAATGGTAATTATATTACCTATAACTATACAAACGAGGGAAATGTTTCTGTGATTAGTTCCATTGAATGGGGTGGAAATGAAACCCAAAATACACCGCATTTTAACAAAATTGAGTTTGCATTTACAGCAAGGCCACAGGCAGAAACAGCCTATGTAAAAGAAGTTCTTTTCACCCAGTCAAAATTATTAGAATCAATTGTAGTATCTGGTGGTGGACAGCAGTACAAGAAATATAATATTTCTTATAAAAAAGACTTCCGGGATACAGCCTACAGATACCCTGATAAGATTACCATTTTAAACAGTAAAAATGAAGAGGCAAATCCAGTTCTTTTTAAGTATGATGAATCAGCTAAAGAGAGGTCTTGGGGTGCCCTGCCGGCTATAAAGCCCAATCCCGATAAGGATCTAGTTGGGGACTTTGATGGTGACGGTTGGCTGGATGTATTAAGGTATCATGCAACAACTTCAGCAGAAATACCTCAGGCGGGATTATACTTATATTCAGATTTTTATAGAACTTTACTTCATAATATATTACTTCGACAGATATGGTTAGAAACTCAAGATATATGGTAGCTTCTGATGCTGAAAATGAAATATTGGGATTAAAATATTTTGGACCTAAATCAAAAGACCCATTAAGTCTTGTCTTGATGCTTTCGGGGTTAAATCCTAGTGCTCCGGCAAATATGTATAGTTTTAGTATAATAGCATCATTATTTGTCCCTAAAGATGCTTGGATTGCAGTGGGGAATACTGATACAATGAATGAATGGGGAAAAGATTACATTAAATATGACATAAGATCAGATGGTTTTTTTTCTTATCCTAAGAGTCCAAATCTAGTATTGGGGGTTACAAATCCTGTTTCAGGAAAGATAATTTTAGCTCCTATTCTTTTTAATGGAAAATCAACAAATTATGGTTTAGCAGATGTAATAATACATGAAGGCAAACACTTTCTTAATTGGAAGAATGGTGTATTTCAAGGAACTCACCCAATGATGATTGCTTTGGATGAAGTTTCAGCTTATCTTGCTGCTGGAGAATGGACAGGAGTAATAGGTTCTGGGATAGAAGATTTTATAGGAACAATTGTAAAATATATGTTAAATTTTAAATGATAATAAAAATGAAAAAAGTCATATTAATAATAACTTGTTTTATTTTCATTTCCTGTTCTACGCAGATGAAATTAAATAAAAGTAATGAAATTGACATTCTTATAAATGCTCCATGGAAATTCGAAGAGAATTATAATATAAGTTATATTATTAAAAATAAAAGTAGTAAAACATATATCATTGACCCTTATGGCTTTTCAGGAGATTCTTATTGGTTATTCAATAATGAAAAACTTAATCCGATTGACTATTTAAGAGGGTATTACACACGATATACCGATGATGATTGTAAAAATACTTTAATTATTTTGAAACCTAAACAAAAAATCGATACAACTTTAAATCTAAATTATAGGGAAAAAAGTATCTACAATTTATCTAAGCCAGGAAAATATATATGGAATATTAAATCTAATCACAGTAGGAAAAATAGTATGCCACTAACCTGTAAATCATATATAAATACTTTGGAAAAGAAAGGATACATTATGTTGGAAGATAGTATTGTTGCTAAGATTCCTTTTATTAAATGATAAAAGGAATTTGGATTCAGTATTAACACTAAAACTCTTGATACCAAAAGCAGGAGTACCTGCTTTTGTTTTTTTTATGGATATAGCATGATCCAATTGGCGATTTTTTGCAATGGATTATTGGTGTTATTGTAGGCGGATATTTAAATGGTGTGGCAGCCAATAATGGAAATTGGAATCCGGGAAAATGGGACTGGCAGAAATCATGGAGCGCTGTTTTAGGAGGTGCAATAGGTGGAGCAGCCGTATCCGGAGCACTAGGAAATATAGCGAGTAATGCAGGTGCAATCAAAAACTTCCTTCCGGGAATTGTATCTGGAGGATTGAATTCTGCATTTAAAGGAGGTAATTTCTTAAGCGGTGCTATAAGTGGGATAGCATATACCAGTAGCGTGTTTCAGAATAAAATGACCTCCACAGATATAGTAGCTTTGAACTATAAATATTTTGCTTCCGCAGACTATAAGGATTCGTTTGAAACAGAATCAATTAGCATTGATGAAGTTAAATCTAAATATCCTAGATATTATAAAGTATTAACTAAGCTTCATAGTTTTGTTTCTGGAAATGATATTATATCTCAGGCATTTATGGACAATTCCGAAGCATCTAGAGATGAAATGCTAAAATTATTAAGTATGGAAAATCTTCAGAAACTCCCTATTAAGATTGACGTGATTGAATCTGTATTTCATAGTGGCAATGGAAAAGATTATAGGGATAAATGGAATGTTGGAGGTAAAACAAGTGCGTATTCACCTTTTAATATTACAATTAACAAACTTAGAGTTATGACACTGGAAAGGTTAACTGTGCAAACTGCTATCAATGCATATTCTTTTGCATTAGGTATAACTACTTTACATGAACTTGTACATTATGTGAGATTTAAAAAAGGATTAGATAATTATAATTACGAATATGGGAACGCTTTTGAAACACGAGCTACTGGAGTATTTTGGCCTTACGATGAAAATTTATATAAAACAAATTTGCATGGTTGGAAATTTTAAATACTTCGTGTTCATATTATTCTATATTACTTTGTTTTCTTGTCAGAATAAGCAAGAAAAAAGTCAATTAGGTAAAGAACTAATCACTGAAAATCTACCTATTTTATTA